>NZ_JBFTIL010000010.1:0-163362 GCF_056394745.1 Paenarthrobacter sp. 10N417
GCTATTTTGGCTCTCGGAGGAGTTTTCAATAACGCACTGACGCCTCTCTCAGTAGCGGTCCTGATCTTGACGGTTGCCGGTTCTGTGCTGATGTGGATGCCAGCATCCAGCGGATACATCCGACAGTGTGGCCCCTCCGGCGATTAAGCGCCTCCTCGCGAGCCCCAGCTCTAGAGCCCGTAGAGCGGTGCCTTCCTTCCTCCGCTGGCCTCAATGTCCGGTAAGGGATCGGCTTACGCTCATCAGTCCTTAGCATGCCCACGGCTATGTCGGGTGACGTGGTGCTCAATGCCGTTTCCGGCAGTGGCAGTTTCCTGCTGGATAATCAGGGCATGCTGATTCGAGAGTCCAAGGCCCAATTGGAGCAGATGCTTGCGGTGACAGGGGCCGACGAACGCATCGGCGCTCGGAATCCCGGTGCCGTGATGAACGTCTTCGAACGTTTCGCGGCTATACCGGCCAAAGATTGCGCCCCTGGGGACGAAGATGGCGATGGCGTTCTTGCCCAGTTCGGGACCTACGGGGCGCGGGGCATCCAGGAATTCAACGTGGATCTCACACGTCAGTTCATTGAAGCCGGTGACGACGATGCTCCGATGTGGCAGCTGTCATGCACGTTCTACTGGGATCCGACTCCTGAGACCGTTGCACTGGGCGGTGGCAGCCTGTGGTCCTTCGGCTCTCAGCTCGAAGACTTCTTCAGGAACGCTGCGCTGCTACCCGGATGGGGATGGGCGCTTGGCACAAATGAGCGGCCCAAGTCTCTGGAAATCACACTGGACCAGGTCTGAGTGAGCCCAGGGCTTAATGCTGAGCCCGAGATTTGCACCGAGCTATCTGGCAACCGAGAGTCCTTTCGAAGCGGCCGCCCGCTAATGGATCCTCTTCCGGACGGTAGCACCGAAGCAACTATGGAGGTGCCAGCGCGAGTGGAAGAGCTCCCTTAGGCCACAAACGCAGGTGGATGGTTTGTATGTATAAGGTCGACGCCTTGGATTTCTGGTCGCCAAAGGAGTGCATGCCTTTGTCCATCGGCGATTATGCTCAACTCCACGCTGTCTCCCTTGCGTACGGGTCCAACAGGGCTAGCGAATCGATAGAAAATACCAAAGGTGCTTGGTTCTCCTGAGACGCCGTCGGCCACTAGCCAAAGGATAACGCCAGCGCGGCCACCGGACTTATTTACAACCGTGGCTCTAATTTTCCGCCATTGAACACCGGAGGCGACGAGTCTGCGGGCAGCGCCAAAATCGGTGAGTTCCGTCCACAGCGCGAAAGCGACCGCGAGCGGTGCCACCACAAGAAACACCGCAAAGAGTATGGGGTTCGGATGGCCCGCGTCATCGATCCCGTCGAGCCAGATGTCGTGAGGATCAGATGCAGCGACGTTGATCCGGGCGTGCGATCCAACCGGTGGCAGGGTGATGCAGTAAGCATTAGTCTTGGCGACGCCGTGCAGCGCTTGCTCATCTACGGTGTAGCTCAGGTCGAGTTGGCACGAGGCAGTGCGACTGCGCGGACTTTCCGTTTGTGCCGTAACGGTTCCCTCGATCGTGGTGTAGGTGGCTGTTGCATGATTGATGCCGGCAACTACGGCCCACCCTAGCCATGCCGTGACGGTTCCGATGACGAGTATGGCTGCGGAGCGCTTTATCAAAAGTCTTCTGCGTAGTCGACTGCCTTCCCAGACTGGCTGTTCGCGGTCGGGCAGAGGGGAAGCTTGAAGGCGTGTCTGCTCAGTTATCTGTACCCAGTCACTCCCTGAACCTTGGGATTCGGAATCGATCAAGGCGTCGGTTTCTTCGCGTCGCACGGCATTCTTTTCCTCCAATGGAGCGCGTTCTGGATGCATCAGTGAGCGCACAGCACAGGCCCCTTGAATGAAATCACCCTACCGGGAGTGCGTGCCAGCGTGGCTATTACACGCTAACGTGGGCTGCCCGTAAGCCGGTGGCTATAAGGACACTCGGCACGGGACACGCCTTATGATCCAGCTATGACCGTTCCGGATCTTTCTGCAAGCCAGCGCATCCTTTTGTGGCAGGCAGTCGAGGACTATGGAGGTTTATGGGAATCCCCTTGGGAACTCCGAGCACTCTACCCTTCTGCCAGCGAGGAATACCTAGCGATGGAGGCAGCGAAAGCTGCCTCGGAACTCCTCAGCATGGGACTGGTTGAGCTCTACTACTGCCAGGAGCCTTACGGCGCAATGAGGCTGATCCCTGATGCTAAGGCCGCCGAGTTGCTTGGCACCAGCGACGTCTGGAGAGTGCCTCTACCAGGGGGCATTTCTGTGCGGTTTTCGGCAACAGAAGAGGCCGCCGCCATCTTCTTCAACAAGAACTGGCCTTAAACCCCATTCGGCTAGACCATCAACCAAGCGAATCTCTCTCGGAAGTCATCAAAGCACTTCGGGCAGACCCACGTATAGGAATCATCGCTAGTCACCCAGGCCTCGTTGTACTCGGCGTGCCCAGTCCGGTCATCTGATATCTCCGTCGAGCAGAAATCGCAGTGATCGTGGTCCCAGCCCTCCCGGTATGGAGTCCATGCAGTAAAGCGCATTCTGCGCCCAGCGAGATAACGCTCCTGCCCCATCAAACGCCAATCTTCGTCCACGACTTGAGAATACTGGCTCTAGGTGTCGGCTGGCAGGATGACCATGACGAATGCTGCACATTCGTCCGCACGGTAGCCGATCCTCCACCGGACGCGGCCATATTCTGCCCACGCCCATAGGGTCCGACGCCGGTTAGTCTGAGTGTATAAAGGCCTCGCGGAACTCTTATCGCTGCTCCCGTGCTGGTGATTATCGTGGTTGCAGTAATTGTGACCTGGGCAAGTTTCGGTGACCGCCCGGGCCCCATGACCACTGCGGCGCTCAGCAGCGTCCTCGGAAATGGATACGGAGCACTAACTTGGTGAGCAATTTTGCAGAGCGTCAGCTCCTGCCTGGCGTGACGGCCTATGAGCTTCTACTGTGGCGATATCGATGCACAACGGCAGGGTTGGTCGTGCTCGCAATAACGTTTGTCTGCAGCGTATCGGGTATACCGCAGTCCTGGTTTACGACGCTTTTGATGGTCGCAATCGGTTTAACATCGCTTCCGCTAATCGTTCTCATCGGTAGCGTCGGAATGCGGGAAAGAGCTGAACGTCAAGCTGGTTACACAACGCAAAGATTCGGGAGCAAAAAGTTGGAACAGCGGGACCCTTACCTAGGGCGCATCATCCGGCGTCCCGGCGAACCGTACCTCTCCCGAGACGAGTTCCTTCAGATAGTAAAAAACGCAAAGACTACGGCGGAACGGCTGGAACCAAGACCGTAGAAGCGCACAAGGTGCGCAGCGGGGTAAGGCAGCAGCTAGGGTCTCCGCAGACCCAAAGACCCCAGGGCTTTAAGGGCCAGGTTGTTCGTGCCGAACGCGCCCGTTAGCCGGTCGATCACCGTGCCCAAGAAGCGCGCCGCCACGTCCCATTTAGTTACTGGCCCAGACCATGTACGTAAGACCCGCACGATGAAATGCACGATGATGGGGGGATTACTGCAACCTTGTTTGCTATGGCTGGAATGAGAATCGGCTATGCCCGGGGCTCGACAAACCACCAGGACCTGACCGCCCAATGAAACGCTCTCCTGGCCCTTGGTTTGAACAGAAGCAGATCTTCGTCGATCACGGACCGGCGGGAGCGAACCGCGTCCGCCCAGGCCTCCGTGAAGCGATGGCGGCATGCCGAGCCGGCGACACGCTCGTGGTGACAAAGCTCGACCGACTGGCGCGGTCCCTTTCCGATGCCCGGGACATAGCCGATGAGCTGACGGAAAAGGGGTAGTCCTCAGTCTCGGCGGCAGCACCCACGACCCGACTGACCCGGTAGGCCGGCTGCTGTTCAACGTCATGGGAATGGTGGCCGACTTTGAGGCGGATCTGATACGGATGCGCACCCGCGAGGGCTTGGCGGTCGCTAAAGCGAAGGGACGCCTGAAGGGAGAGCAGCCAAAATTATCCAAGRCGCGCCGCAAGCATCTTCTGACGCTGCACGACGTCGGGGAGCACACCCAGCCTGAATTGGCGGAGCTATCCCGGACCACGGTGTACCGCGAGCTCCAAAGGCGCGCCATGTGAAGATCGACGCGTTGATCGACCTCCTTGCGGGCTGCGCCATGCGACAAATAGCGCCGTGAAAAAGCCGCCACGTACAGCCAAAAGTCAGAGCCTCCGCCGTCGAAATCGTGACGCGAAAACAGATAACAATCTGGCTGCAGGCGTGAAACCGGCCCTCATTGAGCGAAACGTGAAGCAGTTATTGTGGTAGTTTCCTCTTGAATGTGACCCATGCCATACAAGGGCGGTGTTCACGTGGAGGGGTCTTGGGGGGCCATCACCCCTCATGCCAATTCGTAGCTGACGCCGGCCACAGCCGGGAACCGCGGAAGGACGAGCATTGATCTTTGCCACGATCCAGGGCAGCCGCCCGACATGCTGAAATATCTGACGAAGCGGTCGGGCATCTACCTGATCATGATCTTCCTGACCACGAGCGCGGGCTATTTCCTGGCAGTATCAACGCTCAAACCCGCGGTCCTGGAACAGGAGAAGATCCCGCGGCCAACCCCGGAACAGGTGGCGGCCTCCTTCCGTGGACTCGGCCTGGACCCCGACGCCAGTCCTTGGGAAAGGTACATTGGGTGGCTCGGCGGCATCATCACCCGCTGGGACTGGGGGCGCAGCCCAAACGGGGCATTCGTCAACGCGGAATTCGCTGACCGGGTACTCGTGTCCACTCGCCTGTTTATCGCCTCCATCATCCTGACGCTGATCATCGGCGTCGCGCTCGGCGTTTATTCAGCAGCGCGGCAATACAAGTACCAGGACCGCGTGATCACGTCCTACAGCTACCTGGTGCACATCCTTCCGGCACCGATCGCCTACTTCCTGGTCCAGTTGGGCGCAATCAGCGTCAACGAAACCGTAGGCCAGCGCATCTTTTTCGTCACTGGAATCTCGACGCCGGGGATCGACCCGGGGTGGCCGGCTTTCGTTGACCTTGTGGCCCACTACGCCGTGCCCACCTTCGCGATGACCATCTTCGGTTGGGCCGGTTACCAGATCGCCCAGAGGCAGTATCTCCTGGACAACGTGAATGCTGACTTCGTCCGCACCGCCAGGGCAAAAGGGCTTACCCGCAACCAAGCCATCCGCAGGCACGCCCTGCGGGTGTCCTTCATTCCCGTCGCGCAGAGCATTGCCTTCACCATCCCCGCGATCTTTACCGGCGGCTTCTTTGCGGAGGCGATCTTCGCCTGGCCCGGCATCGGACTGTGGAGTATCCAGTCGATCGGTCTTCAGGACGTCAACGTCGCCACGGCAACATTGGCCTACGGCTCGGTGATCTTCGCAATCGGCGCCATCCTTGCCGACTTCGCGACGACGCTGGTCGATCCGCGAGTGAGGGTCCAGTAATGACGAACATCATTGATCCCATTGCGGAAATCGACGAGTCAAGGGTTGCCGACCAGGACGTCGTGATTGGGAAGTCCCGCATTATCTTCCGTCGTTTCATGCGGAACCGTACCGCCGTCGCCGGTTTGTTCATCTTCCTGGCCCTGTTCCTCTTCTCCCTGTTCGGCGGGTTCCTGACCCCCTGGAACAAAGACACCATTGATCCCCTCAACATCGGCATGGGACCATCACCGGATCACTTCCTGGGTACGTCGCAGGCCGGCATTGACCTTATGGCGCTCATCGTTGAAGGCACACGGATCTCCATCTTTATCGGCCTGATCGTTGGCGGCGTATCTGTCCTGATCTCCGCCGTCTACGGCTGCACCATGGCGTTCTTCGGCGGCAAAGTGGACGCCGTGATGTTGTTCATCCTTGAAGCCCTCATCATGATGCCGGCCATTCTGGTGGTGGCAGTGGCGACAAGTGGTGGCGGGGGACTCAAGGAACTTCCCAGTTGGCTCCTGCTGATCATCGTTTTGTTGTTCTTCAGCTGGATGGGTACCGCCCGCCTGGTGCGCTCCTTGTCGATGTCCCTCATGCAGCGGGACTACGTCAAAGCTGCCAAGTACATGGGTGTTCCCTCCCGCAAGATCGTGTGGCGCCACCTCGTCCCGAACATCGGCTCACTGTTGGTCCTAGATTTCACCCGCGGTATTACCGGTGCCGTCTTGGCGGAAGTGGCGTTCTCCTTCATCGGCATCGGTATCAAACTCCCCGATGTCAGCCTGGGAGTCCTGATCGGCCAAGCCACCGGCCAGGTGTCCTCGTTCCCGTGGATGTTCTGGGTACCGCTGACCGTCATGTTCCTCCTGACCGGTTCGCTCGCCATGATGAACGACGGCCTCCGAGACGCCTTCGACCCCAGCTCCAGTTCCATCGGTCGGGCCAAGACCAAGACCGCAAAGGCTGCCAAATGAGCACCAACATCTCCCACACGCCTGCAGAGCGACTTCGCGACGCCGGGCTCTACGCACCCGGCGACGCCGTCCTTAGCGTCCGGGACCTCAACGTCCGCTTCAATTCCGAGAACGGCGTTGTCCACGCAGTGCGCGGCGTCGATTTCGACCTTATGCCGGGCAAAACCCTGGGCATAGTGGGTGAATCGGGCTCAGGAAAGTCCGTCACGTCCATGGCCATCATGGGACTCCTCCCCGAGACCGCTGACATCTCCGGTTCGGTGCGCTACAAGGGCAAGGAACTCCTCGGCCTGAGCGACAAAGCGATGTGCAAGCACCGTGGCAGCGACATCGCCATGGTGTTCCAGGACCCGCTATCGTCTCTGACCCCCGTTTACACGGTGGGGAACCAGATCATCGAGGCCCTGACTGTCCACAACCCCACCATGAGCAAACAGGCTAAAGAAGCCCGCGCCGTCGAACTTTTGCGGATGGTGGGCATCCCGAGCCCCAAGGACCGGCTGAAGGCGTTCCCGCACGAATTCTCCGGCGGCATGCGCCAGCGCGTGATGATCGCCATTGCTATCGCGAACGATCCGCGGGTACTCATCGCGGATGAACCCACGACGGCGCTGGACGTCACCATCCAGGCGCAGGTGCTGGAAGTCCTGCACACAGCGCAAGAGGAGACCGGTGCCGCCGTCGTCATGATCACCCACGACCTCGGCGTCGTAGCGGGCATGGCCGACGACATCATGGTCATGTACGCAGGTAAGCCGGTGGAAACCGGGACTGTGGAGGACATCTACTACAACCCCCGCATGCCGTACACCATGGGTCTCCTCGGCGCCGTCCCACGCGTTGACACCGCCAACAAGCAGTCGCTGGTTCCGATCGAAGGCACGCCACCCAACCTGGCTCTTCCCGTGACCGGCTGCTCGTTCGCGCCGCGCTGCCCGCTGGCCAGCGAGGCCTGCCTCCACGGTGAGCCCGAGCTCTTTTCGGTCCCGGGTTCCGAAGGCCACCGGGCCGCCTGTATCAAAACGGACGAGCTGTCCGGCGACGCGGACGCGCACCAGATTTTCCAGGCGCCGCCCAAGCCCGTGTCAAAGTTCGACGGCGTTGCCCGCCTTGAGCGCGACAAAGTCCTTGAGCTCAAGGACGTGAAGAAACACTTCCCACTGCTCAAGGGCGCGCTGATCAAGCGCCGGATCGGCACGGTCAAGGCCGTCGACGGGCTGAGTTTCGACATCCGCGAAGGTGAATGCCTCTCAATCGTGGGCGAGTCGGGTTGCGGCAAGACCACCACGTTGCTGGAAATCATGGAGTTCCACCCGGACCAAGTTGGTGAAGTGGTCATCGGCGGCGTGAGCAACAAGGTTGCCACCGACTCCAAGACCAAGATGGCCATGCGCAAGGAAATGCAGATGGTGTTCCAGGACCCTACCGGGGCACTGGATCCGCGCTTCACGGTGTACGAAGTCCTTGCCGAACCGCTGGAGAACCTTGGCATGCCCAAGGCCGCCGTCCGGAAGCGGATCATGGAACTCATGCGGCTCGTGGGCCTGCAGGCGGACCACGTCAACCGTTTCCCCAATCAGTTCTCCGGGGGCCAGCGCCAGCGCATCGGCATCGCCCGGGCGCTCGCGGTGAATCCAAAACTCGTGGTGCTGGATGAACCCGTTTCCGCATTGGACGTCTCCGTCCAGGCCGGCGTTATCAACCTGCTGGACCAGCTTCGCGCCGAACTGGGCCTGAGCTATCTGATGGTTGCCCACGATCTCTCAGTGGTCCGCCACATCTCGGACCGCGTTGCCGTGATGTACCTGGGCAAGATCGTGGAAACCGGCGATGTGGATGAAGTCTTCGACAATCCGCGGCACCCCTACACCAGGGCCCTGCTCTCTGCCATCCCAGTACCGGATCCCAATCTGGAACGCACACGTGAACGCATCATCCTGCAGGGCGATCTGCCCAGCCCGCTTGATGCGCCAAAGGGTTGCAATTTCGCAACGCGTTGCCCCGTATTCGCCGCACTACCTGCCGCCAAGCAGGAGAAGTGCCTTACTCTGGAGCCGCCACTTGCTTCAGAAGGTCAACAGGAGTTTGCATGCTTCTTCCCGGACGGGGAAATAGATGCCGACATGCTGGTGGTGCATGCCTGACGACAAATGACTCATTGATTGAACCCTGTATTCAATTCGTAAAGATTTCCAGTCGTAAACATGAAGGGCAAACCATGAAGAAGTACACGACGATCGGCGGCGTAGCAGTTGCAGCAGCACTATTGCTGACCGCTTGCGGCGGGGGAACGCCGTCGGGTCCGGCCTCCCAGAAGGCCGAAGAAGCTGGCGGCGACATCAGCAAGCTCATTAGCGTTAACGCCAAGGAAGCCAAAGACCTCCAGCAGGGCGGCACTGTCACCCTTGCTGTGGGCAGCATTGGCCCGGACTTTAACGGCTTCTCCAATGTGGGCAACAGCGCAGACAACTCGGCGCTGATGACCCCGGTTAATACGGCTTCCATCAACAGCGGCGGCATTGGCGGCTGCTGGAAGTTGGACTTCGACGGCAAAGCAGAGCCCAACAAGGACTTCTGCGAAGACGTCAAGAGCGAAGTCAAGGACGGCAAGCAGACCATCACCATCAAGGTCAACGACAAGGCGACCTGGAACGATGGAACGCCGATTGACGTCAAGACCTTCGAGAACACGTGGAAGATGCTGAAGGGCGACGACAAGTCAATCGACATCGTTTCCGCCGGCG
Source organism: Paenarthrobacter sp. 10N417 (assembly GCF_056394745.1). Classification (NCBI taxonomy): domain Bacteria; kingdom Bacillati; phylum Actinomycetota; class Actinomycetes; order Micrococcales; family Micrococcaceae; genus Paenarthrobacter; species Paenarthrobacter sp. 10N417. The sequence goes on from NZ_JBFTIL010000010.1 coordinate 9,169, forward strand.
CCTACGCATTCGTTGACTCGGTCAAGGCCGGCGCCAACGACAAAGAAGTCATTGTCACCACCACCCAGCCGGTCTTCCCGCTGGAAGGCCTCTTCTTCGGCCTGATCCACCCCGCAATCAACACCCCGGAAATCTTCAACACCGGTTTTGCCGGCAACATGCACCCCGAGTGGATGGCCGGCCCGTTCAAGGTTGAAAACTACGACACCACCGCAAAAACGGTCACCATGGTTCCCAACGACAAGTGGTGGGGACAGAAGCCGGTCCTCGACAAGGTCGTCTGGCGCCAGATGGAACCCAGCGCTACGATTGCCGCCTTCAAGAACGGTGAAATCGACGCCGCCAATGGCCGTACGCTCGGCCGCTACAAGCAGCTCGAAGGTACCAAAGACGCCGACGTTCGTCGTGGCCAGCGCCTGTTCGCAGGTGGCCTCAACCTGAACGCCAAGCGCCCGGCCCTTACTGACGTTGCCGTGCGCAAGGCGATCTTCACCGCAGTGGACCGCAAGGCCATCCGCGATGTCCGCTTCAACGGCCTGAACTGGTCCGAGGAAAGCTCGGGCTCCATGATGCTCATGCCGTTCTCGGAGTACTACCAGGACAACTACCCCGTGAAAGACACCGGAACTGAGCAGGCCAAGAAGGTCCTCACCGATGCTGGTTATGCCCCGAATGACAAGGGCATCATGGCGAAGGATGGCGTCCCCGTGGCCTTCAAGATCACCAACTTCGGCGACGACCCCACCACGGCCGCAACCTCGCAGACCCTGCAGAAGCAACTCCAGGCTGCCGGAATGGATGTCTCCATCGACCAGCGCGGTGACGCTGACTTCGGCAAGGTCATTGGTGGCCGCGAGTTCGACGTAACCATCTCCGGTTACACCGTGGGCGCGGATGCCACGGACGCCGTGAAGCAGTTCTACGATTCATCGACCAACGAAAACGGTCTTGGCGATGCTGAGCTCGACGCCGAAATCAAGCGTCTTGCGACTATTGCTGATGACGCTGAGCGCAACAAGGCTGCCATGAACGTTGAGAAGAAGCACATGGAGAAGTACTTCTCCATGGGCACCGTCCTCAACGGCCCGGAGATCCAGTTCGTGCGCACGGGCCTGGCCAACTATGGCCCGTCCCTCTTCAAGAGCCTGTCCAACGTCCCGGACTGGACCACTCTTGGTTGGGAAAAGGGCGCCAAGAAGTAACGCTCTGCTCTGGGCCTAAGAACACCGGAGGGCTTAGACACAAGAAGGCCGGGAGCTTCCCTGAACTGTTCATTGGTTCGGGCGGCTTCCGGCCTTTCCCGTGCCATCCCTCTCTCACGTCCAACTGCCTTTCCCCGATCGTTCTCTCAGGTCCTGCCTCCTTTTCCGGATCCCTCTCTCACATCGCCTGTACATTTCGTCCCTTATGTACATTAGGTACAACTGGCGCTAGGATAGGCGCATGGGTGCTGCCGACTACTTCGTAGGTGTTGCTGACCTGAGAGTCCATCTCTCAGATACGATCAATCGCGCCGCATACGGGCACGAGAGGATCAACATCACGCGTCGGGGCAAGGTTGCGGCGGTGTTGATAAGCGCCGAGGACCTTGAACGTTTCGAGCGTCTCGAAGACGAAGCGGACGTTAGAGCCCTCAAGGAAGCTAAAGCAGAAGACGACGGTACCCGCGTAGGTCTTGACGAACTCCTGAAGGAGAACGGCATCAACCGTTGAGTTCGTATCGTGTGGAGTTAAGCAGCGGCGCGGCAAAACAGCTACGGAAGCTCGACCTTCCAATTCGGCGAAGATTGCTCCTGGCGATCGCCGATCTGGAAAGCAACCCTCGACCCGACGGGGTGAAGAAACTCAATGGCACATCAAATGCTTGGCGGATTCGAATAGGCGACTACCCGGTGCTCTACGAGATTCACGAAGACGAACTCGTCGTCCTGATCTTCCGCAGCGCGCACCGGCGGGAGGTTTACTGAATTAGCCTTGGGGCATGACTTCCAGGCCGATTCGCACCGCCATCGCAGGTTTTGGGTTATCGGGCAGCGTATTCCATGCGCCCTTCATTGCAAGCAACACTTCGTATGACCTTGCCGTCATTGCCACATCAGACGCCCAAAGGCAGGCAAAGGCGGCTGAACGGTACCCGCAGGCCAAGGTAGTCAACACGCCGCAGGACATCCTGGCACTGGCCGACGAACTGGATCTCGTCGTTCTTGGCACACCGCCTGCGACTCACTATCCGCTGGCGAGAGCCGCGCTGGAAGCCGGGCTCGACGTCGTCGTCGATAAGCCGTTTGTTGTCCACAGCTCGCAAGGCGAGGAACTGATCCAACTCGCCGCAGCAGCGGGCCGCGTCCTCACTGTCTACCAAAACCGCCGCTGGGACGGAGACGCGCTCACCCTGAAGAAGCTGCTCGACGCCGGGACGCTGGGTACCGTGACCAGATTTGAAGCGGGGATGGAGCGCTGGGCACCGGAGATCGCCAAAGCCTGGAAGGCAAGCGCTACTGCCGAGGATGGCGGTGGGGTCCTCTTCGACCTCGGTGCACACGTGCTGGACCTGGCCGTCCAGTTCTTCGGACCGGCGCACGTCACCTATGCCGAGATCTTGGCACGACGTCCGCAGGAGAAGGCCGACGACGACGTCTTCATCGCGCTCCAGCACCAATCCGGCGTCGTCAGCCACGTGACTCTGAACCTCAACAGCCACCTTCACGGACCGCGTTTTCGCGTGCTGGGCACGAACGGTGGATTTGTAAAGTTCGGCACCGATCCACAGGAGCCCTTTGTTCTTGGCGGTGGGCTGCCTGCCGATCCTGAGTACGGTGTCGAGCCTGCCGAAAACTACGGGACCCTTGAATCGGACGGGCAGCGCCGAACCATCCCCACCGAGCGCGGTGCCTATCCTGAGTTCTATCGCCTCCTGGCCGAAAAGATCGACGACGGCGGTGCGGCATCCGCGCGTTCCGCACCTGTGGATCCGGCTGACTCGGTGGAAGTGCTGAAGCTGATCGAACAGGCGCGTGCCGCGGCCCGAAAAACTATTTCGAGGAAGGCGTAACCTCAACCGTGCCCGGAACGATGTAGAGGGAGTGCGGGCCACGTCCGCACGCTGATCATCCGGCAGCGACCCAAACGCTGCCGGGGCAATCCCCACATCGTTTGTCGGAGGCTTTTATGTCCTTGTTCACTGTCCTTGCCACCAGCAAAGTCGCCGCCGGCGTCCTGGCTGCCGGAGCTGTAGCTGCCGGCGGAACCGGTGTCGCTGCCTTCAACGGCGCTCTTCCCACCGAAATTCAGCAGAGCGCCCACGACCTCGTCGGCGCACCAGCTCCCCTCGCCACGAAGGCAGCTGACGCAGCCGAGGCTGGCCAGGCCAAGGCGACTGACGCCGTCGAGACCGCACAGGCAAAGGCAACGGACGCTGCCAAGGCTGGCGAAGACAAGGCAACGGACGCTGTTGACGCTGCGAAGTCCAAGGCTGAAGACACTCTCGCTACAACCCCTGAAGCATTCGGTCTCTGCACCGCCTTCATCCATGGTGGACTCAAGGCTGACACCAAGGTGCCGGGTTTCCAGTCCATCGTGGTGGCCGCAGGCGGCGAAGCCAACGTTGAATCGCACTGCCAGGCCGTAGTCGACGCCGRCAAGGCTGCCGGTCTGAAGGCTGACGGCTCCGCAAACGCAAACGCGAATGCTGACGCTTCGGTTGCATCCAAGGTGCCTGCCGTTCCGGCTGTCCCGGCCGTTCCGGGAACGGACGGCGCCCCGGCTGTCCCCGCAACACCGGCCGTCCCTGCAGCACCTGCCGCCCCTGCGCTGCTGACGCAGGTGCCCACCGATGTTCCTGCCGCTCCGGGTGCAGGCCTCGATTCGGTCCGCTAAAGACCCAGAGGTTACGGTTTAAGGGTGGGGCTCCTTGGCTTGGACCGAGGAGCCCCACCACTTTACGGACGGCGGAGTACGTAACAGACCGCAGTGGCAATGGATGTCCTGAGCCCGGAAAACAACCGGGGACGGTGCTCCAAAGAGGCCGCTGCGCTGCGCGGGATGGAGGCATCCACGGGTGCTAAACCCACTAGCTGATGAATATGTGCAGACGGACGAGGACGATCCCGCTCTGCTCTTCACCGATGCCTACAACCAGTTTTCAGGGCCGGTTTTCGGTTACCTCCGAGCCCGTGGTGTGGACGATCCCGAAGCCGTCACGCAGGACGTCTTCCTTGCCCTGTATCCGAAGCTGCCGGACCTGGAGGGCGGTCTCCAAGGCGCCAGGACCCTGCTGTTCTCGATCGCCCACGCGCGTATGGTGGACCATTATCGCAAGCGCGAACGCACCCCGGATTCAGCTCCGTACGAGGCTGAGTTGGACGCGCGACGGGCGCCGTCGGCAGAAGACCAGGCATTTGGCCGCGGCAGCCTGGGCGTCACGGAACTTCTGGAGGACCTCGCTGCAGATCATCGCGAGGTTCTGGCATTGAGGGTGGTGGCTGACCTCTCGGTGGAAGAAACGGCGGCCATCATGGGCAAATCCCAAGGGGCAATAAAACAACTGCAGCGCAGGGCATTGAGTGCACTGAGGAAAAGTGCACTACGAAGGAATGGCACACCATGAGTGAACACATCACACCCGCCGGACGGCGGAGCGGTCGCACCGACGGTTCTCCGGGCGAGCAGGCCGTTGACCGCCTGTTGGCCGATTCCGGACTCGACGACGCCCTCGACATCCGTGCCGAACTTCTTGAACTGCGCTCCCTCGCCAGCACCCCTCCGACGCCCTCCGCGGCCGTCCGTGCGTTGATGATCAGCGACCCGGCTGCCAGCAGCAGAAGCACGACGGCGGAGGTCACCTCCGCGGTGGCAGGTGCACCGACGGCGATACTTACGTCAGTCCAAGGGCCCACTGACCCAACCCCGACTGGCTCAACCCCGACTGACCCAACCCCGACTGACCCAACCTCTACTGACGAACTCGCGGCCCGCCGTCGTCGTAAGCGCCGTGCTGCGATCGCCGGGTTCGCTGTGGCAGTGTCATTGGCAGGCGGTGCTACGGCTGCAGCCGCTTCCGAGGGCGGCATCCCGGGAGCTTTCCAACACCTGGGCTCCACAATCGGCACAGTAGTTTCGCAGCTCACGCCAGGATCAGGCAATGGATCAAGGCAGAATCCTGGTTCCCCCTCAGAGCAGGAGCGTGGCCGCACTGTGACTCCCGCGTACCCTTACCCATCCGGTCACAACCCAGCGGGCAACACGCCGACCGGGAAAACTGCCAACCCCAGCCAGGAGTCTCAAGACGGCACCAACGGAGCGTCAGGACACCCTAATGAACCCAAGGCTCCCAACGGGGGAATGCCCGAAACACCGAAGATCCCCGGAAATGGTCAGCCCGGCAACATCAGCATCCCGACTCCCGCGGCGCCCATCACGCCTCCCGGCATCGAGGCGCCGAACGTAACCCCACCGACCCTTCGGCAATCGGATATCCCCGTGCCAGTCCCCACTCACGTTGTCCCGGAGGAACCAGTCACTCCCGGCAACGGCTAGAGAGCCCGTTGACGCTCACCAATCCCCAGAGCGTGGAAAACCCGCTGTTTCGTCGCTGGGCAGCGACGAAACAGCGGGTCAGCGACTTGTCAACGCAAGGGCAAAGCCTAGGCGGTAACCACGCTGTGCCAGTCGGCCACGAGGGGCAGGTTGTGCGCCTCCGAAACCGAGTGGTGTGCCACGTGGCCTGCAGCGATGTTGAGGCCGGCGGCCAGGGCGGGGTCGCGGTCGAATGCGGCCTTGACGCCCAGGTTGGCCAGTGCCACGGCGTAGCGCAGGGTGACGTTGGTCAGTGCGTACGTGGAGGTGTTGGGAACAGCGCCAGGCATGTTGGCAACGCAGTAGAAGATCGAGTTGTGGACCTTGTACGTCGGTTCCTGGTGGGTGGTGGGATGTGTGTCCTCGAAGCAACCGCCCTGGTCCACGGCGATGTCCACCAGGACAGAGCCCGGCTTCATTCGGGACACAAGTTCGTTGGTGACGAGCTTGGGCGCCTTGGCGCCGGGGATCAGGACGGAGCCGATCACGAGATCTGCGTCGACAACTGACTTCTCGATCTCGTAGGCGTTGGATGCCACGGTCTTCAAGCGGCCCTGGTAGAGGGCGTCGAGTTCCCGCAGCCGGTTGATGTTGATGTCCATGATGGTGACATCAGCACCGAGGCCCAGTGCCATGGCGGCGGCGTTGGTTCCCGCAACACCTGCGCCGAGGACAACAACTTTGGCCGGGCGTACGCCCGGTACGCCGCCAAGGAGGATGCCCTTGCCGCCGGCCGGTGCCATGAGCGAAGAGGCGCCGACCACGACGGACAGGCGCCCTGCGACCTCTGACATCGGGGCGAGCAGCGGAAGGGTGCGTCCTTCCTGGACCGTTTCGTAGGCGATGGCCGTGACACCGGAGTTGATGAGCTCGGCGGTGAGCTCGGGCTCGGCGGCCAGGTGCAGGTACGTGAAGAGGATCAGGCCCTTGCGGAAGCGGTGGTACTCGGCCTTGATGGGTTCCTTGACCTTCATAACCATGTCGGCCCGGCCCCAGACGTCGTCCGCGTCGGCAACGATTTCGGCGCCGGCGATCGAGTACTCCTCGTCCGTGATACCAGAGCCCAAGCCCGCGCCCCGCTCAACCAGAACGGTGTGTCCGTGAGTGCGGAACTCGTGGACACCGGCGGCCGTGATGGCTACGCGGAACTCGTTGTTCTTGATTTCTTTAGGGACGCCGATGATCATTTGCTGGCTCCATCGTTAGCGGCTTTTTCGGCCGGATATTTGCTGCGGGCTGTGATTCCAGAATAAATCCGGCTGTGAGGCAGGCGACATGATCCTCCAGCCCAGCTGAAGCGAAATCCCTGTAAATTCAAGGATCTTCTTCCATTGAGGTCGACATTTGTCGAGTGCTAGAGCGTCAGGTGTCGCCTAGTGTTGGTACGCTTTCTGGATGCAGCAGGACGTCGAGGAGATCGTTGAACGCGTGGCGCTAAAGCTGGGCAGGGGGCTGTCCCTGGAGGACCTCGACGGCGTCCTCCTCGCCTACAGTTCCAACCAGTCACACGCCGACCGCGTCAGGGTGAACTTCCTCCTGAGCAAACGCGTGCCGAGCGATGTCAGTGCCTGGCAGCTCTCGCACGGCATCTCGACGGCGGTGCGCCCCGTTGTTGTTCCGGCGAACGACGAGCTGGGCATGCTCGGCCGGGTTTGCGTCCCGCTGCTGGTGCGGGGTTTTCGGGTGGGCTACTTATGGGTGCAGCAGGACCTTGAGGAGCAAACCGCGACGGCGATACTCGCCGAATTGCCCGGCGTGCGTGACGAACTGGACCTGTTGGCTGGTTTGTTGCTCGATTCCAACACAGCCGAATCAGAGTTCCGAAGGAGGCGGGAGCAGGAGTTCCTCTCCGCCTGTGCCGGCGAGTCGAACGCAGTGGCAGCGGTGGCCGGTTGGAAGGAGATCCAGGGCCGCGGTCCGTGGCAACTGGTGACCGTCCTGGACGCGGATGGTGGGGGAGCCGACGTCGACCCCATTGCCGCAACGCTAACCCACCGGACAGCAGCGTTGCAGTCCACCATTGGTGTCAACGCCGCGTTATTCAGCGCTGGGACGGAGACGCATTCCGTCGTCCTGTTCCGGGAATCCGGTGGCCGGGCGGATCACGCCCAGGTCCTGGTGCACTATCAATTGGAGCTCGCCAAGCGGGCGGGCCGCGCGGTGGACCGGGTGATCCTGGGCATTAGCGAGCCGTTCCAGGTCATCCGGCAATTGGCAGGCGCGTACAGGCAATCGAAAGTGGCAGCACAAGCCGCAGCCGTGGATCCACCCCTTGGGGAACTGGTGGAGAGCCGGGCGGTTGGCGTCTATCAACTCTTCGATCGTCTTCAAGCGCCGGGCGGCTGGGATGACACGGGCTCCGTTCATTTCCGCACCTTGGAAGACGCGGACAAGAACGGCGAACTCCTGCCAGTGCTGGAACTGCTCTACGACAACGACAGCTCCGTGCAGGACGTAGCAGCGAAACTCCACTTGCACAGGAGCAGCATCTACAACCGCCTCGGCCGGATCCGCCAACTCATCGGCGCTGATCCGTTGAGCGGTGGGATCCGGCTCGAGCTGCATGCTGCACTAAAGGCCCAGCGGTGGGCCTCGCGCCCCCGGATCTAGCGGGTGTCGTGCCGGTGAGTCGCCAAGTGTTGTGGAACGCGTGTTGGGGAACGGTAGCGCTGAAGTGGACACCCACGCAGGCGTCCCCTACGCTGAGAAAGCGGTTTCTCAACAATTTTTAGGAGCAAGGTGGGCGGCGTTGTCTCGGGGATCCTCATCGTCGCCTCGGTCATCGCGGTGGGCTATTTCGCCGCCCGCTACAAAGTGCTGGCCCCTGATGTCCAAAGCGCACTGACTCGAACGGCCTTCTACATCACCAATCCTGCGCTGCTGTTCACCGTGGTAGGGAAAAGCGATATCCGTGCCGCACTCGGGGTTGACGCCCCTCTGGCGCTCCTGTCAGCAGCCGTTATAGGCCTTCTCTATTGTTTGCTGAGCTTCGTGTTCTTCCGGCGGCCGGTCGCCGAAACGGCAGTTGGTGCCATGGCCAGTAGTTATGCCAACGCGAACAACATTGGCATTCCTGTCTCGTTGTATGCAGTGGGCACGGCGCAGCACGTTGCTCCAGTCCTTCTGGTTCAACTCCTGATCATGGCACCCTTCTACCTCAGCGTCCTGGGCGTGGCAGGTGGTACAAAAATCTCCTGGAAACGAATGCTGTTGCAGCCCTTCTCCAATCCCATGATTATCGCCTCGGGGCTGGGAGTGGTGATGGCTCTTACGGGGTGGGAGGCACCCGAACTCGTCCAGAAACCCATCGACATGCTGGCTGGCGCGGCCGTGCCCATGGTTCTGTTGGCTTTTGGCATGTCGCTGGCAGGCAAGGCACCTCTCCAAAAGGGGGATGGCCGCGTGGAGACCGTGGTGGCAACCACCCTGAAGGTGGCGGGCATGCCCGTGGTGGTCTGGGCGCTGGGACGCTTTGTGTTCGGCCTGGAGGGGCAGCACCTCCTGGCCAGCGTCATCATGGCAGCCCTTCCAACCGCCCAGAACGTTTTCCTTTTCGCTTCTCCCTACGGACGCGGAATGACAATGGCCAGGGACGTCATCCTCTGCACAACGGTGCTCTGCATCGGGGCACTGGTCATGGTCGCGTGGCTGCTGGGTTAGAAACGCCATGCCAGGAACAAGAGCCACACGAAACAAAAAGCGAGACGGAACAGATGAGGCAGGCACTCGCGCGGGTGCCTGCCTCATCTTGTTACCGTGATTGCTGTAGCTGTGATTCCTTAGGCCCGACGCAGCCGTTGGCAGCTCCAACGGCCCATCCGATTGCGGAAGGTGGCAGTGCGGCTGCTGCTGCAGTACCGGCCGTGCCATCCGACGTGCTTGCTGGTCCTGGGAAGTTGTGTGCTCACTTCAAGATCCCTGTGGCGCCGTCAAGTATGCCGTCCAGGTCCAAGGCTGAACCACTTGACGGCGTGGTGGCATTTGGATTTCCGGTTGGCTTTGGCTTCGGTGCCTGAGTCTGGGTTGGAGTAGGCGTCGGAGTAACCGTGGGGCTGGGCGTCGTTGTGGCGGGTGGGGTGGTAACCGTGTCCGACGGAACCGGGCTCGGGGCCGGCTGGGTTGGGACAGGAGTTGTCACGCCCGGCACAGGAACAACAGCCGACGGGGCCGACGAAGGGACCCAAACGGGATCCGCGAGTGAAACTTGCGGAGTCGGAAGTGACGACGACGACCCCTGAGCGGGTGCCTCTTCTGACGACTGCGTTGCAACAGTTGCCGGCTGTCCGGCCTCGCTGGTCGCCGACGACGCTGATGCAGTAGAGCTGGACGAGCTGGGTGCGGGGGTGGCCGAGGTTGACTGCCTGCTGTCGCCACCCGTCTTTGCGTCACTGGCTTCCTGAGCCGGTGTTTCCTGCCCGAAGAAGGGAAGCTCGAAGGCCCGGCTCATGGTGCCAACGGTCAATACCAGGCCCAATGCCCCAGCGACGACTGCCATGCGCTGGCCCATTGTCTTGACCGAGGCGGCCTTGGTGAGGACTGCATGTGGTTCGTGGCTGAAGGACGACGCTCCAAACGTGGGGACAACGCCCGTCGGGGACTCGGCAACCGTTGTCGCGGAAGGGGCTGTCCCGCTCCCGGATGCTTGGGCACGAAGGGCTTTCCGGCTTGCGAGACCAGCTGCCGCGGTGGCGGCTGCCGCGAGCTGGGCAGGGCTCTTCGCCTGTGCCGGCGAAGCAGGAAATGCCGGAGCCGCAGGCGTGGGAAGAGGGGTGGCAACGGTCGGAATTTCAGCTGTGACCGGATCCCCAGGGCCGGGCGTGGGCGCCTGCACTATCGGGATGGCAGCGGTGGCGGGCTCGGGTTCGTGCGCGGCGGGGGTGGGTGCAGCAGCAGCCACCATCGGGATGGCAGCGGTGGCGGGCTCGGGATCTGCAGCCGGTTCGGGAGCGACCGGCGTGGGCGCCAGAACTGTTGGAATCGCAGCCGTAGCCGGCTCCAGAGCAGCGGAGTCTACTGGGGCAGTTTCTGCCGGAGCTGTTTGAGGAGCGATTACAGCTTGGGCTGCCCGTTCACGCTCTGCCGCGCGAGCGGCTGCGCGCGTGGTGGGCGCCGCAGAGGTGGGAACAGAAGCAGTGGCGGGTTCCGGCGTCGTGCTTGTAGAACCTGTTTCTGCTTCCGGCGTGCTGGTGGAGGATCCGCTGGGTTGGGCCCGACGGCGTCCGGTTGGTTGGGTACGCTCGCGCGCTATTTGGGCGCGGCGCGGCTGATCCATGGTTGGGGACATGGTGGTTGCCTCTCAACGCCTGCGAGGTTAGCTGTCGGGTTCGGACGAGGCCGTCCGGCCGCACATGGCGGCTTCACCCCAAGGGCCTATGGAAAATCAGGCCCGGGAACTCTGGGTCCCCCGTCTCTGCCGCTAGTCTGGCGGATCCCGGTTTGCGGCAGAGCTCGGCGTCAACCCGGAAGCGGCCCAGCGGAGATACGGGTCGCTCTTAGACCGTACATGAGCGCCATAGTAAAGTCACATTAATGTAACGGGCGGGACGCCTTCCAGCGCGAAGGTCCGCTAGGACTTAGGCTCCGGGGCCGGAGCCGGGGCTGGCAGCTCTTGCTGGATCCTTTGGACTTGGTGTGCGTAATGGGTCTCGGGTCGGAAAATTTCGTCCGCCACGCCCAGGATCCCACCCGCGGCGCCGCGCCGGACTTTCCCCTTGCTGTTCTGTCGCGAGACCCAGAACCAAAGGGCCGCAATGAAGGCAGGTGCTGCCAGTACAGCCACTAGAACGGCCAAGATATCCATCGCCCAAGACTAGCTTCCGCCGCGGCTGGCAGGTAGAACATAGTCGTATGGACCTCCCAGTGATGCCGCCCATTTCGCCCATGCTTGCCAAGTCCGTTCCGTCGATCCCTGATGTGGGCCATTTTGAGCCCAAGTGGGACGGGTTCAGGACCATCGTTTTCAAAGATGGTGACGAGATCATCCTGGGCAGCCGCAACGAACGTCCCATGACGCGGTACTTTCCCGAGTTGGTGGAAGCCCTTCAGAAGAACCTCCCGGACAAATGCGTGATCGACGGCGAGATCGTCCTCATAGCTGACAACAGGCTCGATTTCGAGGGCCTTCAGCAGCGCATCCATCCTGCCGATAGCCGTGTGCGGATGCTTGCCGAAAAGACACCGTCCTCCTTCATTGGATTCGACATCCTTGCCCTGGGCGGGGAGAACCTCATGGACAAGCCGTTTTCGGAGCGTCGAGCCGCCTTGGAGAAGGCAATGGCCAAGGCTGAGGCGCCCGTGTACGTAACGCCTGCCGTGACAGAACTTGATCAAGCGCAGGAGTGGTTCGTGCAGCTGGAAGGTGCTGGGCTTGACGGCATACTTTCCAAACCGCTCGGGGGGACGTACCAGCCGAATAAGCGCGTCATGTTCAAGACCAAGCATAAACGGACCGCGGACTGTGTGGTGGCTGGATTCCGGTGGCACAAAACGGGAAAGGTTGTGGGGTCGATGCTGCTCGGGCTATATAACGACGCCGGCCAGCTGCAGCACGTGGGGGTGGTGGCTTCATTTCCCATGGCCAAGCGCGAAAGCCTGGTGGCCGAACTTGAGCCGTATCAGACGGAATTCAGCGAACATCCTTGGGGCCAGTGGGCCGATCAAGGAGACGCGGCAGCTACAGGTTCTCGAATGCCGGGCGCACAGAGCCGGTGGAGCGCCGGTAAGGACTTCTCCTTTGTTCCCCTCCGGCCGGAACTCGTCATTGAGGTTGCCTACGACTACATGGAGGGCGAGCGGTTCCGGCACACCACCCAGTTTCGTCGGTGGCGGCCGGACCGGACTCCGGAGAGCTGCACTTACTCGCAACTCGAAGAGCCTGCTGATTACGACCTCGGGGAGATCCTGAGACTGCCGTAGCCTTGGTTGGTCCTCGGTTGTGGTTCTCCGTTGTTGGACCGCTGTTAAGTCGTTGAGCCGCTAATACGTTGTTGCCCAACAACGTAACAGCGGCTTGGCGACGACCTACTCTTCGTGCCCCTGGTCGCTGCTCATGCTGTCCTCTGCAGGCGGGGTTTCGCCCGGGGGTACGCCGCCCCCAGGCTCAAGTCCTGTGACGTTGCCATCCAGGGGGTCGGGGTTGGCGGAAGCTGCGGGATCGTCCTCTTCGTCCTGGCGCATGTCTGGGTCGGTGTGGACATCATCCGGATCGCCGGCAGTGTCGCCCGCGGTGTCGTCCGGCTCGGCTGCGCCCGAGGCGCCGAAGGTCCGGGGATCGTCCTCTGGGTCATAGCTGGTCATGGTCGCCCTTCCTAAGCAAACTTACTATAGTGCTTGCCCGGCCAGCCTAGTCTCCAGATCGCAAACCCAACAAGGGGCACCCATGCCGGGATTCGCCGTCGTGCACTAGTGCATGACTCCGGCGGGACGCCTAACTCTTGCGGGACACCTAACTCTGCCGGGATGTCGCCGCGACAAAGCTCCTGATAGCGTCCGCCACGGCCTTGGGGCGCATGTGCTGTGCAACATGGCCCACGCCCGGGATCTCCACCAGCCGCCCTTGAGGAATTGCCCGCGAGAGGCGAAGAGCCCAGTCCGGCCCCGCGACGTGATCGCGGCTCCCTCGGAGCACCAGCACGGGAGTTCGGACTTTGGCCAGCTGCTTCTCCGTCGGGTACTTCATCATCACGGGCAGCTCCGTGAGGTACCAGCGCGGCCCACATTGCAGGTAGTCCGTGACCACAATCCAGTTGGACGATGGGCTTTCGCGGAGTAGGCCATCCAGGAACAGGGCCAGCGACTGCCGGGCCACGTTCTTGTGCCGGGAGTCCACCACAGGGCCCATGAGCGCCAGCTGCTGAGCGCATTCGGGCTCGTGGAGGGCCGCTTCGATAGCGAACTGCACGCCCATGGAATGCCCCACCAGAATGTACGAATCGATGCCGCACGCCTTAAGTGCCTCAGCAATGAATGCGCCATAGTCCTCAACGGACAGTTGCCGGCCGGGTTTCGGAGTCCCGGCAAAACCCGGAAGATCCAGCGAATAGGTGGGGACGCTGGCGGCAAGGACGGCATGAAGCCTGGCCAGGTAGCGGTGCGAAACGCCGATCCCGTGGATGAGGACATAGGCGGGCTCCCTCTGGTCCCCGGATTCGAGAGGCTCGGGGTTGGCATGGCCGCCCGGCCGCGGCGGTGCCGTTCCATGCGTCCAAAGAATCCGGCCGGTCAGCCCGCAGGCCTCGACGTCGGCAGATAGTAGCGTCGTCAGCTCCCGAACCTCCGGTTCTCAATTGTGCTTTGGATAGCCCTGCGGCTCCATAGCTCTTCTTGCCTGTTTATTGAGAATAGCGCCCGAGGCTTCCTGTAAGGGAGGAGCTGGCAGATGGGAAATTCGCGGCGCGGTTGCAGATCATACACAGCGCCGCGGTAGCCCTCCTGTGGATAAACCCGGATCTGAGGAAGGCCAGGCAAATCACGTGCTTAGACTGGCAATTCAAAGAAATAACCCCGGCCGCATCATGGCTCTGGTCCAGAGAGGCGGGTCCGGGGACTTCGCACTCAGCCTAGCAAGGAGCATGAGGACTTGGCCAATCTTGAAACATGGTCCAACGGTGCTCACAACCGAGCTCTCGATGAGGCAATTACGCCTGTCCGGATGGCAACTTACGCGGCTGCTGCCTCCCACGATGCGTCGCTGGCCAGGCGGCTCTATGTCTGGGACCGCGACGTGGCGATCGCACTTCTTGCTGATATTGCAATCGTCGAGGTAGCTCTGAGGAATGCGATGGCCAAGCAGCTGGACACTGTCTTTGGTCGATTCTGGTATGCGAACGACATAGGCCTTGATGGCCCTAGCCGGAGTAAGTTGGCCGAAGCGTGGTCCAAGCTGGGCCAAGACCGACGAACATCTGGTCATCTTATCGCTGGGCTGATGTTCGGCTTCTGGAAAGGTCTGCTTGAGCCAGGCGGCTACGTAGGCAGAGAACCGCAAAGATTTCACATGTCTCATGAAAATCTATGGAACTCGTGCCTGAATAAGGCATTCCGCGGCGGCAGGACCGTGGCGGCCGCAGATGGCGAACGATTCACGAGGTCTTGGACCCTAGGCGTTGTGGCAATGGTTCATGCTGTACGGAACCGTGCTGCCCACCATGAGCCGTTCGTAGCGGGTTTTCCCCTACCTGGGCAGCGTCAGAGGCTCACTGCAGAGCAGGGGCATGAGGCTTGTCTGAAGTTGGCTCGGATTCTGGACCGGGATCTTGCAGAGTGGCTGGCGGCAACCACTCAACTCCCTCAAGTGTTGTCAGCCCGCCCCTGCTAGAGAAGGAAGCGGTGCCGGATGCTGAAGTGGGTTCCAAATCCGACCCCCCGGAACCTAGTCCCGGGTGACGTCGTCGGACTCAGTGGGGTCGCCAGCCGCACGCGAAGCGTCAGGGGCGGCGGCAGCATCAGCCGCTTCCCGGCGTCGGGCGATCTTGGATTCTGTCCACATGGCGACCGCCACGAAGACAACGCAGGCAAACATGAACGTGGCTACGAAGTTCAATCCCATGGCCGATCCCAAGGGTGCGGCAAGGGCCATTGCGGCCACCCCGGCCACTATATGCCACCCTTTGAAATTGCCCACCAAACAAGCGTAACCCCGGCCTAATCAGGTGCTGGCCCGTTGGCTGGGATCGTTGCTTGATCCTTATCACTCCGACGCTTTAGTCGCTCGGAGCGTCATTTCCCGCGGAGGTCTCGGCCTGCTTGCGCTTCTGGGTTTCCAGCCATTCCATGATCGCAGCCTGGCGGATTCGCCGATGCGTGCCGCGGTATTCCACGGGGATCTCTCCGCGGTCGGTCATATTGCGCAGGTAGGTATGTGAGATGCCCGCGAGTTCAGCGGCCTGCGATGTTGTTAGCATTTCCTCCACGCTGCTGACCGTGACAGTTTCGCCGCGGCTCAGCCTCGCAAGAAGATCGACGACGGCGTCCCTCGCCTGATCGGGCAGGCGGTGGACCGTGCCATCGACGAACACGGTGATGTCGTCGCTGTCCTGGAGGGAGCGTGCCAGATTCCGGGCGTCGTCGGCGGGGAGCCCGGCTGTAACGCGGGGAGCTATCAATGCCATGGCAGAAGCCTAGCGCGGTGGTGGCTGGTGGCTGCGCTGGACGAGGGGAGATGGCCCGGTTCTATGGTTCGCTGCGTGCTAGACGGTAGGAGTCGTCTTGTGTGCAGCGCGTCGTCTATTCGGGCGGGGCAGGGCGTGGGCGGATAAAAAGAAGGCGTTGACAAGAAACAGGTAACGCGCGTAACCTAAATCACACGTTCCAAGTAACGCGCGTTACCAAAAGTATTCCCAACCAGAACCAACAAGAACCAAGACCCCGGAGCATTCAATGGCGAAAAGCACCACCCCCAACAAAGCCGCGGCTGTGCGGCAGCGGGGAGTCACCATGAATGACGTCGCCAAGCACGCCGGCGTCTCCCGGACCGCGGTCTCGTTCGTGCTGAGCAACCGCGAAAACGCCAGCATCTCCGAGGAAACCCGCACCCGTATCAACGATGCCGTGCAGGCACTGGGCTACCGCCCGAACGCCGGAGCACGGGCGCTGGCATCTCAGCGCAGTGATTGGTACGGGCTTGTCACCGAGATCGTGACGGCACCGTTCGCCGTCGACATCATCAAAGGAGCGCAGGACCAAGCGTGGCTTGATCGTCGGTTCCTGCTCATCGCGCCCTCCGACCAGGCCGATGCCGTAGGACCCAACAAGGGCTTGGAAGATGCCGCCATCGAAAAGCTGCTGGAACAACGAGTGGAAGGACTTCTCTACGCAGCCACCTTTCACCGGGGCGTGCATGTTCCGCAGAGTGCCAACGAAGTACCAACCGTCTTGATCAACTGCTTCGACGCGGACGGAAAGCTGCCCTCGATCGTCCCTGACGAGCGTGCGGGTGGCAGGGTCGCCGTCGAGCGCTTGCTTCAAGCCGGCCACACCCGGATCGGAATCATCAACCTTGACCCGGTCATTCCTGCAGCAGTCGGACGTTTGGAGGGTGCCCGCGAAGCACTCGCCAAAGCCGGGCTGGAGCTGGACCCGGAACTGGTGGTGTCCGGATACGCAACGGCCGACGGCGGCTACGAGGCCGCCTGCGAAATCCTGGACCGCTATCCGGAAAAGGACAGGCCAACCGCACTGTTCTGCCTCAACGACCGCATGGCGATGGGCGCGTACGACGCCATCAAAGAACGGGGCCTGACCATCCCCGGAGACATCGCCGTGATCGGCTTCGACAACCAGGAGCTGATTGCGGCCTATCTGAGGCCAAAACTGACCACCGTTGCCTTGCCGTTCCAAAAAATGGGAGCCCTGGGAGTCCAGACGCTCGCCGCTCTTACAGCAGGACAGCCGATCATTGCCGACCAGCAATTGGTCGACTGTCCGCTGCTAGAACGCTCTTCGGTCTGACCGCGAAATCAACCTCGAAGAGCAAACCCCTTACCCACCCCTTCACCTTGGACGATGAAGATAGGAAAGAGATAACCATCATGACACAACCCCGATTCCTGAGGTCTGCCCGCATCACGGCGGCCGGACTGGCGGTGGGCGCTATGCTGCTGACCGGCTGTGCCGCCACCGTCAACAAGACCGCCGGCACGGACGCCGCAGCAAACGCGAGCGCGTTCCTCACCATTCCGCGTGAGGACATGGGCACGTTCGTGCAGAACTTCAACCCGTTCGCGCCCACCGTCAACCCGATGGTCCAGCAGTCCATTTACGAGTCCTTGCTGATCTTCAACCCGGCAAAGGGAGATACGGTGCCGTGGCTGGCAACTGAGTGGAAGGCAGCCGACGACGGCAAATCGATCACCTTCACGTTGCGTGACGGCGTGAAATGGTCCGATGGCCAGCCCTTCGTCGCTGACGACGTGGCTTACACCTTTGAGCTTCAGAAGAAGATCAAGGGTGGCTATGAGTACCTGGATAGCGTGACCGCCGAGGGAACCAACAAGGTCACCTTCAACTTCAATAAGCCGTGGTCGCCGGCCCTTTACGACGTCGGACAGCTCAGCATCCTGCCCAAGCACATCTGGTCCG
Source organism: Paenarthrobacter sp. 10N417 (assembly GCF_056394745.1). NCBI lineage: Bacteria > Bacillati > Actinomycetota > Actinomycetes > Micrococcales > Micrococcaceae > Paenarthrobacter > Paenarthrobacter sp. 10N417. The sequence goes on from NZ_JBFTIL010000010.1 coordinate 26,821, forward strand.
CGCTGGCGGACCCGGAGAAGGATGCCAACGCTAAGCCCGTGGGCACCGGCCCCTACACGGAAGTGGACAGCTTCCAGGCCCAGTCCTTCGTACTGAAGAAGAACCCCAACTACTGGCAGCCGGAAAAGCAGAAGATCGCCGGCATCAAGATGCTCGCTTTTGCAGGGAACGACGGCGCCAACCTCGCCGCCGCGAACGGGGACGTGGACTGGGCCCCGCAGTACATCCCGAACATCGAAAAGACGTTCGTTTCCAAGGACAAGGAACACCGCCAGTACTGGTTCCCGGCAACGGGCGCCATGATCAACTGGCAGCTCAACACCGCCAAGGCTCCCTTCAACGATGTTGATGTCCGCAAGGCACTGAGCATGGCCGTTGACCGCGACCAAGTCACCAAGATCGGCATGAGCGGCTACGCCAAGCCTGCCGACTGCACTGGCCTTTCCGGCAACTACGAGAAGTGGAAGAACTCCGAGGTCAAGGACAACTGCACCTGGACCAAGCTGGATGTGCAGAAGGCCAACGACCTGCTGGACAAGGCCGGCTACGCCAAGGGTGCTGATGGCAAGCGCAAGCTGAAGGACGGCTCGCCGTTCGAGTTCAAGATCTCCGTGGGCGCCTCATCTTCTGACTGGCTTTCAGTAGCCAACGTGATTTCGCAGAACCTCGCCGAGGTTGGCGTCACGGCCAAGGTTGACTCCCCGGACTGGGCTGCCGTGGTTGCGGGTTACGAGACGGGCGACTTCGATTCCGGCATCGTCTGGAGCGCCAACGACCCCAGCCCGTACAAGTACTTCAACACCTCCATGGGCACGGCAACCGTGAAGCCGGTGGGAACCAAGACGTTCGATAACTACCACCGCTTCGGTGACACCAAGGCTGATGCCCTGCTGGCCGACTTCGCAGCAGAGGCCGACGAGTCCAAGCAGAAGGACATCGCCAACAAGCTCCAGGAAGAGTACAACGACGTCGCACCACTGGTGCCGCTGTTCTCCGGCCCGGAATGGGGCGCCTTCAACGACACCCGCTTCACGGGCTGGCCCACTGAGGGCAACCCGTACGCAACCCTCTCGGTACGGTCACCCACAACGGTGCTGGTGCTGACCACGCTGGAACCGCGTAAGTAACCTTCGCCTGAATGTAGGCCCCATAGGGCCTCACACTGCACGCCCGGCGGCGAGCCGCCAACTGGCAACCGCCACCCGGTAGCTCCCGCCGGGCGTGCCCCCAAACTTTCCGTAATTCCCGAATGGAGGGAAACCGTGCGCTTTATCCTGCGCCGCCTGGGTTTCTACCTGATCGCCTTCTGGGCATCCATCACCCTGAATTTCCTGCTCCCGCGCTTCATGCCCGGCGACCCCGTCTCCCGCATGTTTGCCCGCTCCCAGGACAGAATGCAGCCCGAACAGATCGAGGCCCTGCGCAAGCTTCTTGGCGTGGACGATCGGCCCATTTGGGAGCAATACGTCGACTACATGCACAACATCTTCACGGGCCAGATGGGCGTCTCCATCTCCCGTTTCCCAACACCGGTTACAGAGGTTATCTCCTCCCAGATCGGGTGGACCCTCCTGCTGGGCGGAACCGCGCTGGTGATTGCCGCCGTCGTGGGTAACCTGCTGGGCATCCTGGCCGCTTGGCGGCGGGGCGGCGCGATCGACTCGGCACTGCCGCCGGTGCTCGTGTTCATCGGCTCGTTCCCGTACTTCTGGCTCGCGATGGGTGCGCTGTACCTGTTCGGCGTGGTGCTGGGTTGGTTCCCGATCCGCCACGCGTTCACGGATGGTTTGGAACCCGGGTTTACCTCCGAGTTCATCGGCGACGTCGGTGCGCACCTCGTGCTACCGGCGCTGACGATCGTGCTGGTTTCCATTGGTGGCTGGATGCTGGGCATGCGCAACACCATGATCGCCACGAACTCCGAGGACTACATCACCATGGCCGAGGCCAAGGGGCTCCGTCCTGGCCGCATCATGCTCCGGTACGCCGCCCGGAATGCGATGCTGCCGTCCGTCACGAGCTTCGGCATGGGACTGGGATTCGTGGTGGGCGGTGCCCTGCTCACGGAAGTGGTGTTCGCGTATCCCGGCGTGGGCTACCAACTCCTCAACGCCGTCCAAGGCCTGGACTACCCCCTCATGCAGGGCCTGTTCCTGACCATCACCGCAGCCGTGCTGCTGGCGAACTTCCTGGTGGACATCCTCTACGTCCGCCTCGACCCGCGCGTGCGCAGCAACTAGAGGACTGATCATGACAACCGCACTTCTGAAGCAGCCAACTCCAACCCCGGCTGTCCGCAAGCCCAACCGCAGCTTCGTCCACGGGCTTCTCACCAACAAGAAGGCCATGCTGGGCATGGCCGTGATGTTCGTGTTCATCGCGCTTGCGTTGCTGGCGCCCGTGCTCTTCCCTGGCGACCCATCGCGCATCACGGGGATGGCCTCCCTGGAACCTTCCCCCGAGCACTGGCTGGGCACCACCGCCAAGGGACAGGATGTGCTCGCACTGACAGTTCACGGCTCGCGGAGTTCCCTGTTCGTTGGACTGACTGTGGGCTTCGCGTCCACGTTCGTCGGCATCCTGGTGGGCCTGGCTTCTGCCTACTTCGGCAAGTTCATCGACGAAGCACTCTCTTTGGTGACCAACGTCTTCCTGCTCCTTCCCGGCCTACCGTTGCTGGTCATCCTGGCCGCCTTTCTGCCACCGGGCCTTGGCACAGTGATCCTGGTCCTCGTGGTCACGGGATGGGCCGGCTCGGCCCGCGTGCTGCGCTCGCAGGCATTGTCCATCCGTTCCAAGGACTTCGTGGCCGCAGCCGTGGTGTCCGGTGAACGGGCGGGCCGGATCATGTTCCGCGAAATCCTGCCGAACATGGCCTCGATCGTCATGGGCACGCTGCTGGCCTGCGTCATCTACGGCATCGGAGCACAGGCTGGCCTAGAGTTCCTGGGCCTGGGCGACGTCAGCACGGTCTCGTGGGGCAACAACCTCTTCTGGGCCGGCAATGAAGGCGCCCTGCTGACTGGAAGCTGGTGGGTCTTTGTTCCCTCCGGTGTCTGCATCGCTTTAGTCGCCTTCGCTCTGGCACTTATCAACTACGCCGTGGACGAGGTCACGAACCCGCGGCTGCGGAAGATCAAAACACCCAAGACCCCTGCAATCACCGAAAGGAGCGCCGCCAAGTGACTGTCTCCCAAGTCTCCTTCGGCTCCCACGAGCCCGTCCTGGACGTCAAGAACCTCACCGTAAAGTACGTGGGCGATACCCGCTCAACCACCGCCGTCGATCGCGTTTCCTTCAGCATCGGCACCGGTGAGGTGTTCGGGCTGGCTGGCGAATCGGGCTGTGGGAAGTCGACCATCGCCAACTCGATCATGCGGCTCCTGAAGGATCCCGCCAAGATCGCCGGGGGCAGCATCTCCTTTGGTGGCAAGGACGTCCTGGCCATGAGCCCGGAGGAACTGCGGCGTTTCCGGTGGCAAGACGTGGCCATGGTGTTCCAGTCAGCCATGAATTCGCTCAACCCGGTGCTGACCATCGGCGAACAGATCGTGGACATCTTCACCACCCACGCCGGCTACTCGCGCAAGGAATCCCTCCGCCGGGCGGGCGATCTGCTGGAGCTCGTGAGGATCGACCCCGCGCGCCTCAAGTCCTACCCCCATCAGCTCTCGGGTGGCATGAGGCAGCGTGCCGTGATTGCCATGGCCGTCGCCCTCAAGCCGTCGCTGCTGATCCTGGATGAGCCAACTACTGCACTGGACGTTGTGGTGCAGCAGGAAATCATGGCCCAAATCAAGGAACTCCAGCGCGAACTCGGGTTCTCCGTCCTCTTCATTACGCACGACATGTCCCTCATGGTGGAGCTCTCGCACCGCATGGCCGTGATGTACGGCGGCCGGATCGTGGAAACTGCCAAGGCGCAGGACGTTTACGCGAACCCGCGCCACCCCTATACACAGGCGCTCATGGGTGCGTTCCCGCCGCTCACCGGTCCTCGAGTTCCGCTCACAGGACTGCCCGACGGCGTGAAGTTCCGGAACATCCCGGACCTCACCGAGGTGGCGCCCGGCCATCTGGTGGCCCCGTTTAGTACGGATGCCCTGATGGTGCCCGGCCCTTCCACGGTCGATCCCGCAATCCTGGAAGGAGTCGCACGATGAGCCACTCTGCCGTGTCCACTACGTCACTGTCCCCTGCGATCGAAGGTGCGGCGCGCCACGCCGGTGCTTCCGAAACACCCGCCCTGGAAGTCCGCGGTCTGGGCAAATCGTTCCCCATCGGAGGCCTGTTCTCCCGGCAGTCCGTACGCGCCCTGCACGGCGTTGACCTCACCATTGGCCGCGGCGAAATCGTGGCACTCGTAGGGGAGTCCGGTTCCGGCAAGAGCACCCTGGCCCGCTGTGTTGCCCGGCTCGAAAAGCCGAGCTCCGGCGCGATCCTGGTTGACGGCGTCGACGTCCTCAAGCGCGACCGGTTCCAAGCGTCACGTGCCTTCCGGTCACAACTGCAGATGGTCTTCCAGGATCCGTTCGGTTCCCTGAATCCGGCCCACAGGATTGAGCACTTCCTGCGGAGGTCCTTGGCCATCCACGGGAAGGGCGGTTCGGAGTCCGAAACCCAGCGCCGGCTTGAAGAACTCATGACCACCGTTGGCCTGCAGGCGGACATGCTCAACTCCTACCCGCACGAACTCTCGGGTGGGCAGCGCCAGCGCGTCGCGATCGCCCGTGCGCTCGCCGTGGAGCCGGAGGTCATCCTGGCTGACGAACCCACGTCCATGTTGGACGTGTCAGTGCGGATCGGCGTGCTGAATCTGATGCGGAAACTCCGCGCCGAGCAAGGCATCTCCATGCTCTACATCACCCATGACCTCGCCTCGGCACGCTACCTGGCCGACCGCACGGCGGTGATGTTTGCTGGCGAGCTCGTGGAGGAAGGGGAGTCCCTGGACCTGCTGGCCAACCCGGCCCACCCCTACACGCAACTCTTGGTGTCAGCCGTTCCGGACCCGGCGCGCGCAGGTTCCTATGATCCTGTCCGTCGCGCTGAACTGCGGCAGGCCGTCATGGCTTCCACGGGCTGCGCTTTCGACGGCGATCCCCACCAGGCCTGCTCCGCTTCCGAACCGGTACGCCATCAGGTGGGCGACCCCGAAAACCGCCACTGGGTGCGCTGCCACCTCTACCGGCCGCGGGCTGGGGCGGGCGGACATGCGCTGGCTACCGAACCGGCTGAGGCTGTACCGGCTGTGACGACTGAACCCCTGGCGACCGAAAAGACAGACAAGAAGGCTTCCGCATGACTGAACTGACCCACCCGCTCGCCACCGTTCCGCGTGACGAGCTGGTTGCCCGCGCCGAAGCCGATCCTCTCCGGCCGCGATTCCACTTTGTTTCCCCAGCTGGCTGGCTCAACGACCCCAATGGCGTGAGCCAGTGGAACGGCGTCTACCACCTCTTCTACCAGTACAACCCGGAGGGCGCGTTCCACCACCGCATCCAGTGGGGCCACGCCACCAGCACCGATCTCGTCACCTGGACGGACCAGCCAATTGCTTTGGAGCCGTCGGCGGGTCCGGACGCGGACGGTTGCTGGTCAGGTGTGTTGGTGAACGACGGCGGTACGCCCACCTTGGTGTACTCGGGACGACTCGACGAGCGTGAGCTGGCCTGCGTTGCCGTGGGCTCTGCTGACCTCATGACGTGGACCAAAGTGCCCGAAAACCCGGTGATCGCCGCCCCTCCGGCCGGCGTCGAGATCACCGCGTACCGGGACCACTGCGTGTGGCGCGAGGGCACCACGTGGCGGCAGCTGGTTGGCTCGGGCATTCGAGGGCGTGGTGGGACGGCGTTCTTGTACGAGTCCTCGGATCTTCGTTCGTGGACCTATGTGGGTCCTTTGTTCATTGGCGACGCATCCCAGGGCGATCCCGCAGATACCGACTGGACCGGGACCATGTGGGAATGCGTGGACCTGTTCAGGGCGGGTGGCGGTGCTCTGGGTTCTGCCCCGCTCGCTTCCCTTGAGGCGGGCGAGGATCCTGATGTGTTGGTTTTCTCTGCCTGGGACGACGGCGACACCCGCCACCCGTTGTATTGGACTGGACGCTACTCGGGGGACACCTTCGAGCCCGCTGCCCTGCACCGGCTCGACTACGGTGGACGGTTCTTCTACGCCCCTCAATCGTTCGAGGATGAATCAGGCCGCCGCATCATGTTCGGGTGGATGCAGGAAGGCCGCAGCGATGCCGCCATGGTGGAGGCAGGGTGGTCCGGAGTGATGAGCCTGCCGCGGGTCACCACGTTGGCCGACGACGGAACACTGGAGTTTGCGCCGGTTCCTGAGGTTGAGAAGCTCCGCCGGAACCACGTGAGCGTACCGGGCAAGGTGCTCGTCGGGGGCGGTACGCCTGTGGATACCGGTGTCTCAGGAAACCAGTTGGACCTTGAGCTGGACGCGCAGTTGGCACCGGGTGCGGTGCTGCGACTGGGCATTCTGGGTTCCGGGGACGGCGTTGAGGAGACGGTCATCGAAGTCAGCCGCTCTCTTGAGGGCGAAAACGGCATCCTCCGGCTCGACCGCACCCGGAGCAGCCTTGACTCCGAGGTGGATGTGGAGGACAAGTCCGGCCCCGTCCCGTTGCCCGACGGATGCGTGCGCCTGCGCGTCCTGGTGGACCGGTCCGCCGTCGAGATTTTCGCCAATGGAAAGCCGCTCACGGCTCGTATATATCCGACTCTGGGCGGTGAAAGCGTGACCCTGACAGCGGCAGAGGGCACCGTCAGCCTGGCGAGCTTCGAAGCGTGGACCATGGCCGACACCTGGGGAGGCCCGCGTCCCCTCTTCCCGTAACTCTTCCCCTAGCACCGCCGCCAAACCATCCCTCTCTCACATCCCGAGCGTTTTCCGCCGATCTTCTCTCACGTCATGGGAGGTTTTGGCGAACGCTCTCTCACCCCTGAGATCAAAGGCGATCTGAATGCATCAGAGAATAGTTGCCGGCCTCACGGCCGCGGTCCTTGGTGTTGGCTTGGCCGGGACGGGGGTCACTGCTCCAGCGGTGGCCCTCGATCCGGCGCCTGTCACCCTCAACAGCACCACGAGCCCCATTCCGGACGTCGTCGGAGTCAGCGGTTCGTGGACCCGGACAGCGCAGGGCGGGTACACCGCCGTCGCGCCTTCCGGCCAGAATGCGGCGGCGACCAGCGAGCAAGTGGTTGCAGGAACCGCCCGGTATACGGCCTCGGTGAAGGTCGACGCCGGGAGTCCCTACGGTGTGGGGACGCTCGTCTTCCGCGCAACACCCGACGCCGGTGCGGGTTACGCCGCGACGATCGACCCCAATCTGGACCGGGTGAGGTTGTTCGACCTCGCGACCGGACAGGACGTTGTAACCCCTGTGTCCCTCCCGCTGAATACGGGGCAGGCCTACACGGTGGATGTCCACGTGGACGGCCCGCGAATCTATGTGGCCGTCGATGGAATCAAAAGGATTGACGCCACGGACTACCGCTACGAATCGGGCCGGGTGGGCCTGCACGCGTTCAACGGGACCGTGTCCTTCGGCGCTCCCGGCGTGCGGACCATTGATGCGAACGTCAGCGGCTGGGCTGTAACGGGCACGGGCTGGCAGGCCTCGGCCACGGGCTTCCGCGGTGTCGCACCGGCGAACAGCAACATCCGGGCCATCGCCACCGGGCAGTCGCCCACAGACGTTGACTTTTCCACAGACATCCAGGTCACCTCACAGTACGGCGTGGGCACGGCACTGTTCCGCACCAACGTCTCGGGCACATCGGGTTACGCCGCGGAGGTGGATCCGAACGCGGGACGTTTGCGCCTCTACAGGGTCTCGGACAACGCCACCCTGGGGACGTTCACCACCGCCATCACCGTCGGCCAGGTCTATCGCCTTCGGGTCACCGCGCTCGGCAACCAGTTGGCCGTCTACTGGCAGACCGACTTCCTGGACCCGAACGGCGCCAACCCGGCTATTACCGCCACGGATTCCGCCCACGCTTCCGGCCATGTCGGGCTGGGTTCCTTCAATGGCACCGCCGTGTTCCAGAGCATGACGCTTCGCGGCCTTGAGACATCGTTGCAGGGTTGGCGTGTTGCCTCCGGTTCGTGGGAACCGGACTCCGCTGGCCTGCGCGTATCGATGGCGACTGGAACCGCGGCGCGGTTCATCCCGGCGGTGGCGTCCGACGTCGTTGCCTCCTTGGACCTGACCGTCACCTCACCTGCTACTGCTTCAGTGGCAGTTCGCAGCACTGCCGACGGCAGCGGCGGTATCGAACTCCGCATCGATCCCGGAGCGGGTACGGCGAAGCTGTACAACCGGGCCACCGGGGCGTTGCTGCACTCCGGCAACCTTCCCTCCACAAGCTTCAAAGCCGGCCAACTCAACCGCGTCCAGCTCACCGTCCAGGGCAGCGAGGCGTCTGTGTTGATTAATGGCACGCCCGTGCTAAATGGCGCAGTACCGGCCTCCGCCGGAGAGGGTTTCGTCCTGCTGGCTACCGGAACGGCCTGGTTCCAGAACGTCCGTGCAGACGATGTGAATCAGTATATAAACGGCCTCTACCAGCCTGGCTACCACTACAGCCAGAACTCCGGGAACAGCTCCGACCCCAACGGGCTGGTCTTTTTCGACGGCGAATACCTTCTCTTCCACCAAGACCGAGGACGCTGGGCGCATGCCGTCAGCACAGACCTGATGCACTGGAAGCAACTGCCCATCGCCCTCCCGCACATGGACGCGGGGGAGTCGTGGTCCGGCTCGGCGGTGGTGGACGCCTCCGATTCCAGCGGCCTCTTCGACGGCGGATCCGGGCTCATCGCCTACTACACAAGCTTCAACCACGACGCTTGGAACGGAAACCAGTCCATCCGCGCCGCCTACAGCAAGGACAAGGGACGCACTTGGCAGACGGTCCAGACCGCTCCGATGGTGGAAAACCCGGGTGGCCCCGACGGCGGTTGGGACTTCCGCGATCCCAAGGTCACCTGGGACGCGGCTTCCAGTAAATGGGTGATGGTGGTGGCTGCGGGCGACCACATCCGCTTCTACTCCTCCACAGACCTCATCCACTGGACGTTCGCCAGCACCTTCGGCTACGGCGACTGGGTTCGCGGGGGCGTGTGGGAATGCCCGGACTTCTTCGAAATGCCTGTGGAGGGACAGTCCGGCGTCAAGCGCTGGGTGCTGTGGTGGAGTACTGGAGCGGTTCGCTCTACCAACGGCTCCGCGGCGCAATACGTGACGGGCGCGTGGAACGGTACAGCATTTATGCCCGACACCACCGCTTCGCAGGTATTGCAGGCTGACCATGGCCGGGACTACTACGCAGCAATGAGCTTCTTCGGCGCGCCCGATGGCCGACGGATCATGATCGGTTGGATGAGCAACTGGGACTATGCGTTCAGCCCGCCCACAGGCCGCTGGAATGGTCAACTGTCCATCCCCCGCGAGCTCAAACTCGCTAACGTTGACGGCGCCGGGCTCCGGCTGACGCAGGCTCCCGTTGTGGAGGTAGAGTCGCTGCGCACGTCAACCTGGCAGGCCTCCGATGTCACTGTGACGCCGAGCTCCGCGAACGCTCTCGCGGGTGCTTCGGGCCGCTCCTTCGAGCTCGAAGCGGAGGTTGGGATTCCTTCTTCCGGTGGTGCCACGTCCTTCGCGTTCGGGCTGAGGAAAGGGACCGGCTCAACTGGTACTCCCGCTCAAGAAACAACAGTAAAGTTCGACGCCGGTGCTGCCGCACTCACCGTGGATCGCGGCAATGCCGGACGCGAGGACTTCACCCGGTACTTCGCGGGTTCCGCAGCGGACAATTCCACAGCACCCTGGAGCTCCACTGTGGTGGGTTCCGAGCGTCGCGTGAAGCTCCGAATCCTGGTGGACGCATCCTCGGTGGAAGTCTTCGGTGGGGACGGTACAGCGGCCATCACTTCGCTGATCTTTCCCGACCCTTCCTCCACAGGCCTGTCCTTCACAGCCACCGGAGGGAATGCCCGGCTGGTGTCCGTCAAAGTACACCAGCTCAGCGACACGGCCCGCCTGACCACCGCGCCGCCGTCGAACGTTTTGCCTGCCGCGGGTGGGACGGCTCGCCACAACCTTGGCACATATTCAGTGGTCCCCGGCGGCAAATGGGAGAGCACAGGCGCAGGCCTGGCAGGTACGTTCGACAAAGACTCGACGGCCATGAGCGCAGCCGCATTCACCAATGTGCGGGTGCAGGCAACGGTGAAGTTCGGCGGCGAAGCCTTTGCCGGCGAGACGCTGAACCGGGACTTGGCTCCGGAGAAAGGGTACGGCGGCGCGGGTTCGGTGTTGCTCAGATCCTCCGCCGATGGATCCAGCGCCTATTACGTGAATCTGGACCCGAATCTCCGCGTGGCGCGGGTGTTCTCGTTGAATAACGGCGTGTTTTCGGTGCTCGCGAGCGTTCCGGCGGCCTTGGGCCATGGGGTGAGCTATGCCCTGGACACGTCGATTGTTGGCAACAGGATCACCGTCTCTGTTGATGGAACGCAGCTGATCGATGTCACGGACTCGGCGCTCACATCGGGCAAGGTCGGCGTCAACGTGTTCGACGGACGTGCGGCCTACCAAGACGTGGTGGTGTCCGCGCTGCCATAGGCCGGGCGAGCCCGATTCGATGACTCGCTGCAGACCAGACGACTCCTACCGTCTAGTGCGCAGCGCATCATCGAATCGGGCACATCTCATAGCCCGAAGGTACCCTGATGAGGCTCGCCGAGTCACCCATTTCGCTGCTTCCCTGCGCACTGTGCCGTGCGCACGGCATGATGCGCAGCGCATCATCGAATCGGGCAGCCGAACCCGCCGCGCAAGAACTACACCGCGTCCAAATCCGTCTCCAGCAACGCCACCAGCGCGTCCAGGGCAGCGTCGGCGCCGTCGCCCTCGGCCCGCAGCACGACGACGTCGCCCTTAGCGGCACCGAGCGTCATGAGCGAGAGGATGCTGGCGGCGTCGAGAGCTTCATCGGCGGGTTCGCCCTGCATGGCAATGGTGACTTCCACCGGCTGCTCACCTGCCGCTTCGGCGAACAAGGCGGCGGGCCGGGCGTGCAGGCCGGAGCGGCTGGCGATGGTGGCTGTGCGTTCGGGCATGGGTTTCTCCTTATGGTCGGAAGCGAAAATTAAAGGCCGAGCTCTTCGAGCACAGGGAGCTTGGCCCGGACCCAGTCGCGGGCCTCGGTAGCGCTCGGCGCGGTGAGGGCCAGCCGGGCGAGTTCCTGCGCCTGCTCCAGGGTGACGGTTTTCAGCACAGTCCCGACGGCGGCCAGCGAGCGCGCGGTCATGGACAGCGTGCTGACGCCCAGTCCGGTAAGTACGACGGCGAGGGCCGGGTCCGCGGCTGCCTCGCCACAGACGCCCACGGGTTTGCTGGTGCCTTCCCGGCCTGATGCTTCCTGCGCTGCACCTTCCACTGTGAGCTGCACCAGCCTCAGGACCGCGGGCTGCCACGGAGTGTTCAGTTCCGCGAGGGGCCCGAGTTGGCGGTCGGCGGCCATGGCGTACTGGGTGAGGTCGTTGGTGCCCAGTGAAGCGAAGCCAACTTCCCGGAGCACGGAGGCGGCGGTCAAAGCGGCGGAGGGAACTTCCACCATGACACCCGGGGTTTGGATGCCGGCAGCAGCACACAATGAGGAGAACCGACCGGCCTCCGCAGCCGTGGAGATCATCGGGGCCATGACCCAGACGTCGGCTTCGGATTCCGAAGCGGCCCGGGCAATGGCTTCGAGTTGGCGTTCCAAAACGCCCGGCGTGGTGAAGTCTGTCCGGTAGCCGCGAACACCAAGGGCAGGGTTGGGTTCGGTGGCGTCGGTGAGGAAGGGGAGGGGCTTGTCCGCGCCGGCATCGAGGGTCCGCAGCACTACTTTCTTGCCCGGGAACGCGTCAAACACAGCCTTGTACGCTGCGGCTTGTTCGTCGACAGAGGGCTCGGTGTCGCGCTCGAGGAAGCAGAACTCGGTGCGGAACAGGCCAACACCCTGGGCGCCGAGGCCCGCTGCTGCCACCGCATCCTTGGCCCCACCCACGTTGGCGAGAAGCGGGACCAAGTGGCCGTCCGCCGTCGTGCCGTTTCCGTCGAAGGCGGCCAGCGTAGCGGACGTTTCCGCCCAGGCTGCCGCAAATGAACGCTGCTCCTCCGACGGGGAGACAACCACGAGGCCAGCGGCCCCGTCCACGTAAACCTCGCTGCCATCTGCAACAGAATCCACGCCATGAGCGGCGACCACAGCCGGTAAGCCCAGTGAGCGGGCGATGATCGCCGTGTGCGACTGCGGTCCGCCGCCCGAGGTCACCAGGGCCAGCACCTTCTCAGGGTCAAGGGTTGCTGTGTCTGCAGGGGCGAGGTCTTCCGCGAGCAATATGAAGGGCGTCTCCGATGAAGGGATGCCTGGCGCGGGGACTCCCCGCAGCTCAGCCACAATGCGGGCGCGCACGTCCAGCACGTCGGTGGCGCGTTCGGCCATGTAGCCGCCCAGGTTGTGCAGCATTTCGGAAACGGAGGCGCCGGCTTCCCAGATGGCCCTTTCGGCGGACGAACCCGCGTTGATGAGCTTGGCCGCCGATTTCAGGAGCATGGTGTCCTTGGCCATGAGGGCGGTGGCCTCGAGGACGGCCTTGCCGTCGCCGGAGGCAGAATCCGCGCGCCCCTTGAGTTCGTCATGGACGGATTGCGCTGCGGCTTTCAAGCCCGCGACGGCGTCCTCCGGACTGACGTCTGCGGCCAACCGCTCGCCCGACGGCGGTTCACTCACGGGTTTGGGCATCTGGCGGACGGAACCAATGATGCGGCCAGGGCTTACCCCTACTCCTTGGAAATTCTGCACTGAATCCTCTGTTCCTGCGTGTTGGTTCAGACCCGGCGGCGACGGCACCACGAGCCTGCGAAATTAGCCTACAAAATTCTGTTGTGAGCCACTTCATATAGCAACGCTATAGGTGCTAGGGTAGCGGTTATGAGTTTCGATGACCAGCTTCCGCCAAAAATTCGGTTGCTCCGTGCAGCTGCTGAATTGCTGGCAAGTTCGGAAGGGTCAGCGGTCTCTACGCGCCAGATCACAGCGTTGGCCGGGGTTACGGCCCCAACGCTCTACCACCACTTTGGAGACAAAGAAGGACTGTTCGACGCCGTCGTTTCCGCCGGCTTTGAAGAGTACGTGGCGGGGGAGCGGGACTTTGCCCCGTCCGGGGAGCCCTTGGAAGATGTCCGGCGGATGTGGGACAACCACGTCCAGTTCGGGCTGACCCAACCCCACCTGTATCTGGTGATGTTTGGCAATATCAGACCGGAAAGCCGCCCGGCAATCGTGGCCGATGCTGAAGCGCTTCTGGAAGAAATGCTGAACAAAGCCGCCATCGCCGGTCAGATCAACGTGCCGCCCCGCGAAGCGGCACGAAGCATCCTCGCGGCCAACGTGGGTGTAACGCTCATGCTCATCGCCGAACCGGTGGAAGAAAGGAACCTCGAGCTCTCAACGATGACCCGGGATTCCATGATTTTCGCCGTCTCCACGGATACCGCCCGTGGCGCCGCACCGGAGGACTCCGGTAAGTCCTCCGTGGTTGTTGCGGCAATCGCCCTGAATGCGGCACTGCAGGCCTCGCATTCGGACCAACTTTCCAGCTCTGAATTGAAGCTCTTCCTTGAGTGGCTTCACCGCATTTCCAGCAGCTCCTAAGGCTGTTCTCTCTCGATCTATATCGACTGACCCCGCGCCGCCGCGGGACACACGTTAGGAATTCACATGGCAACAGAGTCAGTTGCGAAGCCCCGCACCAGCATGCGGGTTGGTGTCCAAAAGTTCGGAACATTCCTGTCCGGCATGATTATGCCCAACATTGGCGCCTTCATCGCCTGGGGCCTCATCACAGCCCTGTTCATCAAAGTAGGCTGGATTCCGGTCGCGGAACTGGGCGGTTTCGGCACAAATGCCGAGGGAGTTCCCAACATGGGCATCGTTGGCCCCATGGTCAAGTATCTGCTTCCGATCCTGATTGCCTATACCGGTGGCCGGATGGTTTATGACGTCCGGGGCGGCGTGGTGGGCGCCATCGCCACCATGGGTGTCATTGCGGGTACGGACTCGCCAATGTTCATCGGGGCCATGATCATGGGCCCGCTGGGTGGATGGACCATGAAGCAACTTGACCGCCTCTGGGATGGCAAGATCCGGCCGGGCTTCGAGATGCTGGTCAACAATTTCTCCGCCGGTATCTGGGGTGCAGCGTTGGCTTTGGGTGGCTTCTATGGCCTCTCATGGGTTGTCAAGCGATTCACCGAAGGCGCTGGGACCGTTGTCGAGTTCCTGGTCAACAATGGCCTGCTCCCTCTGACCAGTATCTTCATTGAGCCTGCCAAGGTTCTCTTCCTCAACAACGCCATCAATCACGGTGTGCTGACCCCACTGGGCATTCAGCAGTCCCTGGATCACGGCAAGTCCATCCTGTTCCTGCTCGAAGCGAACCCCGGCCCAGGCCTCGGTATCCTGCTGGCCTACATGTTCTTCGGCCGTGGCGCAGCGCGGGCATCCGCTCCAGGTGCTGCAATCATCCAGTTCTTCGGTGGCATCCACGAGATCTACTTCCCGTACGTCCTGATGAAGCCCATCCTGATCCTCGCTGCCATCGGCGGCGGCATGACGGGTATCGCAACCCTGGCCATCACCAACTCCGGCCTCGTGGCTCCCGCCGCACCAGGATCCATCATCGCCGTGATCGCCCAGACCTCCCGTGACAGCTATGTCGGCGTGATCTTGGCCGTAGTCCTGGCAGCTACTGTTTCCTTCCTGATTGCTTCACTGATCCTGCGCACCTCCAAGGACAAGGGCGAGGACGATCTCACCGAAGCCACATCCCGCATGGAAGCCATGAAGGGCAAGAAGAGTTCCGTATCTTCAGCCTTGGTTGGCGACAGGGTGGGGGACCGGGCAAGCGATCGTAGCGGCACCGTTCTTACCCGCCCCGTTCAGAACATCGTGTTCGCCTGCGACGCCGGGATGGGCTCCAGCGCAATGGGGGCCTCGGTCCTGCGCAACAAGATCAAGGCCGCTGGCTTCCCGGAGGTCAAGGTCACCAACTCGGCCATCGCCAACCTGAGCGATACCTACGACGTCGTCGTTACCCACGAAGACCTCACCGAACGCGCCCAGCCCCGGACAGCCAGCGCAGTGCACTACTCGGTGGACAACTTCATGAACAGCCCGAAGTACGACGAAATCGTTGAGCTGGTCAAGACGAGTAACACCGAAGGCCCGGCCGCCGCGTATGCCGACGGAGCTGTTGAAGCAACAGCAGCCCCCGCCCACGGTGCCCATGCCGCCGAGCCAGCTCCCGCCGTCGGGGGTAAGGAAGTACTGCTCCCCGAAAGCGTTGTGCTGAACGGAATGGCGCACGACCGTGATGCTGCGATCGACGAAGCCGGGCAGCTCCTGCTGGACCGCGGCGCCGTGGATGTCAGCTACGTGCACGCCATGCACGAACGCGAGGAATCCGTGTCCACGTATATGGGCAGCTTCCTGGCGATCCCGCACGGCACCAACGATGCCAAGGAGCACATCAGGCACTCGGCCGTTTCCATCATTCGGTACCCGGAGGGCATCGACTGGGGTGGCAAGCAAGTGAAGTTCGTGGTCGGCGTGGCTGGCCTTAACAATGAGCACCTCCACATCCTGTCCTCTATCGCCAAGATCTTCACCAACAAAGCCCAGGTGGCCCAGCTGGAGGAAGCGACCACGGTTGAGGAAGTGCTGGAGCTGTTCGGAAAGGTCAACGCATAGTGAAGGCAGTCCATTTTGGGGCAGGCAACATCGGACGCGGCTTCGTGGGGCTGTTGCTGCACGAAGCCGGCTACGAGGTGGTGTTCGCGGATGTTGCGGATGCACTGATCAGCCAGCTCGCCTCCGCCAGCAGCTACGACGTCCATGAGGTGGGCGAGAACCCGGCGGTCAAAACCGTGGACGGGTTCCGTGCGCTGAACTCGAGTACGCAGGAAGATGCCGTTGTTGAGGAAATCTCGACGGCGGATGTGGTTACCACCGCGGTGGGGCCGCACATCCTGAAGTTCGTAGCGCCGGTGATCGCGCGTGGGCTGGCAGCACGGGAGCCTTCGTTGCCACCGTTGCAGGTGATGGCGTGCGAGAACGCCATCAACGCGACGCACCTCCTGGAAGTGGAGGTCCGTGCGGCCTGGGACGACTCCGCGGCTGATTTGGACTCCGCGGCTGTCTTTGCCAACACGGCAGTGGACCGCATTGTCCCGAATCAGGAGCCGGGCCAAGGCCTGGATGTCACGGTGGAGACGTTCTACGAATGGGTCATCGACCGCACCCCGTTTGGTGATCGCGTCCCCGTCATTCCTGGAGCCACTTTCGTGGACGAGCTTGGCCCGTACATCGAGCGCAAGCTGTTCACGGTGAACACCGGCCACGCTTCTGCTGCGTACTTCGGGTACGCGGCGGGCCTGGAGAAGATCTCCGAGGCCATGGCTGATCCGTCCGTGGCAGCGAAGGTCAGGGCTGTGCTGGAAGAGACCAAGGAACTGCTCGTGGCCAAGCACGGATTCGTGGAGGCAGAGCAGGAAGCGTACGTGCAGAAGATCCTGTCCCGCTTCACCAACCCGTACCTGCCGGATACCGTGGTTCGCGTCGGCCGGGCACCGCTGCGGAAGCTTGGTCGGCACGAGCGGTTTGTCGGACCAGCGGCTGAGCTTGCCGAGCGTGGTGTAACTCCGGTCGCGTTACTGGAGGCGATGTCGGCCGCCCTTCGTTTCGACGACGGATCCGACGACGAAGCCGTGGAACTCGCCAACATGCTCTCCGAACTGGACGCGGCTGCCGCCGTCGAGCGCATTACGGAACTTCCGCCGTCGCACCCGCTGTTCCCGGCGATCCAGAAGCTCATAGAGGACCGCAAAGCCGAAGCCTGATTCTTCTCTCACGTCCTGCGGCTTTTCGGCCGACGTTCTCTCACGTCCTGCGGCTTTTTGGCGGACGTTCTCTCACATACGAAAAGCGCGACGTCGGCACCCAACCCTTGGGTGCCGACGTCGACCGTTATACCGCTCCTCCGAAAAGATCAGCAGCCTTATTTTCTTCTCCGAACGCTGCTACGTTGGCATTGTTAGCTGACGTTGATTGCCGGTCAGGACGCTGACCCGCAGCGGACAACAGGAGGTCTTCAGTGAACGAAATCCCTCAGCACAGTGAGTTGCCCTTGGCGGATTACGACCATATTCCCAGTGGAACCTTGCCGTCGCGCATTTCTGGCCTCGACCAAAACGGCATCGAGCAGCTGCTCAGCTACGAACGGGCACACGGCAGCAGGCTCCCCGTCATCCAGGTACTTGAGCACCGGCTGGAAGCACTCAAGAACGGCGCTGAGCCGAGCGGCACGAGCTCCCCGACCACCCCGGAAGTCAGCCAAACCAGCACGGGTTCGCATGTCAGCCCCGCAACTGCGGGACCGCCGATTAACCCTCCATCACAAGGGGTTCCGACCAATCCGTCCCAGCCGAGATGAACTCACCCGAAACCCGCGGCATGTGAGAGAACATCGCCCAAAACCCTGCGGGATGTGAGAGAGGATCGGGAGGGGGTTAGCGCACCGCCGCCGTTTCGGCTTCCGCCATCGCCTTCCATTCGGCCACGCGGGCCTGGTGAAGCGGCGATTTGCGGACCACGGCGTAAGCGATGCCAAGAATCGCGAACCAGATAGGCGTCACCAGCAGGGCCGTGAGCGTGTCCGGCTGCGTGGTGAGGGCCCAGACCAGGAACGCGAAGAAGGCGAACACAACCCACACCATCGGAATGCCGCCGGGCATCTTGAACGGCGACGCCGCGTGCTGCTCGGGACGGCGCTTGCGGTACACGAGGTAGCTGACAAGGATGATGGACCAAACGAACATGAAGCAGACCGCGGACACCGTGGTCACCATGTCGAACGCTGCGCCGACGTCCTTGCCCGCGTAGAGGAGTACGACGCCGGCCAGCAGCAGGACGCAGGAAAGGAACAGTGCGTTCTGGGGTACTTTGCGGCTGGAGAGCCGGCCGAAGACCTTGGGGGCGTCGCCATCGTTGGCCAGGCCGAACACCATGCGCGAGGTCGAGTAGATGCCCGAGTTGGCTGACGACATGGCCGAGGTGAGCACCACGAGATTGACCACTGTCGCTGCCATGCCCAGGCCTGCCAGGGAGAACATGGCGATGAACGGGCTGTGGCCTGCCTTGAACTCGGTCCACGGGGTGACGGACATGAGGATCACGAGGGCGCCTACGTAGAAGAGCATGACGCGCAGGGGAATGGCGTTGATGGCGCGGGGAAGGTTGTGCTCCGGGTTTTTCGTTTCGGCTGCGGCAGTGCCCACCAGCTCGATGCCCACGAACGCGAAGACTGCGATCTGGAAGCCGGCCACAAAGCCCATGAATTCCTTGGGGAAGAACCCGCCGTGGCTCCAGAGGTTGGTGAAGCTGGCGGTGCCGGCGTTGGACTGGAAGCCGGTGAAGATCATGACCAGGCCAACGACGATCAGCGCGACGATTGCCACGATCTTGATGAGCGCGAACCAGAACTCGGTTTCGCCGAATGCCTTCACGGTGGGGAGGTTCAGGAGGAGCAGGATGATGATGGTCGCAATTCCCGGGACCCACAGTTGAACGCCTGGCCACAGCTCATTGGCATAACCGGCAATGGCGATAACGTCCGCAACACCGGTGACCACCCAGCAGAACCAGTAGGTCCAGCCGGTGAAGAAGCCCGCCCAGGGCCCAAGGAGGTCGCCTGCGAAGTCGCTGAAGGACTTGTAGTTCAGGTTGGACAACAGGAGCTGGCCCATGGCGCGCATGACGAAGAAGAGCATGAAGCCGATGATCATGTACACGAAGATCACGGAGGGTCCAGCCACGGAGATGGTTTTGCCCGAGCCCATGAAGAGGCCCGTTCCGATGGCCCCGCCGATGGCCAGGAGCTGGATGTGGCGGTTGCTGAGCGAGCGTGACAGATGGGGCTCGCTGTCCCTGCTGGAGACGCCGGTCTGCGCCTGTGTTGTCTGATCGGACATTAGTTCAAGAACCCTTCGAAGACCCGGCCAAAATGGTGACGGCCGTTACAAATCTGTTTCGATAAAGCTATAGCTAATGTCTGACCAATTGCTAATCGACACTCACGGCGAAAGCTCCCCTGTGGAAAAGGGGAGCTTAGGCCTGGTTTATACCGCGGCCCTTAGGCGATCTGCTTCCGATACGCGGCCGCCGCGAATGCATAGGCGAGCACGAGGATCCCCAGACACCAGGCCAGGGCAACCCAGATGTCGCCGCCCACGGGTCGCTGTGCGAACAGATCCTGGATGGTGTTCACGATGGACGTCACGGGCTGGTTTTCAGCGAACCAGCGGACCGGGCCAGGCATGGTTTCCGTGGGGACAAAGGCCGAGCTGATGAACGGCAGGAAGATCAGCGGGTAGGAGAACCCGCCGGCACCATCCACGGACTTCGCGGAGAGGCCCGCGATGATGGCGATCCAGGTGAGCGCCAAGGTAAAGAGCGCCAGGATTCCCGCAATTGCCAGCCAGTCCAGCACGCTTGCCGAAGTCCGGAATCCCATAAGGAGGGCCACGGCCACGATGATCACCAGCGAGAGCCCGTTGGCTACCAGCGAAGTGAGAACGTGGGCCCACAGAACCGAAGAGCGTGCGATCGGCATGGACTGGAAGCGCTCGAAGATGCCGCTCTGCATGTCCGTGAACAACCGGACTGCCGTGTAGGCGATGCCGGACGCGATGGCGATCAGCATGATGCCCGGCAGGAGGTAGTTCACGTAGTTGTCCGTATCGGTCCTGATGGCGCCACCGAATACGTAGACGAACAACAACATGAGGGCGATCGGAGTGATCGCTGTGGTGATGATGGTGTCCACGCTGCGGAAGATGTGCCGCATTGAGCGGCCCAGCAGCACGGACGTGTCGGCGAAGAAGTGGGTGCTCATGACCTGTCCTTTACTGACTCGTTGTTACCAGTGCCAACCAAGGCGAGGAAAATGTCCTCCAGGCTCGGCTGCTTCTCGACATACTCGATCTTGGCCGGCGGCAGCAGTTGCTTGAGCTCGACCAGGGTGCCGTTCGCAATAATGCGTCCTTCATGCAGAATGGCAATCCGGTCCGCGAGTTGCTCAGCTTCATCCAGATACTGGGTGGTGAGCAGGACCGTGGTCCCTTGGTTCGCGAGGTTCTTGACGATCTGCCACACCTCGAGGCGGGCTTCGGGGTCAAGGCCGGTGGTCGGCTCGTCCAGGAAAATTACCTTGGGGTTGCCGATCAGGCTCATGGCGATATCCAGTCGGCGACGCATGCCGCCGGAGTATGTCGACACCTTGCGGGCTCCTGCCTCAGTGAGGCTGAACTGAGCCAGCAACTCGTCGGCGATCATGCCTGGGTTTTTCAGGTGTCGCAGTTTCGCTACCAGGATCAGGTTCTCCTTGCCGGACAGCACATCGTCCACTGCGGCGAACTGCCCGGTCAGGCTGATGGACTGCCTTACTTGGAGCGATTCTGTGGCAACATCAAAACCGTCGACGGCGGCAGCGCCGGCGTCGGCTTTCAGCAGGGTGGACAGGATCTTCACCATGGTGGTCTTGCCCGCTCCGTTGGAGCCGAGGAGGGCGAAAATGCTGCCCGACGCTACCTCAAAATCCACCCCGCGCAGAACATGGAGATCCTTGTAGGACTTCTCAATACCTTCTACCCGGATTGCCGTTGTGGTCATGATTCAGCCTCCTTAGCTTTATCGACAGCCTTTGTGAGGCGCTCGCGTTCCTTATCAATCCAGCGCTTTCCGCCGTAGGCTTGGGCAAAGGCCTCCGCGAATTCGATCGGATCTTCGCCCACGATCTCGCTCACGGGCGTTCCGTCGATGGCGGCGCGTTCCCACAGATCCGCGAGATCAGTGAACATCTGCACCATGGTGTCCCCTTCGGTAACCCCGCCGTAGTACATGAGGTACCGGTTGAAGGCTGTGGCCACGGTGAGGTAAGGCTCGGGCAGGGCATCCAGCCGCGCCTTGGCCTGCTTGTACTGCTTCTTCTGCTCGAGTGATCCGGTGACCAGTTCGATCCATTTTGCTGCCATGTCAGTTTCCTTCCTTGCGGAGCTCTTCAAGCCGTTCGGACAAGAAGCTCCAGGTGTTCCAGAATTCGTCCAGTTCGTTTTTGCCCTGCGCGTTGAGCGTGTACACCTTGCGGGGTGGTCCCTTTTCGGACGGGCGCTTTTCGACGTCCACCAGCCCCTTTTGTTCGATCCTGACGAGCAGCGCGTACACAGTGCCCTCAGCGATCTCGGTGAAGCCCTGCTCCCGGAGCAGTGTGGTGATCTCGTATCCGTACGCTGCCTTTCCGGTCAGGAGGGCCAGCACAATGCCCTCCAATGTGCCTTTGAGCATCTCCGTCATCTGCTTGCCCATCGGACACCTCCTTCACTACTCAGTATTACTAGCTACCACTACATAGTACAACTAAGTACCGGTACTTAGCAATACTGAGTTCTGAATGAAATGGCATGCTGGGGTGGTGACCACAGACCCTGCCGCCGCGCCCGCTTTGATGACTGCCGACGTCGACTCCGGAACCTTTAGTCTTCGACGCGCTACCAAGGCTGATTTGCCGCGAATCCTTGCGTTGCTGGTAGATGATCAGTTGGGCGCTACCCGCGAAAATCTGGACGACCTTGCGCCGTACGAGCGTGCTTTTGAAATGATCGACGGCGACCCCGCCCACCTTTTGGTGGTGGGCGAACTCGGCGGGGAGGTCGTTGCCACTTTCCAGCTCAGCTATCTCCCAGGCCTGTCGCGCAGGGGATCGTTGCGTGCCCAGATCGAGGCGGTCCGTGTGGACGATGCGCTCCGCGGGCAGGGGGTGGGCGCGCTCATGATCCAGTGGGCGATCGATCAGGCGCGGGCGCGGGGATGCTCCCTGGTCCAGCTGACCACTGACAAGTCCCGCGCGGCTGCACATCGTTTCTACGAGCGATTGGGTTTTGTCGCTAGCCATGAGGGCATGAAGCTGAAGCTTTGACCTGCTTACGCTTGACTCTTAGGGCACCTAACTATTAGGCTACCTAAATATGACGAGCACTTCGGCTTCCGACCCCCGGCTTCTCCATATAGCGCAGCAATTCCGCGAATCACTGCGCCTGGGCGTGTACATGTTCCGCCGCCTGGATCCGGAAGGTGAACTCACCGCAGCGCAGCTCAGCCTGCTCTCGATGATTTCCGACGGCGGACTCCGCGTGGGTGACATCGCCAAGAACCTGGGGATCAAGGTCCCCAGCGCCACCGAGCAGATCATCAAACTCGAACGCTCAGGCCTCGTCAGCAGGCAGCCCGACGTCAACGATTCCCGCGCAGTCCAGGTGGTCATCACTAAAGCCGGGACCGCCGCCGTCGAATCTGCCAACCAACGCCGAAACGCGATGGTGGCCGAATTGCTCCAAGAGCTCAGCAGCGATGAAATCGAGCAGCTCGCCGCGGCGCTCCCCATCATCAGCAAGCTCAACAGCTCATTCCAGAACTAATCAGAACTAAACGCACCGACAAGGAGCCCTTGAATGTCACGCCAACTGGCTGACGCTTCAGAAAGCGCCGACACAACTACCGAAACCACCCTCGAAGCTGAAAAGGCTTCGTTCCTCAAACAGCCGAAGGCCGTGTGGGCCACTGCGCTCGCTGCCGTGTTCGCGTTCATGGGCATCGGACTTGTGGACCCGATTCTGCCGGCAATCGCCAAGAACCTGGACGCGTCCACCAGCGAAGTTTCCTTGCTCTTTACGAGCTACTTCCTGGTGACGGCGATTGCGATGTTGATCAGCGGCTTCGTGTCCTCGCGTATCGGCGGGAAGAAGACGCTACTGATCGGGCTGGCCGTGATCGTGGTGTTCGCATCGTTGTCCGGTTTGTCCGGCAGTGTTGAGCAGTTGGTGGGTTTCCGTGCTGGTTGGGGATTGGGCAACGCCCTCTTTGTCGCGACCGCGCTCGCCGTGATCGTTGGCGTGGCCAGTGGTGGGACCGGAACGGCCATCATTCTCTACGAAGCGGCGCTCGGCCTGGGTATCTCGCTGGGCCCGCTTCTTGGGGCATTGTTGGGCGGCTGGCAGTGGCGGGCACCGTTCTTTGGAACCGCGGTCCTCATGGCTGCTGCTTTTATCGCACTGCTGGCTTTGCTTCCCAAGACGCCCGCTCCCGCCAGGAAGTCACGTCTGCGGGATCCGCTCCTTGCGCTGGGACACAAGGGCCTCAGCACCACGGCAGCAAGCGCCTTGTTCTACAACTACGGCTTCTTCACCATCCTCGCCTTCACGCCGTTCATCCTCGGCATGGACGCATACGGCATCGGGGGAGTGTTCTTCGGTTGGGGCGTTGCCGTTGCCGTGTTCTCGGTGTTCGTGGCTCCCGTGCTGCAGAAGCGCTTCGGCGCCGTAAAGGTCCTGACCGGCACTTTGGCCGCGCTCATGCTCGACCTCATTGGGCTGGGCCTTGCTGCCGGGCACTCGGTGACTGCCGTCGTCGTGCTTGTGATCGTGGCAGGTGCCCTGCTGGGCATCAACAATACGATTTACACCGAACTGGCCATGGGCGTCTCCGATTCTCCGCGACCCGTCGCATCCGCAGGTTACAACTTTGTGCGATGGATGGGTGGTGCGCTGGCTCCATTCGCCGCGGCCCAGCTGGGCGAGCACTTTGGACCGCAGGTGCCCTTCTTTGCCGGTGCTGTTGCCATGGTGATCGCGATTCTCATTGCCTTCGGCGGCCGCAGTTACCTGAAGTCGCACGAACCGCACCTCGTGTAGCCGTCCCCTTAAGCAGGAAAAAGCCCGACGGAATCCGTCGGGCTTTTTCGCGCTACTTGGGCTCGTTGGACGTCACCGGCAGCGGCACTACCGGTGCGCCCTTGGGAACGAATAGCGTCTCGGCCTGCTCCAGCGACATCCCGTTCGTCTCGGGAACCTTGAACATCACAAAGAAGAACGACGCCGCAGCGAACGCCGCGTACAAGGCGTACGTCAGTGGCAGCGAACCCGCCGCCATGATGGGGAAGCTGAGCGTGATGGCAAAGTTGGCGATCCATTGCGCGGCCGCCGCCAGCCCGAGCGCGCGGGCTCGAATGCGGGACGGGAAGATCTCGCCAAGCAGCACCCAGACGAGTGGACCCCAGGAAGCGCCGAAGCTGATCACGAAGACGTTGGCCGCCACGAGGGCAACCGGGCCCCAAGCGCCGGGGAGGCTGATCTCGGAGCCCGTGCCAACAGCGGAGGAAAAGGCCAACGCCATGACGCCGAGCGAGACAGCCATGCCGATGGAGCCGGTCAGCAGGATGGGGCGGCGGCCAATGCGGTCCACCAGCGCGATGGCCACCAGAGTCACCAAGATGTTGGTCACCGAGGTGGCAACCGAGATGGTCAGGGAGTCCTTCTCCTGGAATCCGACTGCTTTCCAGAGGGTGGTGGAGTAGTAGAAGATCACGTTGATACCAACGAACTGCTGCAGCACTGACAGGATGATGCCGATCCACACCACTGCCTGCAGGCCGAATGTCTTGCCGCGCAGAGAGCCCTTCTTGGTGGACAGTTGGTCCTGCTGGATGGATTCGCGGATATCGCGGATGTGCCGTTCAGTATCGTCGTTGGGGATGAGGGTATCGAAGATGGTCCTAGCCTGGTCTTCCTTGCCGTTGAGCACCAGGAAATGCGGCGACTCGGGCAGGCGGAACGCGATCCAGCCGTACACGGCGGCCGGCACGGCGCAAGCGATGAACATCCAGCGCCAGGCTTCCATCCCAAGCCAGAACGTGCTTCCGGCGCTGCCGGCCGAGTTGGCCAGGACGGCGTCGGACAGCAGTGCAGCAAAGATACCGGTAGTGATGGCGAGCTGCTGGAGCGATGCCAAGCGGCCTCGCACGTGCCGCGGGGAAATCTCGGAAATGTAGGCCGGTGCGATGACTGAAGCAAGGCCGATGCCCAAGCCCCCAACCAGGCGCCAGAAAATCAGGTCCCACACACCAAATGCCAGCCCTGTACCAATGGAGCTCACCAGGAACAGGAGGGCGCCGATCTTCATGGCCGGAATGCGGCCGTAGCGGTCGGCGACCTTGCCGGCCAGGTAGGCTCCCAGGGCGCACCCCAGCAAGGCGACGGCGACAGCAAAGCCCGTGACGGCCTCGCTCATCAGGAATTCGGCCTTCATGGCATCCACGGCACCGTTGACCACGGAAGAATCGAAGCCGAAAAGGAAGCCGCCCACCGCTCCAGCGACGGCCAGGCCGATCACTTTCCTGGACACTGGGGGCACGCCTTTGGTGCTGGGATTGGACATGGATCTCCCTTGGGAATGGTGGTGTGGGATTCACTGTGCGGGACGTCGTCGGCTGTTCCGACGGGGACGCCGGTGCACACGCGCTACACAGTGTGGCATGGCCTATCCGCCAAGTTCCAGTCAAGGCGATTCAGATGACGTGCATTCACTAAATGAACGCAGCGGTCCTGATTGGTGGCTGGGAGAGGGCTGGGAGGTTCCGGAGGTGCCTGCGCACGGCACAGTGGGTCACCCTTGGCGCCACTACTTGAAGGCAAAGCACGACGGCGGCAGGTGCGTCGCGAGTCAAACGCACGTGCCGCCGTCGCCGACTTCCACGTCAACAAGTCCGGCTCCAAAGTGCTAGCGGCTATTTCCGAACGTCCTGCCAGTCCATTGCGAAATGAGGTGGTTATGTTGACCAAGCTGTGGAGCCGGGCGTGGTGGCACGGACCCTGTTAGACGCAAGGGGGACGCCAGGGTAGCGAATCCGTCTTCCTCCAGAGCCACCAGACCGCGTTCCTGTGCGTGCTCATTGGTAAGGGCATCCGTAACGGTACGCACCTGCGCAACGGGAACCTGATGGTGCTCCAACAGGGCCACGGCTTTCTCTGTTGCCATGGCGCCAAGGGCATCTTCCAACTCAATGCGGAACTCGGCCGAATGTCTGTTTCTCGCGGTCTGCTGGCTGAATCTCGTATCGGACAGCCACCTGTTTCGATCGAGAGCCGCCGCTAACCTGGGAAACAGTCGGTCGCCTGCAATGGCTATGGCGATTGAGCCGTCCATCGTCTTATAGGTGCTGAATGGCGTGGACATGGCGTGGTCGTTGCCGCAGGCTGTAGGTTCTTCTCCGTGCAGGGCGCGCATGCCTACTGATTCCAAAATGGAAACCAGGCTGTCCAGCATTGCCAAGTCGATGTGTTGGCCTTTTCCGGTGGTATGGCGTTCCTGAAGAGCGGCCAGTGCGGCAGTAGCCCCATAAATTCCAGGAATGACGTCACCGAGGCTGACTCCTACTCGCGTCGGCTCGCCGTCAGGCCAGCCGGTGACCGACATGAGACCGCTCATGGCCTGGGCGATCAAGTCATAGGCGGGGGCGTTGCGAAGCTTGCTGGTTTGCCCGAATCCACTGATGCTCACCACGATGAGACGCGGATTGATCTGCCGTAGTTTTTCTGCACTGATGCCGAGGCGTTCCATGACTCCCGGACGGAAGTTCTCAACCAGGATGTCCGCTGTTTGGGCAAGGTCGACGAGAGTGCTGGAATCTTCGTCGTCCTTCAAGTTAAGGGTGATGCCGTACTTGCTTCGGTTGAACAGCCGGTAATAGCCCGATTGACCGTTGACACTTGGGCCGAAGTGGCGCGAGTCGTCTCCCTCGGGACTCTCAACCTTGATGACCTCGGCGCCGAGGTCGGCAAGGATCATTGCACAGAAGGGGCCAGCGAGAACGCGGGAAAGATCCAGGACCCGGATACCGTGGAGTGCGCCTTGAGATCGCGAAGCTGTGGCATCTTCCGGCTGTCCATCGTGCACGGGCAGAAGGCCGGAAGGGACTCTTTGCGTGGTGGTCATTTGTGTTCCTTACATTGGCAGGTCTTCTTGGTTCCATCTCAACAGCACGCCCTTTTGGAATGAAGTGAAGGACCTCCAAGCTGTCCGACATACCGGACGATACGAGGAGTATGCTTCGGACATGAACGGAGCTTTGCCGAGATCGAAAGCGCCCGCTGCCGCGCAGGTACTTGCCGTGCTGAGGTACGTTGCCGGTCAAGCGGGACCAGTGAGCGCTTCAGCAATTGCGAGGGACGTAGGGCTGCCTCGGTCCACTACTTATCAACTGATCTCTGCGTTGATTGATGATGGATTCCTGCTGCATCTTCCCGAGGAGAGAAAATATGCGCTTGGAGTTACGGCCCACGAGCTGGGGACCGGCTATTCGCGTCAGGCTCCTCTTCAGCGCATAGCGCGCTTTCCATTGGAGCGACTGGTCGCCCGTACGAGGCGGACAGCACACCTCGCGGTGATGCATGGGAGGGACGTCGTTTATGTCATTGAGGAACGTGCTCCCCGGCAGCGTCCCCTGGTGACGGATACCGGGGTAAGGCTGCCCGCTCATTTGACCGCGAGCGGAAGGGCAATGATGTCGCGGATGGACCGTGCCCAAGTCTCGGCGCTCTTTCCTGGCCCGGAAGCCTTTTCGGCCCGGAACAGCAATGGTCCTCAATCAGTGCCCGCACTGGAGGATCTCCTGGCAAGAGCGCGTACCCTCGGTTACGCCTGGGAGCAGGACGAGATTACTGAGGGCTTTTCCTCCGTGGCCGTTGCTGTACTGGATAGGCAACGATATCCCGTAGCAAGCGTGACGTTGACTGTTTCTAACCGGGCATTCCTACCGAGCGAGAGGCGTCTTAGAAACGACGACGAGTCGGCTGAGGAGAGGGCATTAAGGATCGAAGACGTTGCCCGGACCTGGATCCCAGAGGTTAATCGGTGTGCCCGGGAGATCTCACGGAGGCTTGGAACCCACAACTGACGAAAACGAGCAGCTGGGCGCCTTGAGGGGCGCCCAACTGCTCGTTTTGCATCTCCTCGCCGCGCTTTGTTGGGCGAGCTAACGCTTTAGTGGTTTAGGGCTGTGCCCACTCCGGCAGGGACAGCATCGACGGGATAGATCATTTCGCTCGGGGCGGTCGAATTCCGCTTAGCCAAGGGGAAATACAGGGCTGCTGTCACAACCAGTCCGACCAACCAGGAGATGTCGGCTCCGCCCAGCAGCTCAGTCATCGGACCGGTGTACAGGGCTTGGGCCAGGAATGGTATCTGGACGAGAATACCCGCAGCGTAGGACAGCAACGCAGTCTTGTTCCACCGCCCGTACCGTCCGTTCAAGTCGTAGAGTGCCGGGATATCCACCTTTTCCTTGGAAACCAGGTAGTAATCAACAAGATTGATGGAACTCCACGGGATGAAGACCATCAGCAAGAGCAGCACGAAGTTCTTGAAGTTTGCTATGAAATCCGGTGAGGCGACAACAGCAATGACTACGGACAATCCAATGAAGCCCACCACGTACGCGAAGCGGGTCCACGTTGCCACCTTGGTCTTCCTGGTAAACGCTGTAACGGACGTGAGCATCGTCATGTATCCGCCGTAGGCGTTGAGAGTGTTGACTGTCAGTTTGCCGATGACGATGACCAAGTAAATTACGAGTGCTATGGCACCTCCACCGCTGAGCCCTCCAAGGAATGCAACCTGTCCGTCCAGGAACCTCGAACCCTTCGGCAAGGCAAGGGAGGCGAAGAGCGCGCCGAGAGTCATGGACCATTGAGAGCCGATAACCGTGCCCAGGTAGCAAGCCCAGAAGGTCTGGCGTACCGGCGTTTTCGATGGGAGATAGCGGGAGTAATCGGCAACGTAAGGGCCGTATGTCAACTGCCACCCAGCGCTGAGGGAAACGGCCAACAGGAATGTGGGGAACTGGAACTCAGCGGATCCGAGGAGCGCACCCACATCATGGCTGGTAAACAAACGAATGCCCAAATACCCAAAGCCCAGGATGCCGGCAACCGTCGCGATGCGCCCCATGAGGTGGATGTACCGGTAACCCAATGTTGCAACAAGGATTGTTAGGGCCCCGAAAATCACCATACCCACAGCGGGTGTGCCCGTCTGCAGGATCTGATCCACTGCCTGGCCGGCAAGCACAGTTCCAGTGGCGGCAAAGCCGAGATACATGATGACAACCAAAATCAGGGGAATTACTGCACCCAGGATGCCGAACTGTGCTCGGCTGGAAATCATCTGTGGCAGTCCCAGACGCGGTCCTTGGGCGGCGTGCAGCGCCATCACTGCAGCACCCAGAAGATTGCCGATTAAGAGGCCGATAATGGCCCATAGCGCGTCTGCTCCGAAAAGTACCGCCAAGGCGCCATCAACGATCGCAGTGATCTGCATGTTGGCCCCAAACCACAAAGTAAATTGCTGGGCTGGTGAACCATGGCGTTCGTTTTCGGGAACGAAGTCGATGGAACGCCGCTCGACCCGTGTCCCGCCTGCCCCAGTATTTGTTGCTGTCTGCATGGTGTTCCTTAATTATTTGAACGGAGAGTCCAGGTCCCCCTACCTGCGATCCATCTGAGCATGATCGGTGTTTTACATCACGAAAAACAAGTCACGTTCCGTCCGGTATTTCGGACGATGTCTCGAAAACTGTGACCTGAGCCATTTCGCGGTCCTCCGACGTATACCTTCAGAAAAGACTGCCGAACGCTGAAGCTTCCCGAGACGCTCCCTTCTGGCCGTTCATTGAAACCACCTTCCCGTACACGCCTTCAATGGAGGACCGCATGACTACACAATCTGTTGCCAAGGTAGATCTCCCCTATTCCGATGGGGACTTCTTCCACTTTGAATCGATGCTTCCCGCCAACGAATCTTGCCGTCTGGATGAGATAAGGAGCTGGCTTGAGGCGGAGGTCCGCCCAGTAGCAGCTGACCACTGGAACCGTAGCGAGTTTCCCCAACACCTGATTCCCAAGGTTGCGGAACTCGACATCATCAGTCCTGTCCGCCGACAGGGGCATTCCCACCTTTTTGCCGGCATGTTGACGGCGGCAATCCACAGGGTTGACGCGTCCTTCGGGACATTCTTCAGTGGCCACGACGGCTTGTTCACGGGTTCCATTGAGCTGCTGGGTTCCGAGGAGCAGAAGGCTGACTGGCTACCGGATTTCTACTCCCTCAAAAAGACTGGCGTCTTTGCCATTACTGAACCGTTGGCTGGTTCCGATGTTGCCGGAGGGACTCGGACCACGGCGCGTCGGGATGGGGACAACTGGATCCTCAACGGCGAAAAGCGATGGATCGGCAATTCGACGTTTTCGGACTACGTGATTGTCTGGGCCAAGGACACCCATGATGAGCAAGTTAAGGGCTTCCTCGTAGACACGTCAACGCCAGGGTTCAAGGCGACGCTTATTCCGAACCGAATAGCATTGCGCGCGGTGCAGAACGCCGACATCGTTCTGGAAGACGTGATCGTCCCCAACGGTATGAAGCTCGCGGGAGCGAACAGCTTCCGTGACACCAACAAGGTCCTGAAGAGCACACGTGCCACTGTCGGTTGGCAAGCCGTGGGACTTCAAATGGCCGCCTTTGATGTGGCACGCAAATATGCAGTAGAACGCCACCAATTCGGCAAGCCCATCGCGAGCTTTCAGCTGATCCAAGAACAACTTGTCACCATGCTGTCCAACGCCCAAAGTTCCATGGGCATGATGGTCAGGCTGGCCCAGCTCGAGGACGAAGGCAGGTCCAAGAACGAGCATTCGGCGATGGCAAAGGCATTCGTCACAAAACGGATGCGCGAGTCGGTCGCCATCGGCCGCAGTGTCCTCGGTGGCAACGGGGTGGCCGTTGACTACGAGATGGCAAAGATCTTCTGCGATGCGGAGGCCATCTATACATACGAAGGGACATATGAAATCAACACCTTGGTGGCTGGCCGGGCGATCACGGGACTTGCGGCGTTCGTTTAGCACCCCCTGCCATCCCAAAGCGATGAGTGCTTCATCATCCCTTCCATCGTCCGGTACTTCGGACAGGATGCTCGCTTTTTCCTCCCTCAACCTAGGAAAATCCGGCCTACTTAGATCAGTAGCTCGTGGGCATAAAGAGACTCAGATATGAAGCTCCCTGTGCTTGGAGACAAACCATGGATCAAACGTTCCATGGATATTTCACGAAGGAGTCATCATGGCACCCGCCGATTTCACTACTGGTGCCCGTCCGGTTAAGGCCGCGCGGGGTACTGAGCTTACTGCCAAGTCGTGGCAGACTGAGGCGCCGTTGCGTATGTTGATGAACAATCTGGATCCGGAGGTCGCTGAGCGTCCGGATGATTTGGTGGTTTACGGCGGTACGGGCCGTGCTGTTCGGTCCTGGGCTGCGTTTGATGCGATCACCCGGACCCTGGAGACGATGGAGAAGGACGAGACCTTGCTGGTGCAGTCCGGCAAGCCGGTGGGTGTCTTCCGCACCCACGAGTGGGCGCCGCGCGTCCTGTTGGCGAACTCCAACCTGGTGGGGGACTGGGCAACGTGGCCGGAGTTCCGCCGCTTGGAGGCCGAGGGCCTGATGATGTACGGCCAGATGACCGCCGGGTCCTGGATTTACATCGGCACGCAGGGCATCCTGCAGGGCACGTACGAGACGTTCGCCGCGGTCGGGAATAAGCTCGCTGCGGAGGGTCGCCACCCGGCGCCTGCTGCTGATGGTTCGTCGGAGGGACCGTTGGCTGGGACCCTGACCCTGACCGGTGGGTGTGGTGGGATGGGCGGTGCGCAGCCGCTGGCCGTGACCCTGAATGATGGTGCGTGCCTGATCGTGGACGTGGACGTGGACGAGACCCGTCTGCGCCGCCGCGCCGGGAAGCGGTACCTGGATGAGGTCGAAACGGATCTGGATGCCGCGATCGCGAAGGTCCAGAAGGCCAAGGCCGAGCGCCGTGGCTGGTCGGTGGGGTTTGTGGGTAACGCCGCGGAGGTGTTCCCGGAACTGCTGGCCCGTCATAAGGCCGGGGAGGTGACCTTTGATGTGGTCACGGACCAGACGTCCGCGCATGATCCGTTGTCGTATTTGCCGGAGGGCATCACGGTGGCGGAGTGGCACACGGAGGCTGCTGCGGATCCGGAAGGGTTCACGAAGAAGGCCCAGGCGTCGATGGCCCGTCAGGTGCAGGCGATGGTGGAGTTCCAGGACGCCGGGGCCGAGGTCTTTGATTACGGCAACTCGATCCGTGATGAGGCGCGCAAGGGCGGGTATGACCGGGCGTTTGAGTTCCCTGGGTTCGTTCCGGCGTATATCCGTCCGTTGTTCTGCGAGGGCCTGGGCCCGTTCCGTTGGGTTGCGCTGTCGGGGGATCCGGAAGACATCGCGGTGACGGACAAGGCGATCAAGGAGTTGTTTCCGGAGAACACGCACCTGCACAAGTGGCTTGACGCTGCGGCGGAGCGGGTGGAGTTCGAGGGCCTGCCGGCACGGATTTGCTGGCTCGGGTACGGCGAGCGGGCCAAGGCGGGGTTGTTGTTCAACCAGCTGGTGAAGGAGGGCAAGGTCAAGGCCCCGATCGTGATCGGCCGTGACCACCTGGACTCCGGTTCCGTCGCGTCCCCGTACCGG
Organism: Paenarthrobacter sp. 10N417; assembly: GCF_056394745.1. NCBI lineage: Bacteria > Bacillati > Actinomycetota > Actinomycetes > Micrococcales > Micrococcaceae > Paenarthrobacter > Paenarthrobacter sp. 10N417. The sequence continues at coordinate 59,385 of NZ_JBFTIL010000010.1, forward strand.
GAGACCGAGGCCATGGCCGACGGCTCGGACGCGATTGCTGACTGGCCGTTGCTGAACGCCCTGCTGAACACCTCCTCGGGCGCTACCTGGGTGTCGATCCACCACGGCGGCGGTGTCGGTATCGGCCGGTCCCTGCACGCCGGGCAGGTTTCCGTGGCTGATGGCACTGACCTGGCCGCGGAGAAGCTCGAACGGCTCCTGACCAACGACCCCGGCATGGGCGTCATCCGCCACGTCGACGCCGGCTACGACCGCGCCGTCGAAGTCGCCAACGAACGCGGCGTCCGCATCCCCATGAATGAAGGCAAGTAGGCAAGAACCACAAAAGGAATGGCAGGTGGTCCACGGACTACCTGCCATTCCCCTGTCGAACGACTGAACCGTCTAAAAGTCCAGCAGTTCCTCAGGACTTAGTGGGCCGGGACAGATTCCTTGGCTGCTGCCTTCGGGTCCATGAGCTTCTTGTTAGGCAACGCGAAGCTGATGAGGAAGGCGACGAGCATCAGGCCAGCTGCCGTGAGCATCACAGTGTCAATTGACTGCGCGAAGCCCTCGGTGATGGGCCTGGTGAGGGTGCTGTTGGCTGCGTGAAGCCAGCTGGTGTCGTTCAGGGAATCGTTGTTGGCGCCATTCTTGAAGAAATCGAAGAGCTTGGCATTCGCGGGATCTGCCGCCACGGCCGGATCCTTCATCACCGCTTGGTAGTCCGGGCTGGAAGCAGCGGTCTTCATGCCATCGGCGATCTTGTCCGCGGCCAGGCTGAACAGCATGGAGATGAACACAGCCGTGCCCACAGCTCCACCCATGGAACGGAAGAATGCCGCCGTGGAGGTTCCGACGCCCATGTCCTTCGGGGGCACCGATACCTGCATGGCGAGTGTCAGCGGCTGCATGCAGAAGCCCAGGCCGACACCGAAGAACACGGCAATGAGTCCGGGAACCCAGAGACCCGTGTCCACGCCGAGCACCAGGCCCATGACGAGTGCGGCTCCAGTCAGGGTTGCCGTACCCAGGATGGGGAAGATCCGGTAAACGCCCGACGAGGAGATGGTGCGCCCGGCGCTGATCGAACCGAACAGGATGCCCACGGTGAACGTGATCATCATGAGCCCGGCTTCGGTGGGGGTGAGCCCCTTCACCAGCTGCAAGTACATGGGGAGCATGGCGATGGCGCCGAACATGCCGATGCCGATGATGAAGTTCAGCAGGGATGACAAACCGAAGGTTGCGTTCTTAAAGAGACGCAAGGGGATCAGCGCGTAGTCCCCGGCCCGCATCTCGGCGAACAAGAAGGCCACGATGCCAACGACGCCAAGGCCGTAGCAGATCCAGGATGAACCCGATGCCCAGCCCCAGGACCGGCCTTGCTCGGCGACAAGAAGGAGCGGAACGATTGCCAGGGTGATGGCTGCCGCGCCCCAATAGTCGATCTTTTGTTTCACGTGCCGTGCAGGGAGGTGAAGGAACATAAAGACCACGGTGAGTGCGGCCAGGCCAATGGGAAGGTTGATGAAGAATACCCAGCGCCAGCCGTCGAAGCCCAGGATGGTCGATGTTCCCGCGAAGGCGCCGCCGATGACAGGGCCAAGGACGGAGGAGATGCCGAATACGGACATGAAGTAGCCCTGGTACTTGGCCCGGTCCTTCAAAGCAACGATGTCGCCGATGATGGTCAGTGCCAGCGCCAAAAGGCCACCTGCGCCAAGGCCCTGAACGCCACGGGCGATTGCAAGCTCCGTCATGGAATGGACCGACCCGGCATAGAGGGATCCGGCCAGGAAGATCAGGATGGCTGCCAAGTACAGCGGACGGCGCCCGAAGATGTCGCTGAGCTTGCCGTAGAGCGGCGTACTCACAGTAGAAGTGATGAGGTACGCGGTGGTGGCCCAGGCCTGGAGTGACAAGCCGTCGAGGTCGTTGGCGATGGTGTAGATGGACGTCGACACAATGGTCTGGTCCAGTGAGGACAGGAACATGCCGAGCATGAGTCCCACCATGACGGTGAGCGTCTGACGATGGGTCAGGACCTCGCCGGCGGCCCGGACGGGCGCAGATTTGGACATATCTTCTCCAGAGGTGGCAGAAAAGTGGATTTAAGCAGGATAGTTGCTTTCAGTAACTATCCTAATGCCTGTTTGATTCCCGGAAGAAGAATGTTTCTTGAACAACCTTCGTAAGTCGGCCAGTCCCCGGGGTCAGCGCTCCACAAGAATGCCATCCGGATCGCTGTAGATCATGACACCGGGTTGGATCCTCACACGGTCAATCACCAGCTGGACATCAACCTCACCTACGCCCGTCTTAGCGCTCTTCTTCGGGTTGCTGCCCAGCGCCTTGATGCCCAGCGGCAGGCGGGCAAGGGCTTCGCGATCCCTGACGGCTCCGTTAATAATCACGCCTGACCAGCCATTGGCCACAGCACTTTCAGCGATCATGTCTCCCATGAGGGCAGTCCTCAATGATCCCTGTCCATCAACCACCAGAACGGCTCCTTCGCCGGGCGTCCCAAGGACGGTCTTCACCAGCGCGTTGTCCTCGAAGCACCTGATGGTGCGTACCTGTCCGCTGAAGTGCGTGTGACCGCCCAGGTTCTGGAACTGGACTGCAACCGACTCCAATTCCTCGCCTCGATCGTCATAGAGATCAGCCGTATTAATCTGCTCGCTCATGTCCTTCTCCTCCATACGTTTGAGGCCACACTAACGCGTGCGCCACGTGAGCGGCACGGGCACGTCGTGGGCTATGTGGATAACTGAGGTGAACTTCGGTTCCATGCCCTTCACCCGCGCTAATCTGAATCCAGACGTTCAATCTAGGGGGAACCTGCCATGAGCCTGTCCGACCTGCCCGGTCCTGTACCGGACCCCGCCATAGTCCGGGGCGGCACGGCCACAGCTCTCGCCGAACCAGTGGACCGGGTCCGCACCCTGTGGATTACTGGCGTCGTGCTCATCAACGTGGGCATCAATGCCGCATTCTTCGGCCCCATCCAGGTGCTCCTTGGGCAGCAGGCGGCGCACTTTGACGAAGCCCAAAAAGAAGCGATCCTCGCTCTGGTCACGGGCTGCGGCGCAGCCGTCTCCTTGGTGGCCAACCCCTTGTTCGGCGCTTTCAGTGACAGGACTGTGTCCCGCTTCGGACGCCGCGTTCCGTGGGTCCTCGTGGGAGCGATCCTAGGGGCAGTGGCACTCGTAGGACTGGCGGGAGCGCCGAACGTCGCAGTCATGACGGTGCTGTGGTGCTTGGTGCAGACCGGGTGCAACGGCGCTTACGCTGCCATCACGGCAGCGATTCCAGACCGCGTTCCAGTGCCCCAACGCGGCACTGTCGGTGGTTTGGCAGCCATGGGACAAACAGTTGGCATCCTGGCAGGCGCGGTGATTGCCGCCGTCGTGGCTGGAAACTTTGCCGCAGGCTACCTGGTGTGTGCAGCGGCGCTGCTGGCCGGCGTCGTGCTTTATCTGTTCAAGAATGACGACCAGCCGCTTCCAGCCCAGGCGCGTCCACCGTTCAGTCTTGTGCGTTTTTTCCAAGGCTTCTGGGTCTCCCCGAAACGCTACCCGGATTTCGCCTGGGCATGGCTCACGCGCTTGCTGGTGAATATTGGCAACCACATGGTCACGCTCTATCTGCTGTTCTTCCTCAGCGATGCCGTGCACGTGAAGGAAACCGAGGGCATCGAACCTGCATTCGGAGTGCTTATCCTGACCGGTCTGTATGCGGTCATGGTGATTATCACCAGCGTGATCGGGGGAACATTGAGCGACCGGATGGGCAAGCGGAAGCCTTTGGTGATCGCGTCGTCCGTGATCATCGCTATAGCGTCATTGATCCTCGGGTTTGCACCGACGTGGGCCGGCGCCATTACGGGCGCCATTGTCCTGGGCATCGGTTTTGGTGCCTATCTGGCCGTTGATTTCGCACTGATCACTCAGGTCCTGCCAACGGCGCTGGACCGTGGCAGGGACCTGGGTGTGATCAATGTGGCGAACTCGCTGCCGCAGGTGGTTGCCCCGCTGATTGCTTTCCCGTTTGTCACGTACTGGGGCGGCTACGTCTCGCTGTACGTAGCCGCCGCAGTCATCGGATTGCTGGGCGCCGTGTTCGTGGTGAAGATTAAGAGCGTTGTCTAGAAGACGGCGGTGAAGTTGCCCCAGCCCCAACCGACGACGGAGGACCCACTCCATCCACCCGCGCCGTTTCCGTAGTACATGTGCATTCGACCGGAATAGTCGATCCCATAAACATCCTGATGACCGTCTGCGTTGAAATCGCCGGCCGCTCCAACTCTGGCCATCACCTGCCACCCAACCCCTATGACCTGGCGTTGATCGATGGTGGAGCCATCGACTTGGTAGCTATAGAGCAGCCCGGAGGGAGTTCGGCCCATCAAGTCCTCGACGCCGTCGCCGTTGAAGTCGCCGGCTGGGAAGACCGTGTTGAACATGTTCCAACCAGTTCCGATCGGGTATCCACCGTAGGTCAGGCCACCACCGCTGTAGCTGGCGAATTGCCACAAGGTTCCGTTGGCGTCGCGGCCGTAAATGGCGCTATGGCCACCGTCGATGTTCGTACTGGTTGCTGAAAAGATGGTGTTGAAGACATTCCAGCCTGTGCCGATTTGCCGCGGTTGGAGCCATCCGCCTTGGCCGTCTCCCGGATAGAGGAAGAGGCGGCCCTCGGTATCCCGGGCCACGACATCGTTCTTGGCATCGCGGTCAAGATCGCCTGTCTTGAAGATGGACGTCATCCCAGACCATCCCTGCCCGACAGCGCGGGGCGCCTGCCACCCGCCCTGTGCTGACGTGGGATACATGCTAAGGATGCCGGACCGGTCGCGGGCCAGGAAATCCGTTGTTCCATCGCCATCGAATCCACTGGACCAGTGGGAATCCTTGATATTTTCCTTCCATTCGCTGGTCACAACCCGCAAAGTGTCCCAGCCGGACGAAACGGTGACCTCAGCCGCGACAAAGTGCTCGGAGTAGGCATGAGCCTGGTCCTGCGGAGTCGGACGATAGGTTGCACCGCTCGGTCGCTCCGCATAGGGAGGTCCGACCCAGCGGTACTTGACAATTGGGCTTGCCCCGGGCGGAATGGATACCTCGGAAAGGCTGAAGTCAGTTCGCAGAATGGAGCCAACAGCTCCTTCACCCAATACCTTGGGGCGACGAGGCTGAATAACGGGGCCTGCCGATTTCGAGACGACCATCGTGGGCAGAAATCCAGGTGAATAGACCTTCGCTCTGAAGGAAACCATCGAGCCTACGGCAAAAGAGGACAGGTAATAGTCATAGGACTTGTACTCGAGGTCCACCCCGTCAAGCATCCACTGGTAGTCAGCATGGGATACTCCGCCTTTCCACGTTCCAAGGTTGGTTCTCGCCCAAATCCCGGTTTCAGGCGGCCCCTCAATGTAGGCAGGCGTCAGGTTAACGTTTGGCTGAAGTTTTATAGCCGGGTTACTGACGGTGAACGTAGCCTGCGGAAAGTCATCCGTCACAGACGAAGCCCCGCTGTATTTTCGGGGGTCTATTGTCGCGGATGAACCGTCAGCAAAGCGAACCCTGGCCTGTCTGAGTGTGTATTTTCCGGTTGCCTCGCTTGCCTGCACGGTGCGAACTGCTGTCCCGTTAAGTTGTGGCTGGGCATCAGGAGAGAGTTTCCAGAACATGAAGCTCTCCGTTGCCCCGGATTCATCCAGCATTACAAAATCTACCGAGGTTGCAGGTCGTGCAACCGTGAAATTCAATCGGAGCTCACCACCCACGGGAACGGTTGCCGTGCTTGCTGCGCTGATGCTCAAGAACGCCGGATCCGGCGGCCATACGTAGGACTTCACGGCTGACGAACGAGCGCCTATTGGCGCTGCCTCAGCAGTTGGGGTGTGCAGAAGAAGACTCGCCAGCATGACCGTTGACACTAGTGCCAGGATACGCAGATGGCGGCCTGAGAATCGGGTGGAACAATTCGTCATGTCCAAGTCTCCTAAAGAGAAGCTGCGTTGCCAAAGGGCGGAAGAATGCGCCTAGAAGACGGCGGTGAAGCTACCCCAGCCCCAACCGACGACGGGTGAACCCTTCCACCGATAGCCGTAGATGCCGGAGTGGCGTATGCCCGAGGTATCGCCCAGATACATTGTCAGGCGGCCGGCGTTGTCGATTCCGTAGACATCGGAGTCTCCGTCCCCGTTGAAGTCGCCGGCTACGCCGATGCGTGCCAGTGATTCCCAGCCCCACCCGATGGAGCCGGCAAAACCTCCAGGCAGGCCATATTCTTCGAACCACCCGTTTCGTTGCGTGGTTCGCACTTCCAGGTTTCCCCAGAAAGGGCGGGTGAGAACAACAAGGTCCGAAGTGCCAAGGAAATGTCCGGCACCGACGACATAGTAGCTTTCCCACCCCGGCCCGATCTTGTATGGGGAGAGCCATCCACCCCGGCCGTTCCCTGGATAGAGGAACAGATTGCCCGCGTTGTCCTTTGCCAGGATGTCGTTTGTACCGTCACCGTTGAAGTCGCCGGGCGCCACAAGGTCCTTGAATCCCTGCCATCCCTGGCCGATCTGGAAGGCCTTCTTCCACCCTCCAGAACCATTTCCTTGGTAGAGGAAGAGACGTCCCTGGGGGTCCCGGGCTATGACGTCGACTGTGCCGTCGCCGTCGAAATCACCGGGAGAGACCAACAGGTCGAAGTTGTTCCAACCCCAACCGATCACTTGGGTTGCCTGCCAATTGCCGTGCCCGTCCGTGGGGTAGAGCAACAAACGGCCGGAGGAGTCACGGGCGAAGATATCAAGTGTGCCGTCGCCATTGAATCCGCGGGCGCGCGCCGCTGCTGCAACCCGCAACGGGTTGGCCGCCTGGACCGTGAGTTGCGAGTCGGCGTCGTAGACGATGGTAACGCTCGCAGCTATTACGCGTCCCAAGTCAGCTGATGTTGCGCGATACGTTAGGCCACTTGCGCCCGGAATCTCCACTCCATCCCTGGTCCAGGAGTAAGAAACGGACGGAGCTCCTCCCTCAGGTGAAACATGGGCAAACGTCTGCGAGATGTCCACCTTTAGCAAACCGCCGACGGTTGGATCGCCGCCCAGTTGGGGTGTGCCGTTGATATATACCAAGCGGGAAGGCACTCCAAGCGCCGGTACGGAACCATGTGCAGGCAGGGCCGGAGCCACAAGAAGACCCGCCACCAGGGACGCGGTCAGGATTGACAGTAAACGGCGCAGCCGTGGCGCGACGCTGGGTGAAGGAGTACAGGGCTCCAAGGGATCCTCCAAGGGAAGGGTTGGGCGAGATCCAACCGGCGGTAGTAAGGGTCATGCAGTGCTAAAGCAGGGACCCCGCCCAATCAATCCGGTCGGGGCCCCTTCCAACGAGATAAAGCCCTAGAAGACAGCGTTGAAGCCGCCCCAGCCCCAGCCAACTACAGCGGAGCCCTTCCAGCCGCCTGAGCCGTTGCCGTAGTACATGCGCATCTGACCCGAAGTGTCGATGCCCCAGACGTCGTTGGCGCCATCGCCGTCGAAGTCGCCGGCGCCGCCGAGCTTGGTGATGGCGTTCCAGCCCTGGCCGATCACACGGCTGGTGGTCCAGCCGCCATGACCATTGCCACCGTAGAAGACGAGGTTTCCGGCGCCGTCACGGGCCAGCACATCAGGCTTGTGGTCGCCGTCGAAATCACCCGGGGAGAACAGCGAAGTCATGCCGCCCCAGCCCCAGCCAATCGTCGAAGCAGCCAGGAATCCGCCTTGGCCGTTGCCCGGGTACAGCACGAGCTCACCGGAAGACTTGCGGGCAAGGAGGTCGTTGTTGCCGTCCCCACTAAAGTCGCCTGCCGCGAAGATGGTGCTGAAGATTCCCCAACCCCAACCGATCTGTTGTCTCGGGTACCAACCGCCGTGCCAGCCGGCTGGATAGAGGAAGAGCGAGCCGGCGCTGTCACGGGCGATCACGTCATTCTCGCCGTCGTTGTTGAAGTCGCCGGCAGCGAACATCGTGTTGAAGATATTCCACCCCGAGCCGACTTCATATGCCTGCTGCCACGTGCCATTTCCACCGGTGGGGAACAAGCCGAGGCGGCCCCAGGAGTCCCGGACGAACAGGCTCATCGTGTACGAATCCCAATACTCTGCGCGGTAGAAGCCAGACGTGTGGGGACGATCGATGTCTACGGGAGTCACGTAGTTGAAGTCCAAGGCATCCAAGGCCACAGCCGCAGTTCCGGACGAGGGGAGGTTGCCGGGGTTGTGGATCAAGGAACCGTCGCGCCAGTAGCCAACTTCCTGACCAGCGGCGGTTTGAATCTGCATGTACTGGGCAAGGTATGTTCCCGGCGGTGTCCCCTGTGCAAAGAAGACGTCGAACGAGTACGTCGAATCAGCGGAGCTGTACGAGCCCTGCGTCATCGTCGTGTGGAGTTTACCCGTTGCTGTATTCCGGAACAGGACGTACACGTCGGTAATCGGACCGGATGCCTGGAAGGTAACGTGTGATGTTGCCTGCCCTCCAGTGCTGATCGCGTCTGGCGTCGTGGAGACCGCTACAGGTACCGGTGCGAACGTGTCATCGGCATGGGCTGCGGGTGCCAAACCCAGACCGCCGACCAAAATAACGCTGCCCATAAATGCGGCCAGCCAACTGCGCACGCGGCGCAGAGGAGTGCTCCCCATGTTTCCCCCAAATCAGACCGGTCGCAGATGGCCAGCGCGTGTAAGTGACTTGAGAGTACATGGAGACGCGGACAGTCTGGGAATTTGCTGGCAAAAATTCAAGCAAAAGACAAGTCAAACCCAAAACGCAACCAAAATCGGCTTAGAAAACCGCCGTGAACCCGCCCCAGCCCCAGCCAACAACGCCGGCGCCTTTCCATCCTCCGATGCCGCTGCCGTAGTACATGTTCAGTTGGCCGGCGGTGTCGATGGCCCAGACGTCGTTGAAGCCATCTCCGTTGAAATCGCCGGCCCCACCAATGCGGGACATGACGTTCCAGCCTGTGCCAATGGACCGGGCGGTTGTCCATCCGCCGTTGCCGTTGCCACCGTAGAGCCGCAGGTTTCCGGTGCTGTCGCGGCCCAGGACGTCAGGGTTGCCGTCGCCGTCGAAGTCCCCGGGCGAGAAGACCTGGCTGAGGGCGTCCCACCCTTGGCCCACGGCGCCGGGGGCTTTGAAGCCGCCCGTCCCGTTGCCTGGGTACAGCACCAAGGCGCCCAAGGGAGTGCGGGCGAGGACATCGTTGTTGCCGTCGCCGGAGAAGTCGCCTGCGGCGATGATGGAATCGAAGACGTCCCAGCCCCAGCCGATTTGCTTGCGTGGAAGCCAGCCGCCAGTCCCGTTGCCCGGGTACAGGAACAAGGCCCCGTCGTGGTCCCTGGCGATGACGTCATTGAAACCGTCTCCGTCAAAGTCGCCCGCGTTGAAGACGATATCGAACACGTCCCAACCAAAGCCGATAGTCCGGGGAGTTTGCCAGTGGCCAGCGCCGTCAGTGGGGTAGAGGAGCAGGTTCGCCGCAGCATTCCGCGCGAACAGGTCCATGGAGGCCCCGGCGTCGAAACCTGCTGTGTGCGGCTTGTTCCGAATCACGGTGCGGCCGAAAACCGTAAACGGGCGGGTGGCCGTCACTGGATTACCCGCCTGGACTACTGCCCGGAAACCAACGACGGCGCCACGATCCGCTGCCTGTAGCGTGTAAGTCTTCGTCGTCGCACCGCTGATCAACGTACCGTTGCGCACCCATTCATACCTGACGCTTACGGGCCCGCCGGCTGTCCCACTGGAAACACTGCCTTCGTTGAAGACGCCGGTGAGCTTCTCGCCCACGATCAGCTTGCCCTGGAGGGTAGGAGCGGTTGCTGTGATGGGTGACGTGGGAGTCAGTGGGAGCGAGGATGCCGACACAGCCCGGTAGCCTGCCCGCGTGGCCGTGACCCGTACTGACAGCGTCTGGTCCAGGTCTGCTTCTGCAATGCGGTAAGTGTTGAGCGTGGCTCCAGGGATCGGCTGGCCATTGCGCAGCCACTGGTAGGCGAAGCCGGTGGGCGTTTGGGTCCAAGAGCCGTTGTCCGTCGTCAACACTTGGTCGTAGCGGGCTACGCCGGTGATGGTTGGCGGCTTGGTATTTGGATTGTCCACCAGCGGGAAATTGGGATTGTTGACGGCGAAGTCGACGCCGTCCAAGGCCCCCGGCCGCTGGGTTGGTGCTTCCAGCCCCTGCGAAAGGAAGAGGATGTTGCCGTCGCGGCCGTAGCGGACAACCCCCTGGCCCACGGGGAGCAGGATGTTGACGCTGAGGAGTTTGTAGCGCCCGGTTCGCTGGAAGGCGCTCCCGTCCACGGGCACTTTGGCTTGCGCACTGTAGGGCCCGGACAGCTGGCTGGTAGGTCCGTAGAGGGTGGCCTGCTCCAAGGTGTCCTCATTGACGTAGGTGAAACCTACTTCCTTCGCGGGACCGCTCAGGGTGAAGGACAAAGAGATAACACTCCCGGGACCCACCGTGGCTGGCGAAGTACGGGTGACCACTGTGGGAAGAGGCACGTTTGGTCCCGCAGCCGTAGCGCTGGGAGGCGGGACTGCAATTGCCAGCGCAGAGCACAGGAGGATGGCTAGAAGGATGTGAAAACCCGTCCGTACTGAATGCACAAAAGCTGAATGCACAAAAGCCCCTGGCCGCACAGATGAAAAAGTCGTCATGGTATCCCCCAATCCCTAGAACAAGGCGTTAAACCCGCCCCAACCCCAGCCAATGGTTTGGGCGCCGTTCCAGCCGCCGTCGCCGTCGCCGTAGTAGGCCAGCAGCTGGCCGGATCCGTCCACTGCATAGACGTCTACATTGCCGTTACCGTCGATGTCACCGGCGGCGCCAATAGCCGCCATGCCGTTCCAACCTTGCCCGATCACGGCCATGCCTGCCCAGCCGCCAGCTCCGTTGCCCTTGTACAGGCGCAGGGCACCTGAGGTGTCGCGAGCCAGGATGTCCACGTTGTGGTCGCCGTCAAAGTCGCCGGGCGTGACGATCTTGTTGACCACGTTCCAGCCGCTGCCAACAAGAGATCGGCTGAGCCAGCCGCCGTCGCCGTTTCCGGGGTAGAGGTAGAGCAGGCCGCCGGAGTCGCGGGCGAGGATGTCGTTGTTGCCGTCCCCATTGAAGTCGCCAGGGGAGACTATCGAGTTAAAGCCATTCCATCCCGAGCCTATTTGGCGGCCTGCGGAGAACCGGCCATCTCCGGTTCCTGCGTAGAGGAAGAGGTTCCCGGCCGAGTCCTTGGCGAGAATGTCGTTGTTGCCGTCCCCAGTGAAGTCGCCGGGGGAGAGGACGGTCCCGAAACCATTCCAGCCCGGACCCACGGTTCGGGCGGATTCCCAGGCGCCGCCAACGCGGGGATACAGCATGAGGGTGCCGTCTGCGCGGCGGGCAAGCAATTCGAAGGTGCCACGCCCGGTAAAGCCGTTGGCCCGGTTGGAGGCGGAGATCTCTACAGTCTCGGCGCTGCCAACTTCCATGGGGTCACAAGGATAGTTCGAGGCGACGTAAGCGGCGATGGTCTTGCCGCGGTCCTCTTCGGTGAGCCTGTAGTTCCACCACTCCGTGTGGTCGTCAGCGTGCTCGCCGTCACGGGTCCAGTAGATGTGGTAGTCGGGGCCAGCGGCCTGGCCGCAGCCCCGGTAGGAAGCAGGATCGATCTCCACGCTGAGCGTGGAGCCAACAAACGGCGCACCGTGAACCACGGGATCTGTGGGGTCCATGGTTGCCATGGCAGGTGCCGGGGCGAAAGCGACGGCGGCAATAAGCGCGGCCGCAATCCCGGCTACCGCTCGGCGCACGCCTGATGCACGGCATGATAGAGCGTTCATTGTGTCCTCCCCAGACTTATGCGCCTAATCTTACCGCGGCTGGGACTCCGCTAGAAGATTGCTGTGAAACCGCCCCAGCCATTGCCGACGACCTGGGATGTGCGCCATCCCGTCCGACCATCGCTGTAATAGATCACCAGGCGGCCCTGCTGGTCCACGCCGTAAACGTCCGGGAAGCCATCATTGTCGAAATCACCGGCAGCACCAGCGGCTTTGAGGACATTCCAGCCGACGCCGACCAGCCACGACCGCGTCCAGCCGCCCGCCCCGTTCCCGCCGTAGAAGTACAGGTAGCCGTTGCGGTCACGCGCCAACACGTCCACCTTGCCATCGCCGTTGAAATCGCCGGGCGTCAGCAGGGTGTCCATCACTTGCCAGCCCTGCCCGACGGCGGTCCTCGCCAGCCAGCCTCCGGAACCATTGCCCGGGTACAAATAGAGGGCGCCGCCGGGTTCCCTGGCCAGGATGTCGTTGTTGCCGTCCCCATTGAAGTCGCCGGGACTGACGATTGAGTCGAAAATGTTCCAGCCCTTGCCGATGGTCTGGGCCGGCTTCCAACCCCCGGTTCCGTCACCGGCATAGAGATAAAGAGTGCCTGCTGAATCCCGTGCGATCACGTCGCCCTTGCCGTCACCGTTGAAGTCTCCGGGGGAAAGGACAAGGTTGAAGACGTTCCACCCCCAGCCCACGGTGCGGGCGGCATCCCACGCGGCGCCCGTCCTCCCGTACAGCATCAACGAGCCGTCGCTTCCACGCGTCAGGAGTTCGAAGCTGCGGCCCGTGAATCCGTTGGCCCGGTTGGGTGCAGCGACGGGTCCGGTCTCGTCGCTGTGGAGGGTTTCGCCTCCGCAGGCGGTTTTGCTGGCGGTCAGGTGCACGGCCATCCGCGCGCCCGTGTCATCCTGCTGCAGGAGGTAGCTGCGCCCGGTTTCGCCCGCCACAAGGAAGCCGTCCCTTGTCCAGTAAACGGTGAAGTCCGGGCCCTTTCCGCCGCCGCAGCCATAGAAGGTGTACGGGCCGATTTCCGTTGTTAGCGTCTTTCCAACAAACGCATCGCCGATGACTACGGGGTCCGGTCCGTTGCTGGATGCGCCCGACGCCGGCAGGGGGCTCAGTGCCACCGCCGCCACAGCGGCGGTCAGCAGCGCTGCTGCCATCCGACGTCGAAAATTCCCCATAGTGGTCTTCCTCCCGCGCGTGCCAACCCAACTGAGTCGCCGTTGATGCCGTTTTGAGCGCCCAGAACGAGCTGATCTGCGACTCAGTTGTTTGTCCGTAATCTTCCTGCAGTGTATGTGTGGCACCCGCCCTTTCCCGGGAGCGGCATGGGATGCGTTCAAAGCGGGGCGCTCTCAGGAAACGGTCATTTTGCTCACGTATCATTGATGCGATCGGCCTGCCGCGGGTCTTGTGACCCAAGCCGGCCGTTTCCTTGCCAGCCTGCCAAGAGATCGCCGGAAATGCCCGAACCGTTTTCCCTGGAACCGTACTCCCTTGATCTGACGACGGGGTTGCCCCGTATGGCTGCCGCACCGACCACGCCGCGGCAGCAGCTGCGCTATGCCCGCATCCTGAAGACAGCGGCGGGCTTTGCCCAACGTCAGTTCGACACCTTGAGTTTGTCGGACGTTGCCGCCAAAGCGGACGTCCCGCTGGGCACGCTTTACCGCTACTTCCCCTCCACAGCGCACCTGATGTTGGCCGTCTACCGGCAGCAGTTGCGCGAGCTTCGCGACGGCGTGCGCCAGAGGAAGGGCAAGGGCCATGCTTTGTCAGGTCTGATGATGGAGATCTTCCACCTGAGGGTCATGCAGCCCGGCGTGGAGCACTGCCTCATCCGGCCTGCCGGGAAAGATAGCGATACCGCCCAGCTGCTGCGCGAGATTGATCTCTTGTCCGAAGAAGTTGTGGGTTCCTTGAGTAAAGAGCCCGGAAATGACGCCCCGAAGGCCAGGATTCTGTTGCATCTGGTCAGTGGTCTGGTCCAGGCCGTCCGGTGTCGTCGCTTGTCGCTCTTTGAAGCCGAAAAAGACCTCAAGAAGGCGTGCAGCCTGCTGACCGGAGAATGACGATATAGGTCTTCCGGTCTAGACCACCGGCTCTTAAGAATGCGTTTTTTCGCGTGAGCTGGATCACTTTTGAATCTGCCCAAACGTTTTACTCTCGAATCGTCTCTCTTGGTATTGAATCTTGTACCCTCCATGCTTCCCTACGCTGGAAGTACCGAAGCGGCTAGCAGCCCATACCTGCAGATGCACCTTCCGGGCCAGCCACCCTTGGTCCGAACCAGCAGTTCTGTTCCTGCCCGAATCATGCCGTGGGTCCACGGCTAGCCTGAGGAGACAAAGACGTGTCCATTGAGACAATCGCTACTGACAATGACGCCTTGGTACTGAGCGAAGAAGAGATCTTCGCAGCACACGAGGGCGGCAAGCTCACGATTTCCAGCACCGTTCCCCTGAACAACAAGCGTGACCTTTCCATCGCGTACACCCCGGGCGTCGCCCAGGTCAGCCGCGCGATCCACGCCAACCCCGAGCTCGCCCGCACCCACACCTGGGCTGAGCGCCTGGTTGTTGTTGTCAGCGACGGCACCGCCGTACTGGGCCTGGGCAACATCGGCCCCAGCGCTTCCCTCCCGGTCATGGAAGGAAAGTCTGCCCTCTTCAAGTCCTTCGGCGACCTCGACTCCATCCCGCTGGTTCTCAACACCACCAACGTGGACGAGATCATCGAGACCTTGGTCCGCCTCCGCCCGAGCTTCGGTGCAGTGAACCTTGAGGACATCTCCGCTCCACGTTGCTTCGAACTCGAAGAGCGCCTCATCGAAGCACTCGACTGCCCCGTCATGCACGACGACCAGCACGGCACCGCCGTCGTGGTTCTCGCTGCCCTGACCAACGCTGCCAAGGTGACCAAGCGCGAACTTTCGGGGCTCAAAGTCGTTGTCTCCGGCGCAGGTGCCGCCGGTATTGCGATTGCCGAGATTCTTCTGGCTGTTGGCATCAAGGACGTCATCCTGCTCGACTCCAAGGGCGTAGTCAACGCTGAGCGTGCCGATCTTGTGGCCGATCCCGGCAGCGTCAAGGCCCGCATGACTCAGCGCACCAACCCCCGCGGCATCACAGGTGGTCCGGGCGAGGGCCTGACCGGAGCCGATGTGTTCGTAGGCGTTTCCTCCTCCAAGCTGGATGAAGAACACCTGAAGCTCATGAACGATCAGTCGATCGTGTTCGCCCTGTCCAACCCGGACCCTGAAGTTCTCCCCGAGGTTGCCCAGAAGTACGCGGCCGTAGTTGCCACGGGCCGCAGCGACTTCCCGAACCAGATCAACAACGTGCTGGCCTTCCCAGGCATCTTCCGTGGCGCACTGGACGCCAAGGCCCGCCGCATCACGCCCGCAATGAAGATCGCCGCTGCACGCGCAATCGCTGAGCTGGCCGAGGAAGACCTCTCCGCTGACTACATCGTGCCGAGCCCGCTGGACGCCCGAGTGGCACCGGCAGTCACCGCGGCTGTTGCCGCAGCAGTGACCGAATAGCGGTTACGACTAACCAACCGACGACGGCGACGCCTCCCATGCTGGGGAGCGTCGCCGTCGTTGTTCGTTAAGGAGCAACGCGGGGTCACTTGTGGCCCATGTTGGCCTCCCAAAGGGGCCAGAAGTGACCCCGGGTTGCTGGCCCATAGACTTGGGGCCATGAATGCCGAACTCGTCGTGACTATCCTGTGCGGCCTGGCCATTGCGGTTGGGGTTGCCGGGACCATCATCCCTGTCCTTCCGGGAAGCATCCTCATTGGTGCGAGCCTCCTCGCGTGGGCAATTTGGGGCGGCGCCGGAACGCTCGGCTGGGTGATCTTCGCCATCGGCGTGGTGTTCGTAGTGGCCGGAATGGCTGCCAGTGCTGTGCTCACAGGGCGAAAGCTGAAACAGCACGGGATTCCCAACAGGTCCGTTGTGATTGGGATAGTTCTCGGCGTGGTGGGAATGTTCGTGATTCCGGTGGTCGGACTCGTGGTGGGGTTCGCCGTCGGGCTCCTGCTGAGCGAGGTCCAGCGGACCCGTGACTTCCGCACCGCTGTCCGTACGAGCGGCGCCGCGCTCAAGGCGACCGGCATCGGGATTCTCGTGGAGTTCGGTCTTGCTTGTGCCGCCGCGAGCACCTGGATCATTGGGGTTTGGATCAACGCCGTAAGCGCTTAAGGACCTCCGCCGAGATGGCAGCAGACCCCCATGTGCAGCCAGAACATGGGGGCGTGCTGCCATCTCGGCGAAGTGTTAGCTGAGGGTGGGTACCCGTACCTGGGCCGGGCGGAAGGAAGCACCGGCTCCTGGGAACAAGGGGACGTCGATCCGGGCGTGGGTGTGGATTTCCTGAACCGTATCCTTCGTGTGCTGTGCGATCTCGGCAAGAGTGGTGACCCACATGCCCTCAAGTCCCTTGACCCGTTCGATCAGCTGCTCCAAGGCGACGGCCCTGGACGGCCGACCGGAGATGAACGGGTGGTTGGTCAGGACGAAGCAGCTGCCCTGGGCATGGTGCGCCTGGGCGTCAAGAGTCCACATTTCCAAGGCCTTGGCCGGGCTTTCGATGACGCCGCTGCCCGTGATGCCGGGGTAGAACGCGTACTGCTCCCAGTCATCCAAGGCCCAGTCAACGGGAATCTCCACGATGTCCCGGGGGTCGTCCTCGGCCACTGACATACGGTAGGGGGCATCGCCGTCGAGCAGGCTTGAGTCGTAAAGGAAGCCTCGGTCCGCGAGCAGCGCGGGCGACTGCCAGTTCAACTCCCACCACGGAGCCCGGTAGCCCACTGGCCGAACACCGGCAACGTTGGCCAGTGCTTCCAAACCCCGGTCCAGGTAACTGGCCTCGGTTGCGGCGTCGATGGCCTGCATTGGCTCGTGAAGGTAGCCATGGTGGGCTATTTCGTGCCCACCGTCAGCGATCCTGCGCACTACATCCGGGTAGCTCTCCGCAGTAAATCCAGGGATGAAGAACGTTCCCTTGATGTCCTGGCGATCCAGGATCTGCAGGAGCCGCGGGACGGCGATTTTGGGACCATACGACTGGTGGCTCATGAGGGACATGCGCCGGGTGCTGGAGGGATCGTGGGCGATGGTGCAGGACTCGGCGTCGACGTCGAAGGTGAAGGACGCTGCGGCTTTGAAGCCCTCTGGCCAGGTGATCGGGTGGAGGGAGTCCGCGAAGGCGGGCTGGCTCATGCTGTGGTCCTTTCGGAAGCTACGGGAACTGCCGGAGCGCCCGGGGCAGCTTGAGTGACGGAGACGTGATTCGAATCAGCAAGGACAAACTTTCGGTGTGCCCGCGGCCCGAGGATTGCGTAGGCTGCGGCGCTGGTAAGTCCGCCGGCCAGCCATGAGAGATCCCAGCCGCCAAGTGCCACCGCGATGGGGCCTTGCATCACTGGTATCAGCCCGTACATGAACAGCCAGGTGCAGAAGATGCCAACCAGCAGGGAGACGATACCGGCCCAGTTGATCACAGGGAGGCGCTTGGTGCCGACCCCGTCGAAGAGCCGTTCAACCTTTCCGGGCCAGCGCTTCTCCAGCCAGAAGTAGTGCACCAACATGACGCCGCCCCATGCAGCTACCCACGCAACGAGGCCGATCAGCCAGGCGTCGAGCACCGAGGCGAAGTCCTCCTGGAAGATGAAGAACACCACGGCGAGCAGCGAGAAGACGCCGACGAACAGGTTGAGCTTGCGACGATTGATATTGATGTCCAGGGCCTGTGTGGCCACTGAGAAGGTGTAGATGTTCAGGATGTTGGTGGCAATGGGGCCGTGCAACACCATGAGGAGGACAGGAAGGGCAAGGACTCCGAAGTTCTGAACGATCAGTTTGCCGGGGTCGATCTCGCCGCTGTTGGTCGCAAGGCTCGCGCCGAGGACGCCGAGCCAAACCACGGGAATGAACTGGCCAAGGACCGAAGCCAGGTAGACCTTGCGCTTGGGAACGGAGGTGCTGACGAAGCGCGAGTAGTCCGCGGCGTACGTGAACCAGGTGATGCCCCAGCCGATGCCAATGGCGGTCATTACGGCGCTCATTGCAGCGATCCGCTCGGATCCCTCAAGGATGTGGCCAGCTGGACCGGCGTAACCCCAATCGATCTTCATGCCGATCCATGCAACGGCGGACATGACGGCCAGGATGATGATGGTGGGCGGAACAGTCCACTTTTCGAAAGCAGCGATCGCCTTGTAGCCGAACCAGGCAATGGCAACCTGGGCGGCCATGATGACGGTGGCGACGCCGATCTTCCAGACGTAGTTCTTTGCGGTGGGATCCACCCAGCCCAGCGTTCCGAAGAGAGCCATGACAAGGTCCAGAATGATCCACGTATTGACCGCGCACCACCCGATGACCAGGAGTGCCTGGATTGCGGCGGGGAGGTAGTTGCCGCGCCGGCCGAAGGCGGCCCGGGCCAGGACCATGCCTGTGGCGCCGGTCTTTTGGCCAAGGAGGACGAAGCAGCCAAACAGCAGCATGCCGATCAGGTTGCCCAGGACGAGGACAAAGACGGTGTCGGCAAAGCCGAGGCCGAGGTGGATTCCGAGTGCGCCCAGCACCCAGTTGATGGGAGCGAGGTTGGCGCCGGCCCAGATCCAGAACTGGCCTGAGACCTTGCGCGTACGGTCTGACTCGGGGATGGGCTGCAGCCAGGCTTCGCTGTCATGGGCCGGCGCCGTTGCCGGACCTGACTGCGCTGAGCCTGGCCGCGCTGAAGCAGGCTGCTGTGACGCAGGCTGCGATGACGCAGGGGAGAGGTTGTCTTGCATGAGGGAGATCCTCCGTGTGTGAAAGGGACTCCTTCAGCGTATGTGCCACACATCACAGCAACAAGATACGATGTGTCTAAAGAAACTGTATTCCACCTTACGGAGTGTCATGTCAATCCTTCTGGGCCAAGCCTTGGAACGTGAAAGCCTCAAAGCCGCCGAGCCCCGTCTCCTTAACTCAGTGGCGGATGCCCTGACCCGGCCCGTCCGTTGGGTGCACTCCAGCGAGGTTTTGGACATCGCTCCGCTCCTCAGCGGTGGCGAACTGCTCCTCAGCGGCGGCCAGGCGCTTGCCCTTGAGAGCGCCGAACGGCAAGCCCAATACGTCCGGGCGCTAGCGGCCCGTGGCATAGCTGCACTGGCACTCGAAACCGGATCGACACTGCCCGAAGTTCCCGGTCCCATGCTGGAGGCTGCCGAAGCCGCAGGCCTGCCCGTTATTGAATTGCGTCACGTTGTTCCTTTCGTTGCCGTCATGCAGGAGATCAACTCGCTCCTGGTCAGCGAGTCCGTCGAACAGCTTCAACGCGGCGATCAAACCAGCCACGCGATGGCCGCCGAACTCGCCCATGGCGGCGGACTTGACCAACTTCTGGCTGTTTTGGCAGAAAGGACAGGTTCCAGCGCGCGGTTGGTATCGCCGTCGGGCCTCACCCTGGGTTCCGCGGCGAGCTCGGCAGCAGGGTCTGCAGCGGGTCCAGCGGCCGGCTCGGATTCGCTGGCGGAGGACAGTGGGCTCATCACGGTTGATGTGCCGGTGCGTGGCGTCCTCGCCGCCCGCTTGGAGCTGCACGTGCCCGACGACGGCGATAGTGGCCTCGCGCGCGTGGCGGGAGAGCGGTCCGTGGACATCCTTGGCCTGGCCCTGTTGCAGCGGATGCCGCCAGGATTGAAGGAGTTGGCGGGCATTGAACTGATGCGTGCCATCAATTCCGGGAGCCAATCGTGGCAGCTCCAGCAGCTTGGGCCGGCGTCGGGCTTTCCCGTGAACGGCCAGGTTGCTGCGCTGGTGATCCGCTCCACCGGTGCAGGGCATCTTCGCTCGGCCCTTGATGCACTGCTGCGTATACACGTGCCGCACAGTGCCAGCTATGCGGATAATGCGGAGCTGATCGCGCTCGCTTCCCTTGGGGATGGCGCAGCAACCCGGGCAGCCCTGATGGATGCTCTCCGGGCCTTGGAGACGCCAGCCGGATCTGCGATAGCGCTTGGCCCCGTGGGCAAGGGGATCGATGAGGCTCCCTGGTCGCTGGCCGAGGCGCGACGGACGCTGGACCTGGATTTAGTGGGTGGTGGAGTGGTGGATGCTGAAGCCTTCGCCGTGGAACGCCTCGCTGAGGAACATCTCGACCCAGCCACCCGGGAAGGGTTCGTGCAGCGGCAGTTGGGTGCCGTCGTCGAGCATGACCGGCTGCGGCGATCCCAGCTTCTGCGGACGCTGACCGTCTGGCTGGACACTGGCTGCAACACAGCCCAGGCTGCGCGCGAACTGCACCTGGAACGGCAGTCCATGCACCACCGGCTGCAGCGGATCTTCGAGCTGTGCGGGGGAGACCCAAGGGGAACGGGCAGGCTCGCCGCCCTGCATTTGGCGGCGCGGCTGGCCCGTTTGCAGCTCCTTTAAACGCCAATTCGATGGTTCCCTGCACACACCGCCGTTCGCAACAGCGTCTGTGCAGGGAACCATCGAAATGGGGCGCGCAAGGCCTTACTTCAGCACAATCGTCCTGTTCCCATTCAGGATGATCCGCCCCTCGCAGTGCCAACGAACGGCGTTGCTGAGGGCCTTGCACTCCGTGTCCCGACCGGCGGCTACGAGATCGTCCGGTCCGAACGTGTGATCCACCTCAACCACCTGCTGGGAGATGATCGGGCCCTCGTCCAGCTCGCCGTTGACGTAGTGGGCGGTGGCACCCACGGTCTTCACTCCGCGGGCGTAGGCCTGGTGGTACGGCTTGGCACCCTTGAAGCTCGGCAGGAATGAGTGGTGGATGTTGATGGCGCGCCCGTCGAGCTTGCGGGCGAGATCGTCGCTGAGCACCTGCATGTACCGGGCCAGCACAATGAGTTCCACGTCCAGTTCGTCGATGATGTCCAGCAAACGTGCTTCCGCCGCAGGCTTGGTGGCAGCCGTAACGGGGACGTGGAAGAAGGGAATCCCGTGCCACTCAGCCAAGCCCTGGTGATCGGTGTGGTTGGACACGACGCCCACCACATCGATCGGAAGCTCACCGATCCGCGCACGGAACAGCAGGTCGTTCAGGCAGTGCCCAAACTTCGACACCATGATCAACACGCGACGCTTGGACCCTTGGCGTTCCAGCTGCCAGTTCATCGCGTACTTCTCGCCCACAGGGGAAAACGCAGCACGCAATGCATCCACAGTGGTCTCGTCACCGGAGGACGCGAAGTGAACCCGCATGAAGAAGTGGCCCTCGGCGCGGTCACCGTACTGCTTGTTGTCGATGATGTCGCAGCCATGCTCCAGCAGGAAGCCGGACACAGCGTGCACGATTCCGGGACCTTCAGGGCAGTCCAAGGTAAGGACGTGCTCCACGGTGGTCCCGGTGGAGGAATCGGTAGAAGATTCGGTTTGGATGGCAGTCATGGCTAGCACTCCACTACGTTGACGGCGAGTCCTCCGCGGGAGGTCTCCTTGTATTTGGATTTCATGTCGGCGCCTGTTTCGCGCATGGTCTTGATGGCCTTGTCCAGGGACACTTTGTGGCTGCCATCTCCGTGCAGGGCAAGGCGGGCAGCGTTGATCGCCTTGACGCTGGCGATGGCATTGCGTTCGATGCACGGGATCTGCACCAGTCCGCCCACGGGATCGCAGGTGAGGCCCAGGTTGTGCTCGATGCCCACCTCGGCGGCGTTCTCCACCTGCTCCGGCGTTCCGCCCAGGACTTCGCAAAGGCCTGCAGCGGCCATGGAGCAAGCGGAACCCACCTCGCCCTGGCAGCCCACTTCGGCACCTGAAATGGAGGCGTTGATCTTGAAGAGAATCCCGACGGCGGCCGCCGCGAGCAGGAACCGCACGACGCCGTCGTCGTTGGCTCCTGGAACAAACTTTGTGTAATAGTGCAGCACTGCAGGGACAATTCCCGCGGCACCATTGGTCGGTGCAGTGACGATCCTGCCGCCAGCCGCGTTCTCCTCGTTGACCGCCAACGCGAACAGGTTCACCCATTCCATGGCGAGGAGCGGGTCCGCCGAGCTGGCCCCGTTCAGGTCCGCGTCCGTTTCGGAAAGCTTCTTAAACAACGACGGCGCCCGTCGCCTGACTTTCAAACCTCCGGGGAGGATTCCCTCGGCCGAACAGCCGTTGTCCACGCATTCACGCATGACAGCCCAGATGCCCAGAAGGCGCTCCCGGAGCTCCTCCTCGGACCGCCAGACGAGTTCGTTGGCCAACATGACATCGGAAATTGACATGCCCTCGCGTGAGCAAATGGCAAGCAACTCGTCGGCAGTGGTGAACGGGTAGGGGAGGACGGTGTCATCGGCTACTACATTGTCCGTGCCTGTGGCGTCCCCATCCACCACAAAGCCGCCACCGATCGAGTAGTAGCTGCGCTCACGCAGTACTGCGCCGGTGTGGTCAAGGGCCCGGAACGTCATGCCGTTGGGGTGTGCCGGAAGGGACTTGCGGCGGTGGAGGACCACGTCCTCGTCCCAATTGAAGTCCACCCGGTGATCGCCGCCCAAGCGCAGTTCGGCGTCGAGGGCTGCTGCTGCCACTTGGTCGTCAGCGGTTTTGGTGTCGACGGTTTCGGGTGAGTGGCCCTGCAGCCCCAGCACCACGGCTTTGTCGGAGCCGTGGCCCCGCCCGGTGGCGCCCAGCGAGCCGAAGAGCTCAGCCTGGACGCGCACCGTGGCCGGAAGCTGGCCGGACGATTCAAGACCGTCCGTGAACTGCTTTGCCGCCCGCATCGGGCCGACCGTGTGTGAAGACGACGGCCCGATGCCAACAGAAAACAGATCAAGCACACTCAGTGCCATTAGGGGACCTCGGGGGAGGCGTACTCCCGCATGGCGTCGAGGAGCCAGCGTCCCAGGAAATCGGCAAACGAGGCCCGGGGAAAGATCCGGTAGTTCTCGTCCGAGGTCTTCCACAGCATCACGGGGATGTGTGCGAGCTCCGTTGAGACAGCTGTGCCGGCCTTGAAGACGCGGGGGTGAAGGTCCAACGAGCACGTCTTTTCGAGCACAGCGCGGGCGTGGCTGCCGGAGAGCTCGAACGTGGTGCGGTTGGCGGACAAGTCCACCACCTGACCTTCATCGCTGCCCAGTGCCGTGGTCAGGTCACTGACCAAGGAGCCGCCCAGCGAGTCGTGGGACTCCTCCGGAGCGACCACCAGGAACTCGGTAGGGCCAAGCCAGAGTGCGTTGACTGCTCCAGAGCCCGTCACTTCACCGCAAGCGGCCGGCAAGCCGCCGGTGATGGACGCAACGCGGGTTCCGGCGTCGGACGTTCGCTCAACCCGGATACCCACCATGGCCTGGTACGGGATTTCCTTGAGCGTCACCGTGCCCGGCACTGAGCCGGAGGTGAAGGCGTCAGCCAGGTGCTCGGCCGGGCTGCGGCGGGCACCCCGTACGCGGTCGACGTGTGCGGTTTCTGCTGGTGTTGCTGTTTCAGCCATCTTTGCGGGTCCCTTCAGCATCGAAAAGTACGGTTTCGCCGACAACCACGTCCACCAATTGGTCTCCCACCGAGGCCACGAGGGTCTCGCCGATGCGGTTGCGGCCGTTTTGGATCAGGGCCAGGCCGAAGGAACGGCCCAATGCGGCACTGTGGTAGCTCGAGGTTACGAAGCCTTCCATGGGGACGGGTCCGTACGCCGGGTTGACGGGGATGCCCTTCTCCACAAGCTGCGTGCCTTCCGGCAGCCTCAGCGAGTGATCCACGGGAAGGACGCTCACCAGGTGCTTGCGGTCCTCGCGGCTTGCGTCCTTGCGGAGGTAGGAGCGCTTGCCGATGAAGTCCTTGGCCTTGGAAACAATCCAGTCCATGCCGGCGTCCTGCGGGGTGACCGTGCCATCGGTGTCCTGCCCGACGATCGGGTAACCCTTCTCAGCGCGAAGGACGTGCATTGTTTCGGTGCCGTAAGGGGTGATGTTGAACTCGGCACCTGCGGCAGCAACGGCTTCCCAGGTGTTGAGCCCGTACCACGACGGGATGTTGATTTCGTAGGCCAGTTCGCCGGAGAAGGAGATACGGCAAACGCGTGCCTGCACTCCGGAGGCCAGGGTGGTCTCGCGGAACGTCATGAACGGGAAGGCTTCTGCGTCCAGGCCACCGTTTTCGGCGAGCTGGGGAGCAACCTTCGCGATCACTGCACGCGACTTGGGACCGACGACGGCGATGGTGCTCCACTGCTCCGTCACGGAAGTGCAGACTACATCGAGTTCCGGCCACTCCGTCTGGTGCCACTCTTCCAACCAGTCCAGCACCTTGGCAGCGCCGCCGGTGGTGGTGGTCATGAAGAAGCGGTCGTCGTCCAGGCGGAGGGTCACGCCGTCGTCGAAGATCATGCCGTCCGGGGTGCACATGACGCCGTAGCGGGCGGATCCCAGTGCGAGCTTCTTGAACGCGTTGGTGTACACGCGGTTCAGGAATTCGCCGGCGTCCTTGCCACGGATCTCGATCTTGCCGAGCGTGGTTGCGTCCATGAAGCCCACGGAATCGCGGACCGCTGCGCACTCACGCAGGACTGCCGTGTCCATGTCCTCGCCGGACTGCGGGTAGTACCAAGGGCGCTTCCACTGTCCAACGTCTTCGAACAGAGCACCCTGGGCAACGTGCCACGGGTGGATGGAGGTCACTCGGGCGGGATCGAACAGCTCACCGCGCTGGCGACCAGCCAAAGCGGCGAATGCGACCGGGGTGAACGGTGCGCGGTAGGCGGTGGTGCCGATCTCGCCGACGCCCGGAACGCTTTCCGCGCCGCCGAACTTCAGCGCGGCGGCGATGACGCCGATCGCGTTGACGCCGGAGGTCTTGCCTTGATCGTTGGCGGTGCTGATGGAGGTGTACCGCTTGACGTGTTCCACCGAGCGCATGCCGGCCCCGGTGGAGCGGAGGACGTCAGCCACGGACTGGTCGCGCTGGAAGTCGACGAAGTGGTGGTGCCACTCGCCCGGCTCACCGGTCTGACCGGGGACAAGCCACAGCTGGCGGGTCGGGGCGCTCGCGATGGGTGCCTGCAGGTCCACCGGGGTGGTTGCGGACTCAAAGCCAGCAGCGATGGATGCTGCCGCTCCGGCCGAGATGCCCTCTGCCAGGCAGTCCTGGAGTTCGTAGCTGCCGCGGCCTGCGCCAACAACCTGCTGGTCCCTTACGGTTGACGCCGGAATGAAGGCAGCCAGCTCGTCATCCCAACGCAGTTTGCCCTGGCGCTGGCTGTGGAGGTGCACCACAGGGCTCCAGCCACCGGAAACAGCAAGCAGATCGGCGGCGATGTGCTCGACGCCCGAGGTGAGTTCGCCGTCGTCGTTAATACTGCGGACGGTGACGCCGCTAAGGCGGCCCTCGTCATCGGCGCTCGTGTCGGCAACCGCGCTGCCAATGAGGACCCGGATACCGGACTCGACGGCGGCAGCGGCCTTCGCGCTGATCTGCGGACGGGCATCGACGACGGCGGCAATCGCCACGCCTGCTGCCTTCAGGTCCGCGGCGAGCAGGTAAGCGGAGTCGTTGGTGGTGCTGATGACGACGCGTGATCCGGCGGCGACCGCGTAGCGGTTGAGGTACGTGCGGACAGCCGAGGCGAGCATGATGCCCGGGCGGTCGTTGTTCTCAAAGACCAACGGACGCTCGTGGGCACCCGGTGCCAGGACAACCTGCTGTGCGCGGATGTGCCAGATACGCTGGCGCGAAACGCCAGGAGCGGCGGGAACGGTCAGGTGATCCGTGCGGTTCTGGGCTGCGATGAAGTAGTTGGAATCGTAGGAACCGAAGGCGGTGGTGCGGTTCAGCACGGTGCATTCTTCGGCGGAGACCAACTCGGCTTCAACGTCTGCAACCCATTCCAGGGCAGGCTTGCCCTCGATGGTTTCCTGCAGGCCTTCGGCCGTGGAGCCGGAGAGGAGCGAACCGCCCAGTTCCGGCTGGTCGTCGATCAGGATGACGCGGGCGCCGGTGCGGACTGCTTCGCGGGCAGCTGCCAGGCCGGCAACACCGCCACCGACCACCAGGACGTCCGTGTGGACGTACTTCTTGTCGTACTCAGCCTTGTCCTCGGCAGGGTCAAGCTTGCCCAAACCGGAGAGCAGTTCGACGTTCATTCCGTCCACGAGTGAAACGGCAGTGGCGGGGAGCATGGATTCGGCGACATGGCCCGGGAAGCGGGCGGCAATCTTGACCAAGGCGTTGGACTCTTCCACACCGGCTGCCATGATGCCGCGGTGGCGGTCCTCGTAAAGGGAGTTGCCTGCGTTGATGTGGCCGTTAGCCAGCAGAGCCGAGGCGATGGTGTCGCCGGGGTGGCCGGTGAATTCCTGGCCGTCCACGGTGAAGCGCCAAGCGATGCTGCGGTCAATGCGTCCGCCGGTGGCGAGGCGTGCGTTCTTGCTGGTCACTTCTAGACTCCTTCCGAGGAGGTGGGGGCTGTGGCGCCTGTTGTTGCGGCGCCGGGAGCGAGGCCTGGTTGAGTATCCGGGCGCGGCTGGCCCATCGCGTAGATGGACTGGATGTCGTAGGTCACGGTGTCCCGCAGCATGTTGAACCACTGGCGGCAACCCGTGCTGTGGACCCAGCGTTCAGCGAAAGAACCCTTGGTGTTCTCGCGGTAGAACAAGTATTCAGCCCACTCGCGGTCCGTGAGGTCGTTCGGGTTCTCCGGGTAGGCAACGTGTGCCTGGCCGCCGTAGTGGAATTCTGTTTCGTCGCGTGGCCCGCAGTTGGGGCATGAAATGAGTAGCATGTCTTTCCCGTCCTTCCTAGTGGGCCACGGCTGCGGCGCCGTGTTCGTCGATCAGGGCGCCGGTCTCGAAGCGTTCCAGGGCGAAGGGCTTGTTGAGCTTGTGCGGGGCACCGGTTGCGATGGTGTGCGCGAAGGTCAGGCCAGCCGCAGGAGTGCCCTTGAAGCCACCCGTTCCCCAACCGCAGTTGACGAACATGTTCTCTACGGGGGTGAGGCCAACAATCGGCGAGGCGTCGAGAGTGGTGTCCACGATGCCGCCCCAGGTCCGGAGCACGTGTGCACGGGCGAAGATCGGGAAGAGCTCCACGGCGGCCGCCATCTGCTCCTCGATCACGTGGAACGATCCGCGCTGGCCGTAGCCGTTATAGGAGTCCACGCCAGCGCCCATCACCAGTTCACCCTTGTGTGCCTGGGACACATAAACGTGGACGTGGTTGGACATGACCACCGTGGGGTGGACCGGCTCGTGCAGTTCAGACACGAGCGCCTGGAGCGGGTGGGACTGGATGGGGAGGCGGAAGCCGGCCATCTCTGCGAGGACCGAGCTGTGACCGGCGGCGCAAAGGCCTACCTTTTCGGTGTTGATGGTGCCACGGCTTGTCTTGACGCCGGTAACCCGGTTTCCGTCCTTGATGAAGCCAGTGACTTCGCAGTTCTGGATGATATCCACGCCGAGTTCATCGCACTTGCGGGCGAAGGCCCAGGCCACGTGGTCGTGCTTGGCGATGCCGGCACGTGGCTGGTAGGTAGCGCCCATGACCGGATAACGGATGTTGTCGCTGGTGTTCAGGATGGGGCAAAGTTCCTTGACCTGGTCAGGGTCCAGCCACTCGGCGTCCACGCCATTGAGGCGGTTGGCACCCACGCGGCGCATGCTTTCGCGGACGTCGCCCAGGGTGTGGGCGAGGTTCATCACGCCCCGCTGGCTGAACAGGAAGTCGTACTCCAGCTCTTCCGGCAGGATTTCCCACAGTTTGAGCGCGTGCTCGTAAATCGCAGCACTCTCGTCCCAGAGGTAGTTGGACCGGATGATGGTGGTGTTGCGGGCCATGTTGCCACCGGCCAGCCAGCCCTTTTCGAGGATGGCGATGTTGGTCATGCCGTGGTTCTTGGCCAGGAAGTAGGCCGTTGCCAGGCCGTGCCCGCCGCCGCCAACAATAACGGCGTCGTAGCTCTTCTTTGGGTCCGGGTTGCGCCAGAGGAAGTCGGGGTGTTCGGGGAGGTGGTCCGCGCTCACTGGGCTGCTCCAATCATTTCTTCGAGTTCAGTTGCGGCGTCGTTGCCGTTACTGAGGTGTGGGTAAAGCGGGAATTTGTCCGCCAGTGCGGTTACGCGGCGGCGGAGTTCTACGGCGGTGGCTTCGTCCAGGGTGACGTCACCTTCGGTGCCGCTTGCCTCGGTGCCGCTTGCCTCGGTGCCGCTGTTCGCTGCGGCGATCAACGCCGTCGCAATGATGTCCGAGACTTCGGTGAAGTCCTCAGCGCCGAAGCCGCGGGCGGCGAGGGCGGGGGTACCGATGCGCAGGCCCGAGGAAACCATCGGCGGGCGGGGGTCGAAGGGGACGGCGTTGCGGTTGACCGTGATGCCGATGCGGTGCAGCGTGTCCTCGGCCTGCTGTCCGTTAAGGACGGAGTGGCGGAGATCGGCGAGCACCAGGTGGACGTCGGTCCCACCGCTGACCACGGAAATGCCAGCTGCGGCTACGTCGTCCTGGAGGAGGCGATCGGCCAGGATCTTGGAACCCTCGAGTACGCGGACCTGGCGTTCCTGGAACTCCGGCTCGGCAGCCATCTTGAAGGCCACAGCCTTTGCTGCGATAACGTGCTCCAGCGGACCACCCTGCTGTCCCGGGAAGACGGCGGAGTTAACCTTCTTGGCGATGTCGGCGTCGTTCGTCAGGATGACGCCACCGCGGGGACCGCCCAGGGTCTTGTGCGTGGTGCTGGTGACAATGTGGGCGTGCGGGACCGGGCTCGGGTGCAGTCCAGCTGCGACCAGGCCAGCGAAGTGAGCCATGTCCACCATCAAGTAGGCGCCCACCAGGTCCGCGATGCGGCGGAACTCCGCGAAGTCCAACTGGCGGGAGTAAGCGGACCAGCCAGCGACGATCAGTTGCGGCTTGCTCTCGAGGGCGAGGCGCTCAACTTCAGCCATGTCTACGGTGTGGGTGTCCTCGCGGACGCCGTACGGGACCACGTTGTAGAGCTTGCCGGAGAAGTTGATGCGCATACCGTGGGTCAGGTGGCCGCCGTGGGCCAAGTTCAGGCCCATGATGGTGTCGCCAGGGGTGATCAGTGCGTGCATGGCCGAGGCGTTTGCCTGGGCGCCGGAGTGGGGCTGGACGTTGGCGAACTCTGCGCCAAACAGGGACTTCAGGCGGTCGATGGCCAGCTGCTCGATCACATCAACGTGTTCGCAGCCGCCGTAGTAGCGCTTGCCCGGGTAACCCTCGGCGTACTTGTTGGTAAGGACCGAGCCCTGTGCTTCCATGACGGCCGTGGGGGCGAAGTTCTCAGAGGCGATCATTTCCAGCGTGGACTGCTGGCGGATGAGTTCCAGGGCGATCGCCTGATCGACCTCCGGGTCCGCCTGTGCGAGCGGGCGGATCAGCGGTTCAACCATGGTGTTCTCCTTCAAAAGCTTGTCTAGTGGCCGACTGTTAGGCAACTGATATATTAGAACTATTGCCATAGTATGTTGAAGATCACATGGTCGTCAACAGGACTGCGGTAACTCATCCAGCAGACTGAAGTACGAGCAACGGGAGAGAGCAATGAGCGCCGCATTGGAAGCACTGGAATCAACTCCGCAGGGTTCGTCCCTGGCGGAGAACGCCTATCTGCTTCTGCGCGACAGGCTCATCATGCTGGACATCAAACCCGGCGACCCCATCAACGATGGCCAGATTGCTGCAGAACTGGGCATCGGACGCACGCCCGTCCGCGAGGCCATTAAGCGTCTCGAAAGCGACCACCTGGTGGTCTCCTATCCGCGGCGTGGGACGTTCGCCACTGGAGTGGACATCACCCAGCTCGCTGAGGTCTCCGAGATCCGCGAGCTCCTGGAGCCACTCGCCTCCAGGAAGGCTGCCCGCATGGCCAGCCCTGCCATGCGTTCAGAGCTCCGCGCTGTCGCTGGTGCAATCCGTGACCTTGAAGGCCAGGACAACTCCTCCCAGGAACTCATGCGCTACGACATCCAGGTTCACCGCCTGATCTACAAGGCCTCGGCGAACGCACACCTGGAAGACGTCCTGATCCGGTATGACAACCTCGCCACCCGCATCTGGTGCTACATGCTGGAAAGGATGCCCTCCGTCTCAGGCCACATCTCCGAGCACGCGGAACTGCTGACCGCCATAGCCGACGGCGACGAAGATCGCGCCGCCGAGCTCGCCCTGCACCACGTGGTCAGCTTCGAAGAGACGATCCGCAAGGTCCTCTAGGGTCTCATCTGCTCGGCCTTGCTGCCTCCGGCGGCGGGGTCATCCTCTGCGCGCTCGCTCGTACCTCGCTTAGACGCGCGCTGCCGGATAACCCCGCCCCCTCCCGATGCTCTCTCACATCCTGCGGTCTTTTTGCGGTCGTTCTCTCACGTCCTGCCGTCTTCTGGCGGTCCTTCTCTCACGTCCTGCGGCGGCGGTTGAATAGCTGTCACGTGCTAAAGCCCGACGTCGGCACTCGCCTGGGGTGGCCGACGTCGGGCTTTCTTCGTGGAAGTGAGAGAACGTTCCGAAATAGGCTGCAGGATGTGAGAGAACATCTGCGGAAGGGTTGTGTGTGAGAGGTGATCAGTGGGGTCCTCCAGGTCTCCGCTCCTTCGTCGCTTAGACGCGCGTTGCCGGATTAACCCTGCCCCCCGATGCTCTCTCACGTCCTGCGCCGGCGGTTGAATAGCTGTCACGCGCTAAAGCCCGACGTCGGCACCCACCGCGGGTGCCCGGCGTCGGGCTTTCTTCGTGGAAGTGAGAGAACGTTCCGAAATAGGCAGCACGATGTGAGAGAACATCTGGGTCGCCGTCGATTAGACGCGCCCTGCCCGATACCCCCGCGCCCTGCCCGGTACCCCCCGACGGTCTCTCACGTCCTGCCGTTTTTTGGAGGACGTTCTCTCATGTCCTGCGGCGGCGGTTGAATAGCTGCTTCGCGCTAAAGCCCGACGTCGGTGCTCACCTGGGGTGCCCGGCGTCGGGCTTTCTTCGTGGAAGTGAGAGAACGTTCCGAAATAGGCCGCACAATGTGAGAGAACATCCGGGGGTTTGGGGCGGTTGATGCAACTCGGTCTTCCTGACTGCAACATCGATGAGATCTGGCTCTCCGTCGCTGGATACGTCTGGAGCGGCCCGGAGAGCCTTGAATGACTTTTGGAAACGCTCTTGACCGTGACGCGGCCCACACGTAGTCTGGTGCAACAGCGTTGCTTCTAATGCAACCCCAAATATTCTTGGTGGACACATGAGTAATGAACTTTCCTCTGTGGCAGCCGCGCCGGGAGATCGGTCCAATGACGGACACAGCACTTCTCCCAAGCCCGGCCCCAATCACACAGTCAGCAAGGACACGCGCCGACGCGTTGTCATTGCAAGCTTCATCGGCAACTTCGTGGAGTGGTTCGACTACGCCGTCTATGGTTACCTGGCCGGCATTATCTCGACCGTTTTCTTCCCGGAATCCGATCGTCAAACGGCCCTGCTCGCGACGTTCGGTGTCTTTGCAGTCAGCTTCTTCGTAAGACCGCTTGGCGGATTCATCTGGGGCCACATCGGAGACAGACTGGGCCGAAAGCAAGCGTTGTCGCTCTCCATCGTCCTGATGTCAGTGGCCACGTTCTGCATCGCCTTGATCCCCGGATACGCCACTATCGGCGTGATGGCCCCCATCCTGCTGCTGCTCGTAAGGGTGGTCCAGGGCTTCTCCGCTGCAGGGGAGTACGCCGGCGCGTCCGCCTTCCTGGTGGAGTATGCGCCGTCGAATCGCCGCGGACTCTACGCCGCCGTCGTGCCTGCCAGTACGGCAGCGGGTCTCCTGCTGGGCTCCTTGCTGGCCGCCCTGCTGAGTTCAGTCCTGACGCCGGAACAGCTGAACGAATGGGGTTGGCGTCTGCCGTTCCTGTTGGCTGCGCCCATGGGCTTGATCGGCAGGTACATCCGCACCAAGCTCGAGGACACGCCTGCGTTCCGTGAGCTGTCCGAGAAGGAGCCCGCAGTCAAGGCTCCCGCCCTGGCGATGTTCAAGACGTACCGTAAGCAACTCATCATCGCCACCGGCGCAGTGCTGCTGAACGCCGTCGGCTTCTATGTGATCCTCAGCTACATGCCCACATACCTGTCAGTGGAACTGGGCTTCGGAGCGGCGGAATCGTTCCTGGCTACCACGATCGCCCTGGCCAGTTACATCGGCTTCATCTTCCTGACCGGCATTGCGTCGGACAAGTTCGGCCGTAAACGGATGCTCATCACCGCGTCTGTCCTGTTCGTGGTGCTGACCGTCCCTGCGTTCATGCTCCTGGATACCCGCAACTTCCTGGTGATCGTGCTGGTCCAGATCCTGCTGGGCGGAATGCTCACCCTCAACGACGGCACGCTACCCAGCTTCCTGGCCGAACTCTTCCCGACGAAGGTCCGCTACACCGGCTTCGCTGTCAGTTTCAACCTCTCCAACGCGTTGTTCGGCGGCACCGCGCCGTTCATGGCAACGCTCCTTATCGGCATGACCCACAATCAGCTGGCCCCCGGCTGGTACCTCGTGGCTGCCGCCCTTGTTTCCCTCATCGCAGTCCTGTTCGCCGCCGAGACTTCCAAGAAGCCACTGCAGCAGGTCTGAAACCAACCAACCCATTGAAAGGAACCACCATGACCATCACCGAGAACGAGGCCATCAACGATGTGGCCAAGCTCGATCGACTCAAGGTCCTCAACAACGGCGAGAAAGTCCCCCTGACTTTCTCGGATGCAGAGTTTGAGCGTCGCCTGACCGGCCTTCGCAGCATCATGGCCGATAAGGACCTCGACGCCGTCATCCTCACCAGCTACCACTCCATCAAGTACTACTCCGATTTCCTCTTCACCTATTTCGGCCGCTCCTACGGCATGGTGGTCACCAAGGATGACACTGTCACCATTACGGCAAATATCGACGCCGGTATGCCTTGGCGCAGCAGCTACGGCGACAACCTGGTGTACACGGACTGGCGCCGGGACAACTACATCCACGCTATCCAGGAAGTCCTGCGCACCCGCGGCATCAACCCGCGCCGCATCGGCGTCGAAGATGACTCCCTGCCGCTGGACAACCGCAACAAGATCCAGGCCGCATTCTCGGGAGCCACGCTGGTGGATGTTGCCCAGGCTGCGATGCGTCAGCGCATGATCAAGTCGGACGAGGAAATTGCAGTCATCAAGCACGGCGCCCGCATCGGCGATCTTGGCGGAGAGGCCATCCGCAGCGCGATCACCGCTGGAATCACTGAGTACGAGGTCGCCTTGATCGGCACCGAGGCCATGGTCCACGAGATCGCCCGCACCTTCCCGGACTCTGAAATCCGCGACACGTGGGTCTGGTTCCAGTCCGGAATCAACACCGACGGCGCGCACAACTGGGCAACCACCCGCAAGATCCAGGAACACGACATCCTGTCCCTGAACTGCTTCCCGATGACCAGCGGTTACTACACGGCTCTGGAACGCACCCTGTTCTACGGCGAACCGGACGCGCGCTCCTTGGAACTGTGGAACATCAACGTGGAGGTTCACAAGCGCGGCCTGGAACTCATCAAGCCCGGCGCAGTCTGCAAGGACATCGCCGCCGAGCTCAACGAGATCTACGTCGGTCACGGGCTCCTGGCGAATCGCACGTTCGGCTATGGCCACTCGTTCGGCGTCTTGAGTCACTACTACGGACGCGAAGCAGGCCTTGAACTGCGCGAAGACATCGACACCGTGCTGGAACCGGGCATGGTGGTTTCCATGGAACCGATGATCACAGTCCTGGACGGCCAACCAGGTGCCGGCGGCTACCGCGAGCACGACATCCTCGTGGTGGGCGAAGACGGTGCGGAGAACATCACCAAGTTCCCGTTCGGCCCTGAGTACAACATCATCGGAGCCTAGGTGACCGGGCCGGTGGGCGCAGTGCACGGCGTCCACCGGCCAAGCCCGGTCACTGTCCGCAAGCCTCAGCCAAATATAGTGAACCCATGACTCCCACGGAATCCAACGACGTTTCAGGCAACGGCGAAGCCAAAGGTACCTCGGTCATTGTCAACGCCATCGCGGTCCTGCGGAGTTTCAGTGCAGAAGAGCCGCTATTGGGGGTCACTGAAATCGCAGGGCGCATTGGCCTGCACAAGAGCACAGTTTCCCGCATCCTGGCGACCTTGGAGCAAGAGCATTTGGTGGAGCGCGACGTCGATTCGCGCAGGTTCCGCTTGGGGTTGGGAATGATCGCCATGGCGGGCCCACTCCTGGCGGAACTCGAAGAGCGGCGCGTGGCGTATCCGGTACTACGGGAACTGACCGAGCGCACGGGGGAGACCAGCGCGCTCATGGTCTGGAACGGCACCGAATCCATGAGTGTGGAGCAGATCCCCAGCCGGCACCAGGTCAAGCACCTGGCCCCTTTGGGAGTCCGTTACAACGAGGCACTCAGCTCATCCGTTCAGGTCTTCCTTGCCGCGGAGGACAAGGACCGCGTCCGGAATCTACTCCGGAGCGGTGCGGTCACTCTTCCTGGCCTCGATGAGGAAGCCATGGAGGCGTACTTGCAGCGGCTGGAGGATTCCACGAAACGCCGCTGGGCAGTGAACTTTGGCGAGACGTCAATCGAAGAAGTGGGCGTGGCCTCGCCCGTCTACGACCACAGGGGAAACATTGTGGCGGCCGTGCTCATCCCCGCACCAAAGTTCCGGGTCTCGCAGGACACGCTGACCAGTCTCGGCGAAGCTTGTGCCGACGCCGCGGCCAAGGTCACCACACGCCTTGGTGGCCGCGCCCCACGCTGAGCTGCAGGATCACCGAGATGGCACTTAAGACCAATCGCAGGCCCAAACATTGGGGTCAAATGCCAACTCGGCGCGGAATGGCGAGACAAAAATAACGGCGACCGTCCCCACTAAGGGGCCGACCGCCGTCGTTCGTTGAGCCGACGTCCGCGACGTTACATCCTCCGCCGTGCCGTCGTTGTCTCGTCCATGGCATCCCTGCCCAGCCAAGCACCCAGACCGATCATGGCCACGCCAAGAACAAAGTGCAGCCAGTTGTCAGCGGTGTTGAACGGAACAAAGTTGGCGCCCGTTTCCTGGTTGATGATTAGGCCGTAGATCCAAAGAACGAGATATACGGCGCCGCCACCAATGAGGAAGAGGCGAGCCATGCGTCCTGTCCTGGCCATGGCCAAACCGGCCACGCCAAACAGCAGGTGGACGATGTTGTGGAGAATGGATACTTGGAACACTCCAAGCAGCATGGCGCCGGATTCATGTCCCGCGAAGGTCATGGCGCCGTAATTGGTGGTGATACCCGGGATAAAGCCCAGGACGCCTACCAGCAGAAAAACAATGCCAACGCCCATGGCGGTGTTGTGAAGCGACAACCCCATCGCATGATGGTGTTCGGTGGGGTGCGAAGCGGTGGTCATGAAGTCCTCCCTTTCACGCTGTTACACGGCTCTTCTCATGGAGAACCGTCCCGCGGCAAGGGGTGTCGGAAAACCTTGCCGACGCCGCCATAATACTCCTGAAATGCCTCCGATAGCAGGGGAATGGCCACTTGGTGCCAGTTAGCATGGGTTCATGAGCCAGGCTCCCAACGGCGACTTCCAATCGGTCTTCCATGACACTCGGGATCTCACTCCCTTCCGCGAAGGATATGTGCGCACAACGGTCCGCGGGTTGGCTGATGGCGTGGGTGAAGTGCTGTCCGGCGTCCTGAGTGGCCGGGATCCTGCCCGCCTTTCTGTGCTTGGCGATGTCCCCCGGTTGAAGCGCTTGTCCACCAAGCAGGCCAAGGCAATGCATGAGGCAGTTTTCACCTCTACTGAGCCTGAGCGGCTTATCTCCCTGGGCCGCCTCTACCCTGGGTGGGCAGGCTTGTGCTACGTGATGGCGGGACTGTTGGCGTACAAACACGGCGGCTATCTGCGGGCGTCGGAATTGCTGCGGCGCGGCTTAACAACAAGGATCGACGACGACGCGAGCCAGTTCTCGGCTCTCTACCTTGGGCAGGTGGTCACCAGGGTTGAGGTGGCCGAACGCATTGAAGTCCCGGTTTTGTTCAGTGAGGAGTCCGTGTTCCTCGCACTGGCGCATTGCCTTCGGGAGATGGGAATGATCGAGGCGGCGTTGGAAGCAGTGGTGGGTTTGCCGCCGTCGTTGCCTTCAGCCCTGGCACGCTGCACCGCGGCGTTTACGCTCGGCCGGCACCGCGACGTGGTGATGTGCACGGAGGGTTTGTTGAATACGGATGACCTCTCGGCAGCCTTGCTTCTGATCCGGGCTCGATCGCAGCGGGCGCGTGGCGACTTTGAATCGGCCCAGTCAGCGCTGAAAGAGGTCCTTCGCCGGAGGAAGACCAGCCTGGCTCTGCGCAATGATGCCATCACGGACCGCGCCCTTCTTGCGTTGGACCAGGGCCGACGGACGCTGACTCCCCGTTCCAAGCGACCCGCCCCGCCGGCAGAGCTGGAGACCCTGGAAGTGATCCGCAAGGATGCAGAGATGCGTCGTTTGTGGGAGAACGACTTCAGGGAGCTCAGCGGGGAATAGGGCATTGTGCAGGCACCGATGCAAGCGTAATCTTGTAATCAACCAAGTGATTGATAAAGCATTTGGTTGACAAAGGAAAGGTCGCGCAGGGTTATGGATCCCGATGCTTTGGACAAGGCGTTCATGGCCCTTGCTGATCCCGTCAGACGGGGAATCGTTGCCCGGCTGGCACGGGGAGAGGCAACGGTCAATGAACTGGCAGAGCCCTTCGCGATCACCAAGCAGGCCGTTTCAAAACACATCCAAGTCCTGGAGCATGCAGGGTTGGTGACCCGCTCCCGCGACGCCCAACGCAGGCCAGTGCACCTGGACGCAGCCGCCCTCGAAGAGCTGACGGCATGGATAGACCAATATCGACTGATCGCCGAGCGTCGCTACCGGCTACTCGACGAGCTCCTGATCGAATCCGGCCCCGGGGTCCCCCAGGGGTCACAACAAAAAGAAGAAGAGGAATTGAAATGAGCAATCCAACGGCGATTACTGCTGATGACGGCGTTCCGTTCGTAGATACCGTCCGCGAATTCGATGCACCGGTCAGCGCAGTGTTCAAGGCGCACGTGGACCCCGATCTCCTGGCCAAGTGGCTGGGTCCGCGGGACGCGAGACTGAACGTCACCGAATACAACGCCACCACCGGCGGCAGCTGGCACTACGAAAGTGGCCACGAGGACGCAATGTATGGATTCCGTGGGGTCTTCCACACAGTAGACACCGACGAGCTGATCATCATGACCTTCGAATTCGACGGCGCACCGAGCCAGGTGGGCATCAGCACCACCAGGTTCGAGGAAATCGACGGGCGCACCAGAATCGTCGTCCGCGAGGTCTACCCTTCAGTGGAAGCGCGTGACATGGCGCTTGCCACAGGCATGAATCATGGCGTAGTCGAAGGCTACGAGCGACTTGACGAGGTTCTTGCCGCTTAGCCCCGCACCACGACAGGAAGGATTTGCTCTGTCAACAGCACTGCTCCCAGCCCAACCATGATGATCCCGCTGGCCAGCGTCACCACGCGCGCGGCGCCCGGACGTGAAGCGAGCAGCTTCCGTGAAGTCAACGCCACCCCGGTGTACACCAGGCCGGCGAGGATCACGAACGTTAGCCCCAGCAACCCGGATTGAACAGCGACAGGAAGCGCAGCCTCAGAGCTGACGAACTGAGGTACCAGAGCCACAAAGAACAGCAGGCCTTTGGGGTTGATCCCGCTGGTGCCCATGCCTTGGAAGAACGTACGGAGCTGGTTTCCGGACTGCACGACGGCGCCTTCCGCACTAAAGCTTGCCCCTCGCCATGAGCGGATGGTCACGAAGCCGAGCCACAACAGGTAGGCGGCGCCGGCAATCGTGAGCCAGCCAAGCAGGCCCGGAACTCCCGCCAACAAGGCTGCCAGTCCTGCCGTCATCAGCACGGTGTGAATCACATAGCCGCTGCACAATCCCGCGACAGCAGGCACGAAGCTGCGCTGACGAAGTCCGGCCGAAATCGAATACGCCCAATCCACGCCGGGTGTGCAGGCCAACGAGACTGCGACGAGCATGAAGGCGAGGAACAGCTGTGGGTTCACGATCTCTCCAGGAATGTAGTGGGTAGGAAAACTCTAGGGAAAATCGCCCGATAAGTGTTCCCTGATTTATCCCTGAAACCGGCTATTTGGGTAAGATCATTGCGTGATTGACCACATTGATAGAAGTATTTTGCGCCACCTCCAGGAAGATGGTCGAATGACCGCTACTGCCTTGGCATCGAAGGTGGGATTGACGGTGGCGCCGTGCCATCGAAGACTCCGGGATCTGGAGTCTTCAGGGGTAATCCGGGGCTATCGCGCGGACGTCGATCCAGCTGCCGTAGGACTCGGATTCGAGGCAATCGTATTCGTCACCCTTCGACAGGTGGAGCGCACCATCATGGCGGAGTTCGAGGAACGTGTGACCGCAAGCCCGAACATCGTTGAGGCGCAGCGGCTGTTCGGCTCTCCCGACTATTTGTTGAAGGTCATCGCGGCTGACCTACCTGCCTATCAGCGCTTCTATGACGACGAACTGGCAGCCCTGCCGGCGGTCGAACGTCTCACTTCCACGTTGGTGATGAAGAACCTGAAGACCAACATAGGGCCGCCGGTCTGAGGACTATTCCTTCCAGGGACTATTCCTTGAGCAGCCCGGTAGTCCGGTAGGGAATCACTTCGCGTAGGAACATGCTAGTGGACGTACGCACGATTCCCGGGCACAGTCTGATTTCCTCGGAGACCCGGTAGAGGTCATCCGGGCTCTTGGCTACCACCCTGATGATGAGGTCGGTATCGCCGGCAGGGGCGTGGCATTCGAGCACCTCAGGGATCTCCCGGAGCGCGGCGATGGCTTCATTGAGGTGGCTTTGGTCGAGTTCGGCGCTCACAGCAGCGGCCACACCTCGCCCAAGTGCCGAGGGCAGCACGCGGCTGCTGTTGGGGCGCAATGCTCCCGACGCCGTCATCCGCTCCAGGCGCGACTGGACCGTGCCGCGAGCCAGGTGCAGTTTCTGGGCAAGGACCATGATGGGAACGCGGGGATCCTCATCAAGTGCGGCGATGATCCTGCGGTCCGTCGTGTCGAGTTCCTGCAAAATGACCACTTCCTGTCTGCAATTTCAACTCTGATTAGTCAGATCGACCACTCAATGCCACGTCTGTTGCACCAACTGTATGCGTACTGCTGAAATGGTGACAACGAAGCAGGGCGAGGCTACCGCCGGATCCCGCAGGCAGCAGGCACCTGGAACACCACCCGGACCCCTGTACAGGTTTCCCGCAAGGAAGCAGCCGCTGATTGACTCTTGTTCACAGCATTGTCATTCTGCACCCGCCCGTCCTGACGGGCAGCACAGCAAGAGCCCCTGAGCCACCGGATCGTTGCGGTAGCTGAGGGGCTCTTGTGTTGTGTGCCGACGCATAGGCTTGGACCATGACGTCTGCAGGCCGCTTCGCCCCGAGCCCTTCCGGGGAACTGCATGTAGGCAATCTCCGTACGGCGATCCTCGCGTGGCTCTTCGCCAAATACACTGGGCGCGACTTCCTGCTGCGCGTTGAGGACCTGGACCGGGCGCGGTCCGGCGCAGAAGCGGAGCAGCTCCGCGACCTGAAGGCCGTCGGCGTCAGTTGGGACGCCGCCGTCGTACGTCAGACTGAACGCGGAGCGCTGTATGAGGAAGCGATCGGCCGCCTGGCTGCCGAGGGCCGCACTTACGAGTGCTTCTGTACCCGCCGCGAAATCCAGGAAGCGCCCTCGGCCCCGCACTCTCCACAAGGCGCCTATCCGGGTACGTGCCGCAGGCTGTCCGAGGCCGAGCGCGAGATCCGCCGGACGTCGCGTCCGGCATCGATCCGCCTCCGATCGGAGGTCGCCGAGTGGGCTGTTGAGGACCAGTTGCACGGCCGCTACGTGGGTGCGGTGGACGACTTTGTGCTGCGTCGCAACGACGGCGTCACGGCCTACAACCTGGCAGTTGTAGTAGACGATGCCGCCCAGGGAATCGACCAGGTGGTCCGCGGTGACGACCTCCTTCCGTCCACTCCTCGGCAGGCGTACTTGGCCACCCTGTTGGGCTTGCCAGTCCCGGAATATGCCCACGTTCCGCTGGTGGTAAACCACGACGGCGTGAGGCTGGCAAAGCGGGACGGTGCAGTGACGCTGGGTGACCTCGCCGCCGTCGGAGTTTCAGCGGAGCGGGTCCGGGACCTCCTCCTTGAGTCGTTGGGATTACCGGCTGGTTCCTTGCACGATGCCGTGCCTGAATTCGACCCCCGAAGGCTGCCGAGGGAGCCGTGGGTGTGGAAAACCCCGAGAGGTTGAGTGCGGGCCAAGTAGGCTGTCTGGATGCATTCACAGGTGATCGCCCCAGGTTTCGAGTCCGTAGCCGAGCTGTTCGGTAGGTTCCTCGAACGAGACCCTGGGTATTCTGCCCAAGTGGCGGCGTACCATCGGGGCGTCAAAGTGCTGGATCTCAGCGGCGGGCCTCACATCCGTCCTGAGTCAGTCACGGGTGTTTTCTCGTGCTCCAAGGGCATGGCAGGCCTTGTCATAGCTCTGCTGGTTCAAGACGGCGAACTGGATCTCGACGCGGAAGTGGTCAAATATTGGCCGGAGTTCGGTGCCGAAGGAAAGGCCTCCATCACTGTTTCCCAACTCCTTTCGCACCAGGCCGGACTGTTGGGCGTCGAGGGAGGCGTGAGCCTTGAGGAAGTCAACAATTCCGAACTCGCGGCCGCGAAGCTCGCCAAACTTCCCCCGCTGTGGAAGCCGG
Source organism: Paenarthrobacter sp. 10N417 (assembly GCF_056394745.1). Lineage (NCBI taxonomy): Bacteria > Bacillati > Actinomycetota > Actinomycetes > Micrococcales > Micrococcaceae > Paenarthrobacter > Paenarthrobacter sp. 10N417. The sequence continues at coordinate 100,006 of NZ_JBFTIL010000010.1, forward strand.
GTGCGGCGTTCGGTTATCACGCCCTGACGATCGGCATTTTCATGGAGGAGCTGTGCCGGCGAGTCACGGGTTCCACGGTCCAGGAGATCTTCGAACATCGCATCCGATCCGTGACGGGTGCCCACTTCTACCTTGGCCTACCGGATGCTGAGGAAGAACGCTTCGCGCCTTTCCGCTGGGCGGCAGATCCCACGTGGCCCTGGGTGGACCCCGCCAGCCATTTCGGCTTGTCGGCCAATGCTGCAGAGGGCGACATCCTGGACCTTCCGAACATCCGCGAGGTCCGCGCCGCCGGTATGAGCTCGGTAGCGGGCGTTTCCAGCGCTGAGGGCATGGCCAGAATCTACGCTGCAGCGGCGACGGGGTTAGCGGCCGTCGGCCAGGCCGCCGTCGCACCCCTCCTGACGGAGGAGACCATCCGCAGGGTTTCCGCTGAGCAGGTGTTTGGGATCGATCGCGTCTTCGGCGAGACCGGCTGCTTTGGCACGGTTTTCATGAAGTCGCACAGCCGGATGCCGTTCGGCAGCTACCGCGCGTTCGGGCACGACGGCGCCAGCGCGTCTTTGGGGTTCGCGGACCCGGCGTATGAACTTGGCTTTGGATACGTTCCGCAACAGGCCGAGCCCGGAGGAATTGGTTGCCGCAACCTCCTGCTCAGTTCAGCCGTGCGGGAGGCGATAGCAGGGCTCTCGGCGTAGTCACGCAGTTGCCCTTTTGGCCACTTTGGCTGCCGGTCAGGAACCAAGGTCTGGCTGTCGTAGGTGGTCACCCGAATACCCGCCGTCACCAGCATGCCAGGGGTGCGGGTCCCTCGAACCTCGCCAAGGCAGCTGCATACGGAGGCGCTGTTCGTCCGGGGAGTTGGCCGGCCCGATGCTGCGGATTGAGGAAAACGGAGGGCTAGGGGCGCTCTTGGAGAATAGTGCTCGCTGTTTCTATGTCTCGAACCCACCCGGAGGTTTCGGTGCATCTCATGTCCACAAGCTCAATGACGCGCTGCAGGTCGTCTCCGAGGTTGCGGCTGAAGATCGGTTCATGGTGTGCGATGCGGTTACGTAGTAGGCGGATGGCTTCCAAGTCACCATAGATTCGCCCCCGCAGTGAAGCGGCCGTCGATAGGGAAGTGTGCGGGAACAGTGACAGAATCGCCGGTTCCCATATGCGCTCGTCATGGCGTGCAGTAAACATCTTCTGCCAAAAAACGAACTTGAGCTCAGCGATGACTTTCCCTGTAGTGGGTTCGTTGTTCCTGGTCGCCACGAGGTCTCGCCGTGGGCTGTAGCCGCGGTTCTGAGATGTACCCGGAAGACTCCCTTCGAACGTACTGTTCCATGGCCAGTCCGGACCGTAAACGGCGGTCAAGACTTCCGAAACAGCATTACGAACGGTAACTTCCGCGAAATGAGCGGGAAGCATCAACGCCGCCGACGCACGGGCGTTCCATCCGTAAAGGTCCAAAGCCACCTTCATGTCTCCTGACGCGGCCTGTAGATAGGTGGACATACGAGGTCCGGAGAGGGACGCGTGTATCGCGGTCTGGGTGGCTGGCTTTGCATAAGACACGTATTGATCCTAGGCTTGGTAATACGAGTCGCGTGCTTCGTGGGCTTAGGCCTCCTCTCGCGGACAAAAGATTAGTGGAAAAGAGCCCGCCTTCCGGCGGGCTCTTTTTCATTTCCTGGCCTTCGGATGGACTCAGCCGCTCTCCATTGGAGTTTGGAGCGGCTCACCCAGTCCTGGGGCGGGTGAGGGGTGTCTTTGAGAGCTGCGCGGCTGGAACTCCGGCGGCCATGCCGGCCCACAAGGTGTCCGTGGTGGCAGCAACAACGTCCTCAATGCTGTTGCCGTCCAACTGCTTGCCTGCCGCAAGGAGCGCGGCGCCGTGCAAGCTCACGAAGCACACCATGGCCAGGGTTTCCGTGTCGCCCGGAGCCAACGCTCCACCATCCTGTGCCTCTGCAATGAGGGAGCGCGCCACATGGATCCCTTGCTCGCCGATGTTCCGCAACTCAGTGCTGGACCCTGGGTGATGCTTGGTGGAGTACATGACGGTCAAGAGTGCCGGGTGGGAGACCGCGAAGTCCACGTAGGCGTTGGCCACGCTGGCAAAGCGCTGATGAAGGTCATCTCCGGCATGGGCAGCCGCGAGTATGCGCTGGTTCATCAGCTCAAAGCCAGCCAACGCCAAGGCGTCGATGAGGGCTTGCTTGTCGCGGAAATGTTTGGCCGGCGCACCGTGGCTGACATTAAGGTCCCGGGCCAATTGCCTCAGGGAGAGTCCGTCGACGCCGGCTTGCTCAATGGTTTCCATAGCGCGCTCCAGTAGCGCCTCGCGCAGCTTGCCATGGTGGTAGGGCTGGTCCGTCATAACTCATAGTCTAGCTGAGAAGTAGTCATTGACAACAATGTAGACACTGCCTACGATGTTGGCATTGACTACTTCGAGTCGAGCCGGTTAAATCCAAAGCCGGCGTTTACAGATTGGAACCGCCATGACCATGACCTATTCGGGTACTACTGCATTGATCACAGGCGCCAGCTCCGGGCTTGGCGCCGAATTCGCAAGCCGCTTTGCCGCCCGGGGCTCCAACCTTGTCTTGGTGGCCCGCCGCGCAGATCGCCTTGAAGAACTGGCCGCGAAATTGCGGGCCGAGCACGGCATAGCCGTCACCGTGCTTCCCATGGACTTGGGCCGTCCTGGTGTTGGCAAGGAACTCGTGGACGAAATGATCAAGCGCGGAATCACCGTGGACACCCTCATCAACAATGCAGGCTTCGGAACCCGCGCCGCCTTGGTGGAGGAAGACCCGGAGGTCATCGCTTCCGAGATCGCACTCAATGTGGCTGCCTTGGTGGACATCACCCGGGCCTTCATGCCGGGCATGCTCTCCTCGGGCAAGGGTGCGCTGGTGAATGTCGCCAGCACCGCCGCGTTCCAGCCGATCCCTGGCATGGCGGTCTACGGGGCCACCAAGGCATTCGTCCTCAGCTTCACCGAGGCCGTTGCCCACGAGGCCAAGAGCTCGGGACTGCGTGTGCTTGCCCTCTGCCCGGGCGCCACCCGCACCGAGTTTTTCGATGTCCTCGGCAGCGAATCCGCGGCAGTCGGGCGGATGCAAACCTCAGCGCAGGTTGTGCAAACAGCGCTCAAAGCGCTGGACCGTCCCGCAACGCCGGCAAGTGTTGTGTCTGGCTGGGCTAACCGGATCGCCGCCGGTCTTGCACAGCGAGTGCCGAGGGCGCTCGCTGTGGGCATCGCCGCCCGCGCTGTTCAGGAGTAGTTCCAGGAGGAGTAGTGCCCGGCAGTAGGGCAGGAGTAGTTCCAGGAGGAGTAGTGCCCGGCAGTAGGGCAGGAGTAGTTCCAGGAGGAGTAGTGCCCGGCAGTAGGGCAGGAGTAGTTCCAGGAGGAGTAGTGCCCGGCAGTAGGGCAGGAGTAGTCCCTGTTCAGGAGTGGTGCTGTACCCGAGTAGGTGCTGCGCGGGACTTTGCGGCTAGCCTGAAGAAAGGTCCGATCCCTGTTCGGGGCCTACATCAATCCGGAGGCCAGCATGACCGAACCACGCTTCACCGTTGAGACCGCGAAGATACTCGCCGAGGTGGCCCACAACCGCCAAAAGGACAAGCTCAAGCGTCCTTATCGGGAGCATGTCCTGGCGGTGGGGGACGCGCTCGCCGACTTTGACGAGGACATCCAGATTGCGGGCTACCTTCACGACATCGCCGAGGACACTCCCATCACGCGGCAAGCCCTGTTGGATATGGGAGTCTCCGAGCGTGCCCTTGCCATCATCGAACGCGTCACGCGCCGCTTCCACGACGACCCCGACGATTATGAAGCAGGGATCCGATTTGTGGCCGAGGATCACGACGCCACCTTGGTCAAAATCGCCGATAATGCCCACAATTCCTTGCCGGAACGCGTACAGGCGCTGGCGGAGAAATGGCCCGACAAGCCGCCCATGACCCGCTACGCCGACGCCCGACCGGTGCTCTACACGGCCGTGCCGCGGGAAGAAGTGGAGTTGATCCTGCAGAGGGTAAACCCGTATCTACTTCCGGAGCTCAATGACATCGTTCCTGACTAAGCCTGCCCTGAGTAGCCACGACGGGTCAGCCCTCCAGCAGGCGCCGACGATGCTTGAGCTCCTTGGTCCATTCCCTGGTTTGCCTCGCCCCGAACGGTGAGGCGCCGCCGTCGAGGTCGCTGATCAAGGAGCCAGTTGCCTTGAGTGCGATGTCCACTGAATGCTGGGCCGCCCGTTCAGTCAGCCCAAGCTTCGCCGCCCAGGCGAGGAAGTGCTTGCGTGAGATGCCGGTCTTCTTCCCGCCGACGGCCAAAGCCAGCGTCTTGTCGCCGTAGACCACTGTGGAGGGAATGTCGTAGACCGGGGCGACGGTGAATTCGCGGACGCCAAGAACTCCAGGCGCCTCCACCATGGAAACGTTCTTGGCATGCAGGTCCCCGTTCCCCGTCAGCCAGGCAAACGCGAGTTGGATGACCAGATTGCGCACTGCTGGAAGGCGTGCAGGGCAATGCCCGGCCAGCGCTGAACAGACTTCGCTGAACGGAACGCTGTATTTGTCCGCCGGGTACAGCCCCAGGATCTGGGCGCCGTCCTCCACAGCCAGACGCAGAGGGGAGCCGTCGGGGGCGGTGACCCGGTCAAAACGCTCCACCAGAAGGCCCGCCCGGCCGCCGACGTCGTGCACCAACTGCACGTTGCTCACCGGAATCCGCAGCCGTCGCGCATAACGGAACATCAGGAACTCGTTTTCCACCACCGATGGGAACTCCGGAGCGTTGAGCTTAAGGATGTAGCGCTTGCCCGCCTGCGCCACGGGGAGTGAAATCATTCCGGCAGATAACTTGTCCTGCACACCCGCCAACGCTACGGGATCGATCAATCCGGAATCGCCCAGCAACGCATCAAAGTCCAGCGGCAGTTTTGAGTCAAGCACGACGGCGGTGCCCCCTTCCGCCAGAGCCTCGCCGTGGGGGACCGTCTGGACATCGCCCACTGCATCGCCACCCGCCGCCATGAGGAGGGCGAGTTCGTCGTCCGCGCTTGCCTTGACGCTGCGTCGCAGCGAGTTGAGTCGCCGGCCCTCAGGCAGCAGTCCGGTGAAGTAGGGCGGTACTGCACCGCTGGGTGTGAAAACAGGCTCGGTACTCACGGGGAGCGTCGTTGCCACGGCGGGTAGGCCGGCGTCGAGGTAGCGCGGGAGGTAGGTGAACTTGGTGCCGCCCTCGTGCCGCTCGAGGCGCGCCGCGAGGATGCCCTGTTTGTAGACGTCGGCGATGCGGTGGAAGGTCATGGTGCTGTCTCAGAAGGTGTCTCAGAAGCGGTAGGCCTGCCGGCTTGGCGGAGGGAAAGTTCCAGGCCGAGGGTGTCGAGCATGGCCAAAAGGGGCTCAAGCTGGACTGTGCTCTTGCCTGTTTCCACGAATCGGACGAACCGCTCCGAGACACCTGCGAGGTCGGCGAGGTCCTGTTGGCTCAGGCTCAACGAGGCACGGCGGGCTCGCACTTCAGAACCCAAAGTTGCCATAAGGTTGGTGGCTGCCACGCGGTCCTCCCTTGGTAGGAATCGGTACGAACGTGCCGATTCCTTAGTTTATACCCCTATACAAAGCCAAATCAAGGGCATTTATCATGAGAACCGGCACGAACGTACCGGGTTTCATGGGCATCTAACCGGCCGCCGCCTCCAGTCGACGCAACGCTGCTGCCCGGCCCTTGTGTCCCTGGCGTTCATCGAAAACGATCGAGAGGCCGAGCACCACCATCATTTCCAGCATGCACACAGGCACGGATGCGCCCGCGGCCGCCATGGYGATACTCGCGGCGAGGCCAAGCACTACCGAGGTAGTGCCCCAAAGGTGGCTGCGCTCCAGCCCAAGCATGATGCCGTAAAGGGTGCTGAGCGAGACCTTGAACAGGATGACCGGGATGGCGATCGAGGCAACTGCGGCGGCCGCCGGGATGTGGGCTTCATCATCAATGAAGTAGGCGGCAACGTGAAGTCCGGCGCCGGTGGCGGCGATGGCTGCGAAAAGGGGAAGGTGCCCGTATCCGAATATCCATGAGCGGTGCCGTTGCACGTGGAGGGCCGGGCCCGAGGGCAGGATGAAGTAAATCCACCACAGGGCAAAGGCCAGCCCTGTCCCGCTCAAACCAACCAGCGCAGCATCCAACGTCCAGCCGTGGAGGGCAACGATCGCGCGCAGCGTTTCAATCGCGCCGATCAAACATTCGCCCAACGCAATGATGGCCAGGAGCCCGTAGCGTTCTGCGATGTGATGGGCGTGCCACGGGGTGCGGATGTTCCGTTCCGCGAAGTACGGCGCCGCCATCTCCAGGATGAACAACGGGGCTGCCATGAGGAAGGTGGTGGCCACGCTCGCATCGATCAAAAGGACCCCCACCCAGCCGACTTGCACCACTGCAACGTACTTTGCATACCGCAAGCACGTTTCACGGCGTGCTGGGTCCTGGCGGGCAGCGCGCAGCCACTGGAAGATCAGGGCCACGCGCATGATGATGTAGCCCAGCACCATGGCCACGTTGTCCACGTGTTTGCCTTCGATGATCGAGTGGAACATCGGCTCTATGCCCATGGCCAGGATGAGCACTCCCACCATTTGGACCATGGTTACGACGCGGAACACCCAGTCGTCGGTGTCGTAGGCGCTGGCGAACCACGTGAAGTTGATCCACGCCCAGATAGTTGCGAACATGGCGAACGCGAATGCCAGGAGCCCCGGCCAGAAATGTGCCTCCGCCACAGCATGGGCGAATTGGCTACCGGCGACGCCGAAGGCAATGACAAACGTCAGGTCGAAGAACAGCTCCAGCGGAGTGGCTGTGCGGTGCTTTTCGTGCGGATCGCGGCCGCCCATGCGGGACAGCGCATGGCGCAGGGGATTTGTGGACATGGGTCAAAGATTACCCGTGCACCTGTTCCCGCGCCGAGATCGCCGGAGAACGTCCGAGTTCGCCGTAGCTCCGGCGATCTCGCCGCGCTGAGGCGATCTCGCAGCGTTCCGGTGGTCTCGCGGATGAAACCCCTACACGCGTCCCAGCACATCGATGTCTTCGAGGAACTCCTGGTACACCTCGTCGCTCACCGTCGTGCGGGTATCGGCGATGGCGTCGAGGTAGTCCTGTGTGACCGGGCCCTTCCGTCCGTTCGACGAAACGGTGGACGACGCCCCCGAAGTAGCGGCGTCGTCGTACACGGCTTTTTCCAAGGCGCGCTGGGAGGCACTGCGTGCCGCAAACTCGATGTCCGCCGGCGAGAAGCCCTGGGTGCGTTCCACCAACTGGGCAATGTCGACGTCGTCCACCACGGTGGCAGGGATGAACCGCTGCCACATTGCCTCGCGGGCGTGGACGTCCGGCAGGCCGATGGGGATGACGTAATCGAACCGGCCGTGGCGCAGGAAGGCGGTGTCCAAGGCGCGGATGAAGTTGGTGGCGCAGACCAGGAGGCGGCCGGGCTGTTCGCGGAATGCCGGGATGATCTTGAGGAGCTCGTTGGTGACGCCCTGCAACGGCGACGGCGGATCGCCCGCCCGCTGCGAGGCAATCTCTTCCACTTCGTCGATGAACACCACGGCGTGTTCCAGCTCGGCGATTTCCAGGAACGTCTCCCGCAGAGCCCCGGCGAGGCCCTTGGGATCAGACGCCAGACGCGACGGGAACACCTCCACGAAAGGCCACTCGAGCCGAGACGCGATGGCCTTGGCGAAGGTTGTCTTGCCGGTGCCCGGAGGACCGAAAAGCACGACGGCGCGGGGCGGCACCACGCCGTACTCGTCGGCGAGGTCGGCCTCAGCCAGCGGGAGAACCAGACGGCGTTCCAACAGTTCCTTCTCGCGCTTCATGCCCGCCACGTTTTCCCACAGGTCCCGGGCCAGGATCCGGCCACCCAGAAGGCTCAGTGGCTCCAGCTCCTGGCGTTGTACAGGGATGGTCCGTTCGAAGTAGCGCAGGTTCTTCTTCACCACAAAGCCGCGGCCCAGGAAGGCTTCCACGCGTGTCTCGGTTTCCGGCATGAGCGCGGACAGCTTGTTGAGGCCGTGCGGAGCCATGCGGTTCTCGACGGCGGACAGCAGCGAAGTGCCGATGCCCCTGCCGCGGAACTCCGTCAGCGTGGCAAGGAAAACGACCCAGCCTTGGTCATGGGCCGCACGTCCAACGGCGGCGCCAACTACTTGGTCGCCCTGGACCGCCACAACTGCATGGTCCTTTTCGCACGAGGCAAGGACCTCGGAGAGTGCGTACACGGGCTCTACACCATCGGCCTTGAGTGACTCCCAGAGGTGCAGGATGCCGTCAAGATCGGACGAATGGAAGTCCCTGATGCGCCAGTTGGTCATGGGGTTGCTCCTGCGTGTGCTTGGTGGATCGCCGTTGATTCCTTGGAGTTGAGCATAGGGGAAGCGTCCGCCCTGGGACGTTGCAGGCCCGTTGCGTTACGCAGCCAAGACCCGACGGCGGCCTGTCGCCACCGCGTTTCGTCCCGGCGTCGTTTCCCGCACCTAAGATAAGCGCAACACCTAGCTGGGCCACGCCGTAAAGAGGGGGATCCGTGGGTTTGTTTTCCAGGAGGGCGACCGCCGGTGGCAGCATCGCGGGGATGCTGTGTGCGCTGCTGATCGGCACAACGTTTGCTCCGGCCGCGGAAGCTGTCGACGCCGATGACCTCGCTATTTCGGGGCCCGGAGTGGTGGGCAGCGCCCTTTCCGTGATGGGCGCCTACGAATACTTCCTTTCCTGCGATCCAAGTGAACAACCAAGCTATTCCATCCAGTGGTTAAGGAACGGACAGCCGGTGACAACGAGCCCGACGTATGCGCCTGTTTACTACGATCTGGACATTGAGGACGTCGGAAGCCGGATATCAGCAATTGTTACAGGGGCCAGTGCATGCAACCCGGCGCGCATTGTGGTGGAGGACCCGCAGGTCATCAGGGCGCAGCCAATGCGGGCGGAAGGCTTCACCGGCCGAGGTGTGTTTGAGTTGGTGGGACGACGGCCCGATGGCGTTCTCATGATGTATCTGGGGAAGCAAGGCGCCCAAGGTTGGACGCAAGTGCTTCGCGTCGGTGCTGGCTGGTCTGGGTACGCACGTATCATCGCCCCCGGTGACTTCACGAGCGACGGCGTTGGTGACCTTCTGGGCACCAACAATTCAGGGACGCTATTCGCCTTCGGCGGAACCGGCGACGGCGGCTTTGCCACCACGTACCCTTACGAGATCGGCTGGGGTTGGAATGCCATTGACAAGATTGTTGGTCCCGGGGATTTCGACGGCGATGGTACCAATGATCTTCTTGGCGCCGACGCCAATGGCGACCTGTACCTCTACTCCCAGCACAAAGACAGCGGGTGGAATCCTCGCTTGAAGGTCGGCCAGGGATGGCATGTCATGGATCTGATTTTCGCGCCGGGTGACTTTGACGGTGATGGCAACGTCGATGTCATGGCCAAGGACAAAGAAGGCCGGCTGTTCCTGTATGGCGGCAACGGTCTTGGCGGATGGGCCAGCGCCCGACAGATCGGCCAAGGCTGGAACGCCTTGTCCAACATTGGAAGCGTTGGTGATTTCAACCGCGATAGCTTCAACGACATCCACGGCGTTAATGCCGCTGGCGACCTTGTGATGTACTACGGCAACGGCCTAGGTGGTTGGAAAGGCGTCGAAACCGTCGGTTGGGGATGGGGTGGTTTCAATGGGCTTTACTAAGAGGCTGCGGCGGGCGGGTGCTTCAGGGTTGCTGGCGCTGCTGTTCTCGGCTTCGGCCGTGCTGCCAAGCGCCACAGCGGTGGACGCTGCCGATGTCAGGGTAACCGGGTACACCATCATGGGCTCAACGCTGACAGTAGAAGCCGCACACACCTACTTTGAAGGCTGCAGCGGTTCTAGTTGGAAACCGAACCACAACATTCAGTGGTTGAGGGATGGCGTGCCGCTTCCCGGTGCCAGCTGGTATAGCTATCGACTCACACCTGCCGATCTGGGAAGCCATATTTCGGCAGTAGTCACAGCCTCGCCCGTGAATTGCGCAGGTCAGACACTCACCACGCCACCCTCCGACGCCATCCGGAAGGAACCCGCGCGGGCAGAGGGCTTCACGGGCCGGGGCGCCTTCGAACTCATGGCCCGCAGGCATGACGGCACCCTGATGTTGTACCTCGGCCGCGACAGTTCAAAGGGGTGGAAGGAAGTGCGGCAAGTAGGTCCGGGGTGGGCTGGCTTCACCAAAATCATCGCTCCTGGGGATGTGGGCAGCGACGGCGTCAACGACCTCCTGACCGCCGACCGTGCCGGGCGAATGTACCAATTCAACGGAACGGGTGACGGCGGATTCCATACCTATATGGACCCGGGCATTGACTACGGTTACGGGCCAGGCTGGGACGCTTTCGACAAAGTGGTGGGCCCTGGCGACTTCAACGGTGATGGACTCAACGATCTCCTTGCCAGTGAGTCCAATGGCGATCTGTATCTTTTTCCCTCAGGCTTTGACCGGGTTATCAAGCCCGGCGTTCAAGTCGGCCATGGCTGGGACGTTATGGACCTGCTGATCGGACCGGGCGACTGGGACGGCGACGGCAACGTGGACGTCCTGGCCAAGGACAAGTCGGGCCGGCTCTACCTGTATGGCGGGAATGGCCGTGGCGGGTGGGCCGTCCCAAGCCAGATCGGGCAGGGGTGGAACGCGTTGACGATGGTTGGCAGTGCGGGTGACTTCAATCGGGATGGTTTCAATGATGTCCATGGGGTGAACGCTGCCGGTGATTTGTTGATGTACTACGGCGACGGGCGTGGCGGCTGGAAAGGCGTTGAGGCCGTGGGTTGGGGCTGGAATATTTTCAACGGGCTCTACTGATTCAAGGCCCACTGAGGGGGAGGGCGGCCATGTCACCAAAGAACTCGATCATCAAAAGCATTGCGGCGCTGTTGTTCGGTCCGGCGCTCGTTGTTTCGAGCTTCGTTTCCCCAGCCCACGCTGCGGATGCGTCCGGCGTGAAGATCTCCGGTGCACCTATTGTCGGCTCGGCGCTGTTCGTTCAGGGTGCCCAGGACTACTTTTTGGGCTACGGAGGGGATGGGGATCCTGGCTACTCCGTCCAATGGCTCCGGGACGGCCAACCCGTAGACGGGAACCCGCTCTACAACCAGAATCTCTACGTCCTGGAGAAAGACGACATCGGCGGGCGAATCTCGGCAATAGTCAAGGCTTCGCCCGGCAAGTGCCCCGGCCAGGAACTGGTCACGGAAGCAACACCGGCCGTAGCGCAGGGACCGGTGCGCGCGGCTGGCTTCACCGGCCGTGGGGTTTTTGAGCTGGTTGGCCGTACCCATGGCGGCGCACTCATGCTCTACCTCGGTAAGGACAACGTCAAAGGGTGGAAGGAATCCCGCTATGTAGGTCCGGGGTGGGGCTTTTTCACCAAGATCATTGCCACGGGCGACGTGACCCACGACGGTATCGCTGACCTCATGGTCGAGAACACCTCGGGGACGCTCTACCGGTTCCCGGGAACGGGCGACGGAGGGTTCCATACGCTGTACCCGCAAGCCACCTGGGAGTGGCAGCCGACGGTTCTTGCGGTTGGACCAGGGGACTTCGACGGGGACGGAATGAACGATCTCCTCAGCGCAGAGACGAACGGCGACCTTTACATCACCCCGTCCAAGCCCTTCGGCAGCTGGAATCCGCGCGTGAAAGTCGGCCAAGGCTGGGACGTCATGGACCTGCTCATCGGGCCTGGTGACTGGGATGGAGACGGCAACGTGGACGTCCTGGCGAAAGACAAAGCCGGACGCCTGTATCTGTATGGCGGCGACGGCCGCGGCGGCTGGACCACCGCTCGGCAGATCGGGCAGGGCTGGAACGCCTTGACGATGATCGGCAGTGCTGGCGACTTCAACCGGGACGGTTTCAACGATGTCCACGGCGTGAACGCCGCTGGCGATCTGGTGATGTACTACGGCGATGGCCGCGGGGGCTGGAAGGGTGTTGAGACTGTCGGTTGGGGCTGGAACATTTTCAACGGGCTCTACTGAAACGCCACCAAAGCGCCCCGCTAAACCAGCCCCAACCAAAGCAGCCCCTACTGAACCGGGCGCAACCGCAATCCCTGCATGCCGCCGTCGACGGCCAGTGAGGTTCCCGACGTCGAACCGGACAGTGGGCTCGCGAGGTAGGCCACCGCGCCTGCAACCTCGGCCGGGTCCACCATCCGGCCGTGTGGTTGACGGGCATTGAGTGCGGCGCGCTCAGCTGCCGGGTCAGCGGCGGAATCCAGGAGGCGGCCCACCCAGGGCGTGTCCACAGTGCCTGGATTTACGCAGTTCACGCGGATGCCCTCGCGAACGTGGTCGGCAGCCATGGCAAGCGTCAACGACAGCACTGCGCCCTTGGACGCCGAGTACAGTGCCCGCTGGGGAAGCCCGGCGGTCGCGGCGATYGAGCAGGTATTCACGATCGAAGCGGCCGGCGACTCCCGCAGGTACGGCAGGGCAGCCCGGCTGACGCGCGCAATTCCTACGACGTTGATGTTCAGCACCCGGAGCCACTCGTCGTCGTCGTTCGCGGCGATGTCACCTTGGGCGCCAATGCCGGCGTTGTTGACCACGATGTCCAGGCGGCCAAACTGCTTGGCAACGGTTTCGACGGCGGTGCGCACCGAGGCGTCATCGGCCACGTTGCATTCGACGCCGAAGTGCGGGCTGGTGTCCGGTGTCAGGTCCAGGACGGCAACCTGCGCACCGCCGGCGGCGAGCCGGTCCGCGATGGCCGCACCAATTCCGGAGGCTCCCCCGGTCACGAGTGCTGTCAGGCCTTCGAATTCCTGCCCCACTGGGGATGCCATCAGGCGTTGATGTGGGCGGGGGCGGCGGAAACGGTCCCGGCCTGCGCGCGGTAATATTCCTGCCGCTGGCGTCCCAGGCCGTCGATCTCCAGCTCCACCACGTCGCCGGGCTGGATGTACGGGAAACGACCAGACAGGGCCACACCCTCGGGTGTGCCGGTGATGATGACGTCGCCAGGCTCCAGGACCATGTACTGGCTGAGGTGGTGAACGATCGTGGCCGGATCGAAAATCATGTCCGAGGTGTTCGAGTCCTGGCGGGCTTCGCCGTTGACCGAGGTCCTCAGACGGAGGTTGCTGGCATCCACCTCAGATGCGGGAACCAGCCACGGGCCAAGGGGAGTGGAGGCGGGGAGTGACTTGCCCTTGGTCCATTGTCCGGCGGCTCCGGGGATCTGGTAGTCGCGCTCGGAGAGGTCGTTGGCCACTGCGTAGCCGGCGATGCATGCTTCGGCCTCGTCCAGGGAGGAAAGGTAGGACGCTTCCTTGCCGATCACTATTGCCAATTCCACTTCCCAGTCATACTTTTCCGACGACGGCGGGATGGGGGCAGCGTCGAAAGGACCGCTAATGGTGTTGGACGGCTTCAGGAAAACCACCGGTACCTCGGGCGGCGTGGCCCCGGATTCGGCGGCGTGCGCGGTGTAATTCAGGCCAATGCAGATGACGGAGCCTGGACGGGCCACGGGCGCTCCGATGCGCACCCCGTCCGCGGAGATTTCAGGGAGTTCCGCGGATTCCAGGGCTGCGCGGGTGCGGGCGAAACCGTCCGAGGCGAGGAAAACGCCGTCGATGTCGTTGGTCAGCGGCGAGAGATCGAAGTACTTCTCTGTGCCGTCGGCGTCCTGGGCGATGACGGCCGGTTGTTCGTTTCCGGCCGTACCCAGCCTGGCGAATTTCAAGGTCATGGCTTCCTCCGTGCGTTTGGGACTAACATCCGAGCTCTAGTGTGCTGTTTCACTACATAATACGGAAATGTGACCCATTGACAAGGCAGACATCGGATGTTTAGCTCTACCTAGATCAACCGCCAGCTGCCAAGCAAGGAGCGCAATGAGCGTCATCACCGCAGTGGAAACTTTCGATATCCGCTTTCCCACCTCACAGGACCTCGATGGCTCCGACGCCATGAACCCGGACCCCGACTATTCAGCCGCCTACCTGATTGTTCGCACCGATGCCGGTGACGGTCATGAAGGCCACGGCTTTGTCTTCACGATAGGGCGCGGAAACGAGGTTGAGACGGCAGCCCTCGACGCTCTTCGGGACCACATCCTGGGGCGCAATGTGGAGGAACTCCTGGGAGACATGGGCGCCACGTGGAAGCTGATGGCCCACGATTCCCAACTCCGATGGCTTGGTCCGGAGAAGGGCGTCATGCATATGGCGATCGGCGCGGTGGTTAACGCCCTCTGGGATCTGAAGGCCAAGCGGGCCGGACTGCCGCTCTGGGAACTGCTTGCAAACATGAGTCCGGAGGAACTCGTGGCATTGGTTGACTTCCGTTACCTCAGCGATGCCCTCACGCCGGATGAAGCACTGGCGATCTTCCGGGCTGCGGAGCCGGGCAGGGAAGTACGCAAAGTGGCTCTTCGCGCTGAAGGCTACCCCGCTTACACCACGACGCCGGGCTGGCTGGGTTACAGCGACGAGAAGCTGACGCGCCTGGCCAAGGAAGCCGTGGCCGATGGGTTTGCGCAGATCAAGCTCAAGGTGGGCGCCTCCTTGGAGGACGATATCCGGCGCGTGGGAATTGCCCGTGCGGCGGTGGGGCCGGACATCAGGATCGCGGTGGATGCCAACCAGCGCTGGGATGTCCAGGAAGCCATCGATTGGATGGCCCATCTGGCGCCTTATGACATCGCCTGGATCGAGGAACCCACCAGCCCCGATGACATCCTGGGGCACGCGGCCATCGCCCGCGGGGTTGACCCTGTCCCTGTGGCTACCGGGGAGCACGTTCAGAACCGGGTGATGTTCAAGCAAATGCTCCAGGCTGGCTCTCTCCAGGTCCTGCAGATTGATGCAGCCCGGGTAGCAGGAGTCAACGAGAACATCGCCATCCTCCTGCTGGCAGCCAAGTTCGGTGTGCCTGTTTGCCCTCATGCCGGCGGCGTAGGGCTGTGCGAGGCCGTTCAGCACCTGTCCATGTTCGACTTCGTTGCCGTTTCAGGCACAAAGGAAGGCAGGATGATCGAGTTCGTGGACCATCTGCACCAGCACTTCATCACACCCGTGGACGTCCGAAGCGGCGTCTACTGGCCGCCGTCGGCTCCTGGCGCGGGCAACGAAATGGTCCGTGAAACACTGGCCGAATACGCGTTCCCCGACGGCCCCGTCTGGGCCCGATAACGTACCGCGACAGCACGTGCACGCTCACAAGGAAGTGATCGCATGACCCAGCAAGCACCACCGCTGCTCTCCCTCCATGGAGTCAGCAAGACTTTCCCCGGAGTCCGGGCCCTGAACAACATGGGACTGGAGCTTCGCCATGGTGAAGTCCTTGCGCTCGTGGGAGAGAACGGTGCCGGAAAGTCCACGCTGATGAAGCTTCTTTCGGGCATCTATACACCGGACAGCGGCACCTTTGAGCTGAACGGAACGGCCTTTGTGCCGGACAGTCCCAAGCACGCGCAGGAACTGGGCATCAGCATCATCCATCAGGAATTCAACCTGATGCCGGACCTCACCGTGGCCCAGAACATTTTCATCGGCCGCGAACCCCGGCGCTTCGGAGTGCTGAACGAGCGGGCCCTTAACCACCAGACGCAGGAGCTGCTGGACAGGATCGGCCTGCAGCTGAATCCCCGTCAAAAGGTGGGGCAGCTGACGGTGGCCAAGCAGCAGATGGTGGAAATCGCGAAAGCACTGAGCCACGATTCCAAAGTGATCATCATGGACGAACCGACGGCAGCCCTGAATGACGCCGAGGTGGCAGCGCTGCACCAGATCATTCGTGGGTTCATCTGTCCCGACACCGGCGTCATCTACATCTCGCACCGCATGGACGAACTCAAGCAGATCTCACAACGCATCACGGTGATTCGCGACGGCGAGTACGTCGACACAGTCAGCACGGCGGAGACCACCATGAAGGAAGTCATTTCCCTGATGGTTGGGCGCCAGATTTCGGGAGAACAGCGTCCGACGGCGGTCCCCGCCGAGGTGGCTAACGACGTCGTGCTTTCGGTTGAGGGGTTATCGACGCGAGCCTTGCTGCGGGATGTCGGCTTCGACCTCCGACGCGGCGAAATCCTTGGCTTCGCCGGGCTCATGGGAGCAGGTCGGACGGAAGTGGCGCGTGCCCTGGTGGGCGCCGATCGTGCGACGTTCACCCGGCTACAGGTACGCGGCGCTGACGCTGCCATCGCGAACCCTGCTGCTGCCGCGAAACTGGGCATCGGGTATCTGTCCGAGGACCGCAAGCATCTTGGCCTCATGCTTGAGCGGGACGTGAAAGAGAACATCATGCTCTCTTCGCTCGCCGCGAATGCCCCTGGCGGTTTCATCAAGGATTCGGCCTTGCGCCGGACCGCTGAGGAATACAGCAGGAAGCTTCGGATCAAAACGCCATCCATCCACCAGCTGGCCCGCAATCTCTCCGGCGGCAACCAGCAGAAGATCGTGATAGCCAAGTGGCTGGTGAAGGACTGCGACATTCTCATCTTTGATGAACCCACTCGCGGAATCGACGTTGGCGCCAAGGAGGAAATTTACAGGCTCCTTAACGAACTGGCCGCTGGTGGGAAATCGATCATCATGATCTCCTCGGAGCTTCCCGAGATCCTGCGCATGTCCCACAGGATCGCCGTTATGGCCGAAGGCCGGATCACAGGCTTCCTCAGCAACGCTGAAGCCACCCAGGAACAAATCATGGAGCTGGCCACCCGCCGCGCCATCGCCACACCAGGAGCAATGACAGCATGAGCCTTGTAGAGACCCCCGCGTCCCGCAACCAGGGTACAAAGCCCGAATCCGCCGAACAGAAGCCCGTACGTGACCTCGCTACGAGGTTCCGTTCCTCCCTTCAACAGCTCCTGGCCTTCGGTTCACTCATTGTCCTGGTGATCTTTTTCGGCGCAATAAACTCGCGGTTCCTGGTGCCGAGCAATCTTTCGGACATCCTGCTCTCCACCGTGGTGATCGGGTTGCTGGCCCTCGGCGCAACGTTCGTGATCATCACCGGCGGCATTGATCTCTCTGTCGGTACCGGCATGAGCCTGTGCTCGGTGATGACAGGCGTGGTCTTGACCTATCTCGGGCTGCCGCTGTGGGCCGGCGTCATTGGCGGCATCCTGATGGGAGCCGTGATCGGTGCCGTCAACGGGTTCCTGATCTCCTTCCTGAAGATTCCACCGTTCATCGCCACCCTGGCCACCATGCTCGTTGCACAGGGTATGGCCCTGGTAGTCTCCGGAACCAAGCCGATCTATTTCACCAGCACTGAAGGCTTCGCCAACCTTGCCCTCGGCAAGCCCATCCCGGGCCTGGTGGTTCCCAACGCGGTATTCATCTTCTTCGCAGTGGCCGTACTGGCAGGGCTTGTCATGAGCAAGACACTCTTGGGCCGCTACACCTTTTCCATCGGCTCCAACGAGGAAGCCACGGCACTTTCCGGCATCAACGTCCGGAACTGGAAGTTGTGGATCTACACGGCTGCAGGAGCCTTCACAGGCCTGGCCGGCGTCATCATCGCAGCCCGCCTGAACTCAGCCCAGCCCGGGCAGGGGATGGGCTACGAGCTCCAGGCGATTGCCGCCGTCGTGATCGGTGGGACATCCCTGGCCGGAGGCAAAGGCTCCATCGTCGGAACAGTGATCGGCGCCCTCATCATGTCCGTCCTGACCAACGGCCTGCGCATCATCTCCGTGCCGCAGGAATGGCAGAACGTGGCAATCGGGGTCGTGATCCTCGTAGCGGTCTATCTGGACATGCTGCGCAGGAAGGAGACCGCCAAATAGCCGCTGTGCTTCCGCTCCAACCACCCGCAACCTCTCCAGAACGCATCCTCAGAAAAGGGAGTCTTCAATCGTGAGCAAGTCCATCCACAACCGCCGTTCCTTCCTTACCCTCACCGGCCTCGCCCTCGGTGCCGTCGCTATCGCCGGCTGCGAGGCACCGGCCGGATCTGGCACCGCCAGCGGGGCAGCAGCAGACGGCGCCAAGCCGTACATCGCCGTCGTGTCCAAAGGTTTCCAGCACCAGTTCTGGCAGGCCGTTAAGCAAGGCGCGGACAAGGCTGCCAAGGAATTCAACGTCGATATCAGCTTTGAGGGCCCGAACACCGAGAAGGACGTGGACCAGCAGATCCAGATGCTCACCACCGCCCTGGGCAAGTCGCCTGCAGCCATCGGCTTCGCGGCACTGGACTCGCAGGCCGCCACGCCCCTCCTGGAGCAGGCCAAGAGCAAGAACATCCCCGTCATTGCCTTCGACTCCGGCGTTGACTCCACCATCCCGGCCACCACGGCTTCCACCGACAACAAGGCTGCAGCGGCAGAGGCTGCCAAGCACCTCGCTGAACTGATTGGCGGATCGGGCGAGATCGCCATCATCGGGCACGACCAGACCTCCAAGTCAGGCACTGACCGCCGGGACGGCTTCAAGGAATACATCGAGAAGAACAACCCCGGTGTCAAGATCGTCGCCATCCAGTATGCCGGCGGCGACCAGCTGCTCTCGGCAGACGCAGCCAAGGCAATCATCACCGCCAACCCGAACCTCAAAGGAATGTACGGAACCAACGAAGGCTCGGCAATCGGCGTCGTCAAGGCCGTGGAAGAACTCGGCCTCAAGGGCAAGCTGACGATCGTCGGATTCGACTCCGGCAAGGCGCAAATCGACGCCATCAAGTCCGGACTCATGGCGGGCGCCGTCACCCAGAACCCGGTCGGCATTGGCTACGAAACCGTCAAGGCAGCCGTTGCCGCCATCAAGGGTGAGAAATTACCGAGCAAGATCGACACGGGCTTCTACTGGTACGACGCAAAGAACATCGACTCCGAGACCATTAAGCCCAACCTCTACGAATAGAATCACGCCCGATTGGGTGGGGCCCTGTGCCCCTCTGCGCCCCTCCCAATCCTGCCCTGTCGCTCCAAAAGCACCACCAACTCCCGGCACACGGAAGGTATCCCGTTGATCCAGCACGCACCTTGGTTTGAAGAGTCCCGCTTTGGCATGTTTGTCCATTGGGGCCTCTACGCACTGCCTGCCCGGCACGAGTGGGTGATGAACCGGGAGGAAACCACTGTGGAGGAGTACTCCAAATACTTCCGGCGCTTTGACCCCGATCTCTACGATCCAAACGAGTGGGCACGCGCAGCGCGTAAGGCCGGCATGAAGTACGTGGTCCTCACCACCAAGCATCACGACGGCTTCTGCCTGTGGGACTCCGCCCTGACCGACTACAAAGCCACGAACACGCCAGCCGGCCGTGACCTGATCGCACCCTACGTTCAAGCGCTGCGGGATGAAGGGCTCAAAGTCGGCTTCTACCACTCGCTGATCGACTGGCACCACCCCGACTTCACCATCGATGGCGTGCACCCGCAGCGCAACGCCACCGACGTCGAAAGCGTCAACGCCGGGCGCGATATGGCACGCTACCGCGAGTACCTGCACGGCCAGGTTCGTGAGCTCCTCAGCAACTACGGCACCATCGACTACCTGTTCTTCGATTTCTCCTACGACGAAGATGAACACGCCGGGTTCTGGGGCGCGAAAGGCGCCAAGGACTGGGACTCCGAAACCCTGCTCGCCATAGTGCGGGAACTCCAGCCAGACCTCGTGGTCAACGACCGCCTGGGCATCCCCGGAGACTTTGTCACCCCTGAGCAGTACCAGCCAGCAGGTCCCATGATGGTCGACGACGCCCCGGTCGCCTGGGAAGCCTGCCAAACGTTGAACGGCAGCTGGGGTTACGACCGTGACAACCTCAGCTACAAATCCGTGGACCTGCTGATCCGAATGCTGGTGGATGGAGTCTCCAAGGGCGGAAACCTTCTGCTCAACGTAGGCCCAACAGGCCGCGGCAGCATCGACCCCAGGGCGCTCGCCTCCCTCGAAGAGATCGGCGACTGGATGCAACTGCACTCCCGCTCGATTTACGGTGCAGGAACATCCCAGTTCACAGCACCACCGGATACCCGCTACACCCAGCGCGGGAACCGGCTGTACGTGCACCTCTTCGCCTGGCCCTTTGAATTCGTCCATCTCCCGGACCTGGCTGGCAAGGTGGAGTACGCCCAACTCCTCAACGATGCGTCCGAAGTCTTCCTCCAGGAGGGGGACCCCGGACAGCAAGCCATCAACATCACCCCCGGCGGCCAGCCAGCCGGGACGCTGACCATCAAGCTCCCCGTCCAGCGGCCCGACGTCGCTGTGCCCGTGCTTGAGCTGTTCCTGAAGCCGGGGGACTTCAATGACTGAAAGCATCGCCCTCCACACCCGCCTCAAGCCCGGAACCGAGGAGGAATACGCCCACGCCCACGCGAACATCCCGCCCGAACTGGTCGAAGCCCTCAAAGGAGCCGGCGTGCGGAATTGGCGGATCTGGCGCAGCGGGCTGGACCTTTTCCACGTGGTGGACGTCGAGGACTACCAAGCCATGCGCCATGCGCTCGCCGATCATCCAGCTAATATCCCTTGGCAGGCCCGGATGGCCGAACTTCTTGAGGTTCAGGACGATTACTCTGGGAACGATTCGGGCATCCAGAAAGTATGGGAGCTGCCATGAACCTGGAACCACTTAACCTCGGCCGGCTGGGATTCGGTGCAGCCGGCATCGGGAATCTGTACAAGGTCATCCCTGATGGGGAAGCCATGGCCACTGTCCTGGCCGCTTGGGACTCCGGCTTTCGCTATTTCGATACCGCACCGCACTATGGCCTGGGCTTGTCTGAGCAGAGATTGGGCGCTGTCCTCCGGGACAAACCCAGGGACGAATTCGTCATCTCCACTAAAGTGGGCCGCTTGTTGGAAGCCAACCCCGATGCCGGATCGGCAACGGCCGGCTTGGCGAAGGACGACGAAGGCTTCGACGTCCCCGCAACCAGCAGGCGTGTGTGGGACTTCACCGAAGCCGGCATCCGCCGTAGCATCGAGGACTCCCTGGAACGCTTGGGCCTGGACCACGTGGACATCGCGTATCTCCACGATCCCGATGTTCACGATCTACAGGCCGGGATCTCGCAGGCCTTGCCAGCGCTGGAGAAACTGCGCGAAGAAGGCGTGGTCAAAGCCATCGGTGTAGGCACCAACTCCGCCGAGGCAGCCTTGGACTGTGTCGAGGCCGCGGACCTGGACCTCGTCATGCTCGCGGGCCGCTACACGCTGCTTGAGCAGCCCAGCGTCCCGTTGCTTGACCGCTGCGTGGAGCGCCGCACCGGCGTCGTGAACGTTGGCGTCTACAACTCCGGGCTGCTGGCCCGTCCCGAAGTCCCCGACGACGCGCATTACAACTACGACCGCGCCCCGCGTGAAGTTCTCGAGCGTGCGCGGGCACTTGCCGCGGTCTGCCGGGATTTCGGCGTTGAACTTCCGACGGCGGCACTCCAGTTTCCCTTGCGGCATCCGGCCGTGGTGAATGTGACAGTCGGAGCCAGCAGACCAGAACAAGTCACCTCGAACGCCAGCCGTATGCAGGAATCCGTGCCGGAAGAATTGTGGGACGCACTGGAGGCTCTGGGGCGTGATTGACGCGCATCTGCACCTGTGGAACCTGGACGCCTTTGTGACCGGAGGTGCCCGACCCTACTCGTGGCTGGGCCCGCAGCACGGCGCGCTGTTCCGCAGCTTCGGGGAGCATGAGGCTGGAGAAGTCCTGACCGCAGCGGGGATCAGGGGAGCGGTGTTGGTCCAGGCCGACGACACGCTTGCCGACACGCAGAGCATGCTCGGCGTGGCCGCGCGCAATCCATGGGTGCTCGGCGTCGTGGGGTGGATCCAACTGGATTCGCCAACACAAGCTGCGGAACAACTGGACGCGTTCACCGCTCATTCCGTATTCAGGGGAGTCCGGCACTTGGTGCACGATGATCCCCGCGATGACTTCCTTGGCCTTCCCTCGGTACGGGAATCCCTGGCCTTGGTTGCCGCCCGCGGCCTGGCCTTCGACGTCCCCGATGCCTTCCCACGTCACTTGGGAGCAACTGCCCGGCTTGCCCGCGAACTTCCGGAGCTGACCGTGGTCCTGGATCATCTGGGCAAGCCACCCCTTGCGGACGCGACTGCAATGGACCTTTGGCGTTCTCATTTTCGAGAACTTGGGCGCCTGCCCAACACGGTGGCCAAAGTATCCGGCCTGCACCTACCCGGCGTGGAGTATTCGGCCGATTCGTTGCGGTCACTGTTCGACGAAGCGTTGGAAGCCTTCGGCCCCGATCGCTTGATGATCGGCAGCGACTGGCCAGTCAGCACGCTCGGTGCGCCCTACGGCAGGACCCTGGATGTGTTGTTGGAACTCATCTCTTCACTGAGCGTCCCGGAACAGGATGCTGTGCTCGAGGCGACAGCGATTCGTACCTACGGGCTGCCGGCTACGCCGCTTCCACAGGATTAGCGCTTCCCGGACCAGGGCTTAGAGCGCCTGCCGCAGCCAGTTCTCCACGCCGCTGATGTGGACGGTCACGAGTGCCCGGACCAGCTCGGCGTCGCCGCGTTCCAAGGCATCGGCGATCGCGCGGTGCTCGGCAAGGGTGTGCGCCACGGCTTTTTCCTGCGTCAGGCCACGCCAGATCCGGGCACGAACCGTGCTGCTGGACAGGGCTTCCAAGAGACTGCCAAGGTAGTCGTTCCCTGCCGCTTCGGTAATGATGCTGTGGAATTCGAGGTCGTGGGCTACCAGTTCTTCGACGTCGGTGTTTTCATCGATGCCGTCCATGGTGGCGCGCAGTGCTGTGAGCTCGGCCGGCCCGATCTTGCCGGCAGCGAGGTGGGCGGTGGCGGGTTCCAGGATTCGTCGGACCTCAAAGAGTTCCAGGATGGAGCGGTCCTGATGCAGGTCAACCACAAAAGCCACGGCTTCGTTGAGCAGCTTGGCGTCGAGGCTGGTGACGTAGGTTCCATCGCCGCGGCGGACGTCGAGCACGCGGATCAGCTCCAGCGCCTTCACCGCTTCACGCAGTGAACTGCGCGAAAGGCCGAGCCGCTCGCTCAGTTCTTTCTCCGGTGGAAGCCGATCCCCGGCTTTGAGTTCCCCGCGGATCAGCATGTCCTTGATCTTGCCGATCGCCTCATCTGTGACAGCCATGGGTCCATAGTAGTCGCGAATCATCGGATGTTTGGCTTAGGCGCGTTCTCACCCATCTAGCCGTGGTTGTTCCCAGCCCTGGGAACAACCACGGCTACTTGGGTTCATTAACCAACGACGGCGGCACTCAGGTTCCGATGTTACGGAACCCGGGTGCCGCCGTCGGGCGCTGCTTGGGGCTTGTTAGGAGTCGCCGCCGCGCATGGGGCGGTTGGCAACCACCGGAGCGCTGCCGGTGTAGCCGTCGCGGGTCGCAGCAAGCTCGTGGATCTGCTTGCGGCACAGGTACCAGCCGACCACCATCAGTGCGCATGCGATCGCGGTGACCAGCATGGTGAGTGGGGAGTCGATGAAGACCATCACCAGCACGCCCACCAGGAACAGGAGCGAGAGGTAACCGGTATACGGCGCACCAAACATCCGGAAGGACGGGCGCTTGAGCCAGCCCTTGTCTGCCCAGCGTTTGAGCTGCATCTGGCACAGGACAATGGTTGCCCAGGTGACGATGATGCCCACCGAAGCAACGTTCAGGACGATCTCGAACGCCTGTGACGGGACGAGGTAGTTCAGCGGAACGCCGAGCAGCGAGACGCCTGCGGTGATCGCGATGCCACCGTAGGGGACACCAGCCTTGTTCATGCGCTGGGCAAACTTCGGTGCGGAGCCGGCAACGGACATCGAGCGCAGAATACGGCCGGTGGAGTACAGGCCGGCATTCAGCGAGGACAGTGCGGCGGTGAGAACCACAAGGTTCATGATGACGTCCACGCCCTGGATGCCGATGGATCCGAAGAACGTTACGAACGGGCTGACGCCCTTCTCGTATGAGGTGTACGGGAGCAGCAGAGCCAGCAGGATGACCGAGCCAACGTAGAACACTGCGATACGGAAGACCACGGAGTTGATGGCCTTGGGCATGATCTTCTCAGGGTTCGGGGTTTCACCGGCGGCGGTGCCGATGAGCTCGATCGATGCGTAGGCGAACAGCACACCCTGCATGAGGATGATCATGGGAAGGATGCCATTGGGGAAGATGCCGCCGTTGTCCGAAAGGAGGCTGAAGCCAACTTCCTGGCCCTCGACGGGTGTGCCGAAGATGACGAAGTAGGTGCCCACCACCAGGAACGCCACCAGTGCGGCCACCTTGATGATGGCAAACCAGAATTCAAGCTCGCCGAAGACCTTGACCGATACGAGGTTCAGGCCCAGGACCACGACAAGTGCGATCAGCGCCCATGCCCACTGTGGAACCACGCCGATCCACGGGACGTATTTGCCGAAGAAGTTCATGTACAGCGCCGCTGCTGTGATGTCCACGATGGTGGTGGTGGCCCAGTTGATCCAGTAGAACCAACCGGAAACGAACGCGGCCTTCTCACCGAAGAACTCACGGGCGTAAGAAACGAAGGATCCCGACGACGGGCGGTGGAGAACGAGTTCACCGAGCGCGCGGAGGATCAGGAACGCGAAGAAGCCACATACGGCGTAGGCGATGACGAGCGAAGGGCCGGCAGCGTTGAGGCGGCCACCTGCGCCGAGGAACAGACCGGTGCCGATTGCACCGCCGATCGCGATCATCTGGATCTGGCGGGGCTTCAGATCCTTGTGGTAGCCCTTGTCCTCTGTGTGGAGGGCTTTCTCGCTGGCATGCGCTTGGGCCGGGACCGTGTGGTCCGTAATGGGTGGGTTGGTCATTGGAATCCTTAGGGGTGTCCTGTTGGGGGTGTCCTGGACGCGTCCGGTCGGGGGCCGGAGCGCAGGACAGGGCCTCGGGGGTGTGCCTTATCGGGCGGGACGGCTCTTTTGAGCCGCTGGGCTTACTGGCCGGTTTCGGCTTACTTGCTCAGGTTTGCCAGACGTTCCGGGCTGAGCAGTTCCTCAAGCTGGGCAGCGGTCAACAGACCGTGCTCCAGTACGAGTTCTGCAACACCCTTGCCGGTGGCCAGCGCTTCTTGGGCGATGGCCGTGGCGGAGGCATAACCGATGTGGGGGTTCAATGCCGTGACGAGACCGATCGACTGCTCCACGGTAAGCCGTAGCCGTTCGGTGTTTGCGGTGATTCCCCGGACGCAGCGTGCCGTAAGGGTGCGGCACGCTGCTTCCAGGTGGGAGATGCTCTTGTGCAGGCTGTGCACAATGATCGGTTCGAAGGCGTTCAGCTGAAGCTGGCCCGCCTCCGCGGCCATGGTGACTGTGACATCGTTGCCGATGACTTCGTACGCCACCTGGCTGACCACTTCCGGGATCACCGGATTGATCTTGCCGGGCATGATCGACGAGCCGGACTGTACGGCCGGCAGGTTGATCTCGCCCAAACCCGCACGCGGTCCAGAGGACAGCAGGCGGAGGTCGTTACAAATCTTGGAGAGCTTCACTGCCACGCGCTTAAGGACGCCGGACAGGTGAACAAAGGCGCCAACATCCTGGGTGGCCTCAATGAGGTCCGCGGAGGTAAGGAGCGGAAGGCCAGTGATTTCAGCGAGATGACGGCACGCAGCATCCGCGTAACCGACTGGCGCATTCAGGCCCGTGCCAATGGCGGTAGCCCCAAGGTTGATCTCGTGGATCAGCATGTGGGACTCGTCCAGGCGCGCCCGGTCCTCGGCAATGGTCACGGCGTATCCGCCGAATTCCTGGCCCAGGGTCATGGGAACGGCGTCCTGAAGCTGGGTGCGGCCCATCTTCACTACCGTGCGGAATTCGCGGCCCTTCTCGGCAAACGCCAACTCGAGTTCTTCCAGGGCGAGGAGGAGTTCCTTCACCGAGAAGATCGTGGCAAGGTTCACCGCCGTCGGGTAGACGTCGTTGGTGGACTGGCTCAGGTTTACATGGTCGTTCGGGTGCAGCTTGGAGTAATCGCCCTTGGGGTGGCCAAGGATTTCCAGCGCGCGGTTGGCGATGACCTCGTTGGCGTTCATGTTGGAACTGGTTCCCGCGCCGCCCTGGATCACGTCCACCATGAACTGCTCCTGGAGCATGCCATCCATGACGTCCTGGCAGGCCTGCTCGATGGCTCCGGCACGTTCAGCATCCAGGAGGCCGAGCTCGTGGTTGGTGCGTGCTGCCGCCATTTTTACCGCGGCGAGGCCGCGGACCAAGTGACGGTTGGTGGACAGGGGCTGTCCGGTGATGGGGAAGTTCTCGATAGCCCGCAGGGTGTGGACGCCCCAGTAGGCGTTCCCGGGAATGTCGCGGTCCCCCAGGAGGTCGTGTTCGGAACGGATGGGGATCGCCTGATCGACGGTGGTCATAGCTGTCCTTGGTTTAGTTCTTGCTGAAAAATTGCGCTGCGCGGAGCTCGCCGACCGGATGGCCGCCGCCCAGCACCGGTGGGCTTTGAAGCGTGTCCAGGCTGCCGCCGTCGACGCCCAACTGGCGGAGAACCTCAACGGTGACGGGCATGCGTGCGCGGTCACCGCCGTCGGAAATCTTCACGGCCGCGCCACGGCCGTCCGGCAAGCCCACCAGCTGGAGGCCTTCAAAACCGTCCTTGGCCAGCAGCCCCGGGACGGCGCGCATCAGCGCGGTGACGTCGCGGCCTTCGCCTGCGACCATCTCGGGGAAGCGGCGCATGGCGTGGGCAACCTTGCCCTCGTCGGTGCTTTGGTCAGCGGCGGCGATGCGGCCGTAAGCGCGGGCCATGCCGTGAAGTGTGTGCGCAAAAAGCGGAGTGCCACAGCCATCCGTGCTCACTGCGGCTGCATCCTCGCCAGTGAGTTCGGTGATGGTGTCACGAACCAGGACCTGAAGCGGGTGTTCCGGGTTCAGGTAGCCCTCCACGGGCCAACCGTTGATGACGCACACAGCGGTCATGGAGGCGTGCTTGCCGGAGCAGTTCTGCGCAAGTTGGGTGGGGCCGTTGCCGGCGCGGAGCCACTCTTCGCGCTCAACGACGCCGTACGGCAGGTCAGTGCTGTTGCCCAGCGCCGCTTCGGTCAGGCCGTGAAGCGCCAGGATTTCGGCGGCGCCGTCGCGATGCGCTTTGCTGCCCGAGTGGCTGGCCGCCGTCAGGGCGAGGAGGTTCTGGGGGATGTCCAAGCCTGCACGGAGGAGGGCTACGGCCTGCAGCGGCTTAAGGGAGGAACGCGGATACATCGGCGCGTCCGGCTCGCCGGCTTCGATGGCACTGCTGCCATCGGCGTTCAGGGCGATCAGCGATCCATAGTGGATGCTCTCCACCAAGCCGTCGCGGGTCTGTTCGACGAGCGGGACGTGGTTGGGTGTTCTCTGTGCTGTTTGGGCCGCTGCTGCCGCGGTCACTTGGGGCATGGTGTCCTTTGGGTGGTTCATTTGCTGAGGATCGTGTCCAGTGCGACGCTGACGGCCTGAAGGTGATCGGCCATCGCTTTGCTCGCTGCTTCGGCGTCGCCTGCTTCGATTGCGTTCAGCACGGCAACATGTTCCTCGTCCGAGCGGTGTTGCCGGTCGGCGACGAGGTTGAGGGTTTCAGACTGGTGGGCCAAGGCCTCGCGGATATCGGAGACGACGCTGGCGAACACCCGGTTGCCACTGGCCCGGGCGACGGCGGAATGGAAGCTGGCGTCCAGGTTTACCCAAGATTCGGGGTCGTTCTCATGGAGCATTTCCTGGACGATGTCCTTCAGATGCTCAAGTTCTTCTTCGGTGCGGCGCTGGGCTGCCAGGCCGGCTGCGGGAATCTCAATGTGCGGACGTGCCTCGTTCAGATCACGTGCACTGTACTGGCCCAAGGTAAGGTCATTGGCGACCTTGTTGGCCACAATGAACGTGCCCTTGCCGGTCTTGGTCACGGTCAAACCCAGTGTGTTGCACGAGCGCAGGGCTTCGCGGATGACCGAGCGGCTTACGCCGTACTGGGCTGCCAGCGTTGCTTCAGAGCTCAGCTTGGTGCCGATATCGAACTGTCCGCCCTCGATAGCCCTTCTGAGCGCCGCGAAGACAGCCTCAGCCGCGGAAATGCGCGAGATCGGGGTGGGCCCAGCGGGCTTGCCCGGTGCGGGCTGTCCGGCTGTCCGGCTGTCTGACAGGTTCACGTTATCGAATATGGCACGGGTCACAAGGCTGTGTCAACGCTGAAAGGCTTGTTTCAGGCTTTGGGGGTCTTGGCGATCGGCTGGCTCACTGGACCAATGGCAGCTTGCGTACGTTGGCCACTGTATCGTCGGCGACTTTCGGCAGCCGCCCCATGTGGTTTTGCAGTTCGTCTTTGGCGGCATCAAACGCTTCCACCAGCTGCCCACAGTAGTTTCCAACAATCTCTTCCGCTACGTCGGGCGTGACGCCGAACTGCCTACCCGTGGAGACCAGCATTTGCCTGCTGATTTTCTGTAGACGGTATTCGCCCTTCACGCTCATGGCGAGATCGATGCTTGACTCTCCATCCCAGTAGGGAGCATATGTAGCGAGGTCATAAAGCGGTGCTATTTGCACTTCACTGCCCCGGAGCAGGATCGAGTAGTTCTTGGCGTGAGCATCCGTGCAACCGGCCACAGTGTTGAACACGAAGGCCCGGTAAAGTGCTTCTCCAGCTTTGCGGCGGTCTCTTTCGAGGGGAAACGACCGCGCAAGTGAAGCCATGTCGCCGGCCCCAGGACCCCCGTCGCGATGCTGGTACTTCTTTGCCGGCGAAACGCTCAGAGACTGGCAGAGGTCCTCTTGGTGAATGCGGCGCCAGACGCTATCGGTCAGTTGACGGTCATAGCGCCGTGTCACGAATACGTCCCAAGAACCGATGCGTGCAAGTTCGGAGCTCGCCACCTCAAGGCCGAGCAAGGCTGCCGCCCTCATGGTCAGCTGCTCGACGACGTCGAGCCTGCTGAAGTTCCCTGCTGTCGGCTTCAAGATGTGAGTTGTTGGTGTCGCATCTGCCGGGACTCCCCACGTCCCATCGGGGAGTTGATGAAGGGCGATTTTCGGTTGTGCTCCTGCAAGACTGAAACGTCCTGCTGCATCGTCGTATGGCGTGCCATCCTCATATTCAGCCACGACATGATCCAGCATGGTGGCAACATCGGATTCCGAGACCGGGGTGACCGAGTTCCTGGCGAGCCCGCCGTCCGGGGATTCTGTTCCCGGACGCATGAATTGGAGTGCGCCAGCGACATCTGCACCGATGTACTCAAGGATGGCGAAAGGGTTTGATGGGGAGACCCCAAACCTCCTCGCTATGGTCCGCAAGGCTCCGTCGCTGTCCGGGAGCAAGCCTTGCAGGAAGGGCAGGACTGCGCGCTTCTTGTGTGAAGCGGCGGCCAGTGGCATGGAAAGCGATAATGGTGTCGCGTCGGGGATTGCCTGATATTCCGGTTTATAGCGGAATGTCAGATTTCCTGACGGCGACTGCTCGACCCGGCCGCAGGGTGTCCCATCCATGAACACGTCGAGTGCACGGGTATTTACCATCGGACGTGGCCAGTCTCGCTGTTGCGTATGGCAAGCTCGAACCCCAAAGCTTGGAAGACGTCCATAAATTTTGAGGTCTCCACTGTTGCCTTGCCGGATTCAAGATCTATCACGAAGGTTCGCGAAACGTTCGCCCGGCTGGCCAGCTCCGCCTGAGACCAGCCGCGCTCCTCACGAAGCTCACGTACCAAGGGCCCAGCCTCCCTGACTGTGCGCATTCTGCAACTCCTGTCGTCGTACGGCAACATTGGAGAATGTCGCCGTACGACGACTTTAGCATTTGTTGCCGTACGGCGACAGTACCCCCCCTGCGCGCCACCCACGGACCCGGAAGGGGAGCTCGCAGGGCACCGCAACGGTGCGGCCGTTGACACAATGGATCATGCTCTTCACCAAAAAGTCTCTCACCGCCGAAGGTTTCACGGGCTTTCGAGCCTTGGACGAACTCGACGTCATGCGCGTCCCCCAGGGTCCCGGGGTCTTTGCCCTGCTTTGCCCCGCTGATTTCGAGCCCGTCTTCCTCAACCAGAGCACCGCGGGCACCTTCAAGAAAAAGGACCCGTCCCTCAAACGGGAAGCTCTGGAGGCGGAGTGGGTTTCCGACGCTTCCCTGTTGTACCTGGGCAAAGCCAGTGCCGGAAGCCAGGGAAATCGGGGGCTGCGGAAGCAGATCCAGGAGTTCATGGATTACGGTCGCGGGCGACCCACCGTCGTCTGGGACGCCCGGCTCATCTGGCAGCTCCGGGATGCTCTGGACCTGATCATCGCGTGGAAGGAACTCCCTCCTTCCGAGGTGAATGCAGCCGAGGCTGCCTACCATGCTGATTTCGTTGCCACCTATGGCCGCCTACCGTTTGCAAATCTGGTTCAAGCCCGCTC
This sequence comes from Paenarthrobacter sp. 10N417, assembly GCF_056394745.1. Lineage (NCBI taxonomy): Bacteria > Bacillati > Actinomycetota > Actinomycetes > Micrococcales > Micrococcaceae > Paenarthrobacter > Paenarthrobacter sp. 10N417. The sequence continues at coordinate 130,404 of NZ_JBFTIL010000010.1, forward strand.
CAAGAAATAGGGCGTTAGGCACGACGGCGGCAGCGGGCTTCTGTTGGGGGCCTGCCATGGGAGCCGCGAGCGGCGCATAATGTCATGCATGACGGCCAGTAACCCCGCTGGAAGCAAACCGCATGGATCCCGCATCACCGTCGAGGTGCGTGTCCTCCGCATCGGCGCCGGGCAAACCGACTACGAGGGACTCAACCGCTACGTCGACTTCCTCCGGAAGCCGCAAGGACTCCACATGACGCTGCTGCACGTGGGTATCCTCGATGATCTGGTCCAGGACATTGAAGCCTGGACCAAAGGAATGTTCCGGTCAGAGAATGTACTTCCCGAGCTTGTGGGTTGGTTGACAGAGTTGCCTGTATTGCAGGGTTTTCTGGGGAAATCGGACAAACTGATCCCTCTGGGCGGTGGCCGTCTTATGGGACTGGAAGTGGACGTTCCTCAAGAGGTTCACGACTATCAGGCTCTTCTCGTTCAGGGGCTCCATGTGCTCTTGGATGACCTAGGCCTGGATAACATCGACGACTTCATCCTGAGCTCACCCGCCCTTGGCTACAGGTCACCCCGCTGGTTGCCCCATATCGCCGTCGGCAAGGCCCGGACCCGCCATGAGCCGCCCATGGAGATTGCTCCAGTGCCCGTTGAATTCGGGGATTCGCAGATCCGGCACCGGGACTCGCTTCCTCTCCCGGGGTGAACGTGTTTGTCCTGTCACGGTAAATTGGACGGGACTCCCGTTTCCCAGCCAAGGACTTCCATGCAGCCCCGCACCCTGTTTCGTACCGTTGCTTTTGCCGAAGCTGTGACGTGGACGCTGCTGATGATTGGGCTGTTCCTTAAGTACGTCACCCACACCACGGAGGTAGGCGTCAGCATAGCCGGAGGCATTCATGGCTTTGTCTTCCTTTGCTATGCAGCAACAGCCGCTTTCACTTGGATCAACCAGAAATGGCCGGCCCGAACGGGTCTGCTTGCCATCGTCTCTGCCGTGATCCCGTACGTCACTATTCCCGTGGAAAAGTCGCTCGACCGTCGGGGTCTCCTTGCCGGCGGTTGGCGCTTTGCCCCTGGGGGAGAGGAACCTCAAGGCGGGCTGGAGAAAGGGCAGGCTTGGATCCTGGGAAACCCGATCCTGGCCATTGCGATTGTCTTGGTGGGCGTGGCTGGCGTGTTCAGCTTCCTCCTGTTCATGGGCCCGCCGGATACCTGGTTCTCCTGATCCAGCTTCGCTCTGTGGCTTCCTGACCTTCTTTGCACCCGCTCTTCGGCGACCAAGCTTTACAAGCGATGGGAAGCATATTGGACATGCTTCCCATCGCTGCTTTTGAAAGCGTTTAGGATTCTCGGCCGTGGAAGCACATTGGTCCGCCGATCGGAATCCAGTCCTGCCGCTCAGGGTTCGTGATGGATTTGAGCGCTCGCTTCCAAACGATCGCCCTTCCTTCCTCCCCACCAGAGACCGTTGCTGGACAGGACAGTGAAAGGCAGCCCTTTCGAAGCAGGAACTTAATTCCAGATCAGTGCAACATTAAATCTTTCAGCGCGAACCAGCGGCAAAACCCCCGCAGTACAGGGCTAGGATTGGGTACGGAATTAATTGTTACAAACCGTTATCGAAAGTTCTGAGTCGTGAAGCCGATCGAGTTTCCAGAGTTTCCGTTCAACTCTCCCCTGGCTAAGTCCATCATTCAGCTTGAGCGAGTACGAGCCGATCTGGGCGAAGGAACCACACCGCCGGAGCTTTACTCTCAGCTCCGGAAGTTGTTCCAGTTACTCTCGAGCATCATGAGTGCCCGGATCGAAGGGAACAGGACTTCAATTGTTGATGCCGTCTCAGGGGTCCAACGGGCTGGTCGCGAAAACATCAAGCAAGTCGATGATGTTCAGGAGATCGTGCAGCTGCAGGAGGCAACCACTTTCGTCGATTCAGTCGTGGAGCGCGGGACCAATCTGACCCATGGCTTTGTGAGGGAACTGCACAGAATCTCAGTCGAAGGATTGGAGCGCGAGGGAGACAGGACGCCGGGAATGTACCGTGTGTCGGATGTGACCATTAGTGGCTCGGCTCATCGTCCTCCTTCCCCGGGAGATGTCCACAGTGACATGACCGCCCTTCTCGACTTCATTAACGCCGACGTGGACCAGAACTATGAGTTGTTGAAGATTGCTTTGGCCCATCATCGCTTCGTTTGGATACATCCCTTCGGAAACGGAAATGGTCGTGTAGGCAGGCTTTTGACCTATGCCGCGATGCGTAGGCAAGGCTTTTCGGAAAGCGCGGGTTACCGGACCCTGAACCCGACAGCCGTGTTCGGAGAGAACCGGGAACTCTACTACGAGCGGCTGGAGGACGCTGATTCCCTTCTGCCCGATTCATTGATTCGATGGGCTACATACGTTCTCGAGGGCCTGCTGAACGACCTCACCAGACTGTCAAAGCTGGGGAACAAAGAGTATGTAACGAACTCTCTATTGATTCCGGCCATCCAGCGCGGGCTGGAAGTGGCGCGTTTTACTAAGGCGGAAACAGATGCTCTCATCATCATTGCCCAGAAGACTGAGGTGAAGGCGGCGGACCTCCAACCCGCGTTCCCTGGTTCTGCGGCATCCCGGAGCCAAGGAATCCGGAGACTCTTGGAGCGAGGAGTCATCGAACCGATTGGTGACGGAAGGCGAAGCTACCGGCTTCGCCTAGCGCCCAGTGAATTGACACCGCTCTTGGTGAGGGAACTGGACAGAAGGGACTTCCTACCTGCCATTCTGCAGGAGTCACTCTAAAGTCCTGGAGCGTCGGGGCAGCCCCAGGATTTGGGGTTTTCCTGGCAGGTGTCGGCGACGAGTGCTTTTTCTGTTTTCCAGACCTGGATGGTTTTGGGTGGTGTGGTGAGGTCCAGGGTTCCGTTGATGGGCAGTGGGGGTCCGTTGTTCACGGAGTAGGTTCCGGTGAAGCTGGTGGTGATGGTGGCGGGGTAGTTCCCTGTTGCTGTGTAGATGTGGCTGGTGCGGGTGTCGTTGAGGAGCCAGTCGGCTTCGGGGATCGAGTAGCCGGCCACTTGGGTGGGGCCGAGGGTGGTGGTGTCGCCGAAGTTGTAGGTGAAGCTTGCCGGGGTTGCCGTCAGGTGCACTGCCTGGCCGAGGATGGTGACGTCGAAGGCTTGTTCGGCGGCGGTGGTGTAGAAGTTCGTGGGTCCGCCCTTGAGGGTGTGGGGGAAGGGCTGGGCTTCGAGGATTCCGGGGTTGACGGGGAGTTGGCGGAAGTCGTTCAGGATCCGGGCTGCGATGTTGGCCAGGACGTTCTCGGGTTTGGCGTCGTACAGACACGTCGGACCGGTGATCGCCCGATACTCCGTCCAGTCCGGATTTGAGATGGCCTTTGGTGCTTTTTTCCACACAACAGGGGTACCTTCGGCGCCTCCCTCCGTTGTGGGTGGGCACTCGAGTCCTTGGCATCCCAAGCCTCCACCGCCAGCGCGGCAAAGGGTATCCGGCTTGTACTGGTAGGGATCGTCTGCTGCGGCATTGGAGTTGAGGGATTCTGACGGTATCCCAGTTTCTGGATTCAGCGTGAATCTTGCGTCGATACTTATGGCGGTATCGTGCTTTCCCACGCTGACTCGAGTTTCGTCCTCTGCCACTGACGGAGCAGAGCCGATAGACAGGACCACGACGAGGGAGAAAAATACGATTGCGCTAAGACGAGTCATTCGCACGGCTAGCCCACAATCAGTCCGTTGTCGATAACTTGCCAATGTCCCCTTTGGTAGCTAACCATGACAGCTTCGGGGGTGTTGTACTCGGGCGTGGCCTGCTGACCGGAGTTGCCGTTAGCGTCGAAATACTCAATTTGCTCTTGGAGGACCTGCACCTTAGCGGCTTGAGGGTCTGTGCCGGCTTTCCACAGGACTTCGATAACAGGAACACTGATACGCCCGCCGACCACCCACCGGCCGTCGACGTAGTTGAGCTCGATCGCCCTCTTATATGCGGCGCCTGAAACTGTTGTTGTATCAGTGGCAAGGCTCCAGGGTCCGAGATCACCCGTTTCGGTGGCGTACGAATAAGTCGCGTACCAATACCTGATAAATGCCTCAAGCCCAGCCTTCGAGTTCTCCTTCGCGAGCTCAGGCATCACCGGCACGGGCACATTCTCTGCTTTGCCCTTCGCATCGGCTGGCTTGTACACAGTGGCAGGAGCGGCACTCCCGGAAGGGCCGGTGCCCGAAGGACCTGGCGACGAAGCGCCCGAGGTAGGCGCCGTCGTCGAGCTTGATTCGGAAGGAGAGCCGCCGGGCGGCCCGCCCTGACAACCAGTGAGAAGCAACGCGGCTGTGAGTCCGAAGACCGCTCCTCGAATGCGGGCATGTGAAGAATAGGCAAAAAGGCGTGACATGACAGGCTCCCCCAGCAACTGTTTGGCGATGTGTCGGCCAGTCTAGGCGGGGGAAGGGAGGGTTTCACGTCGAAGGGGACCGCTTGTGGATAACTATTGTTCGTGGAGCTGTTGCCCGGAGTTTACGAGACGCCGCGCCGAGGGCTCTCTGCTGCGAGCTGCCTGACCCAGTCGGGAGTTTCCTTTCCGAGGCGTCGGTCTGTGACCAGTCGTAGCTGGGCGGCCGCGATTTGCACCCCGCGGTCACGCGCCGCGGCGCCGCGGTCGATTCTGTCGGTTGCCCCGGTCCCTGCGCCGTGGTGTGCTGGTGCTCTCATTGGCTCCGTCATCGCCAACCCCTTATCTGGTGTCGCTTGCCGTCGGTTCATTGTTGCCCGTTTTCGGGTTGGGGTCCAGCTCAACATCGAGGTCCGGGTCGGGGTAACTGGGCGGGACTTCGGGTGGCGATAGGCCATCCATCTTTGTCGATTCTGCCGCTTCTTCCAGTGGATAACTCCAAGCCACAGTTATAAATTCAACTTCTTCACGGCTTGGTGTTGATTCGGCCAATACAGTCATTACCTGAAGGCCCACCTGTGCGCGGCGGGGTTCTTGGGAAAGGATGCTGTCGAAAGCCCACTCAGCCCGTCGCCACCATTCGGCCCTGTTATCGGACGGACCCGGTCTTTTGTCGCAGGGACCTCCAGGCAATCCAAGCGGCAATGCTGGCCGCGGCTAGTGCAGCCAGGGGCGCCATGCCTGCAACAGATTGCCACCACTCAACCGGCCCGGTGTGGATGTTCACGTCGATGGGGGGAGGTGGCTGGGGGATCACTCCACCAAGCTAAATGGCCGCTAGCCAGCAATACAGCCATCGGGGGCTGTATGTGGACAATTAACCCCGCAATTTCTCCATATCCCGCCTGTCCTTCTTGGTGGGCCGGCCGGCACCGCGGTCGCGCTGGGGAAGGCCAAGCTTCGGGGCAACGGGCCGAGGGGGAGTGTGGTCGGTGAAGCAATGCGAGGCAGCCTCGGCGCCGACGCGTTTCGCGATCAGCCGCCGTACTTCGAGGATCCGTTCCCAACCGGATTCTCGCACGCGGATGGTGTCTCCAATGATCACGGTTTGCGAGGCCTTCACCGGATTTCCATTGATCCGGATGTGGCCGGCACGGCAGGCGGCGGTGGCCGCGGATCGGGTCTTGTAAGCGCGGATCGCCCACAACCAGGCATCGACGCGGACGTTTGCCGGGGATGATGACGGGATACTCATGATTGGGAAGAGTCTAACCGGGCCTAGCAAGACCCGCGAGAACGCCGGAAACGTGCGAGTACAAGGGGAAGCCACCGAGCACGCCTAAGAGTTCCGGCGATCACGCAGCTCTCCCGCGATCTCGGCGAGAAACACCGACCCGAGAAACAACTACCGAACCGTCACCTCAACCCGCTGGGCCATGTTGTTCCCGATGCCCTGGTAGTTCCACACCTGGTCGCTGGGCTGCAGCGCACCCGAGGAGTCCATCGCACGGCACCGCAACTCGTGCTCTCCCGGGCTCGCGACCCACACCATAGTCCAGGATCGCCAAGCAAAGTCACCTACAGCAGGTTCCAGATGGGCCGGCATCCATTCGCCGTCGATCCCCACCTCCACCCGTTCCACTTCGCCGTGACCGGACCACGCCCTGCCGTGCAGCATCACAGGACCGGCATCCACTACCCGGCGTCGGGTAAAGAAATCAGGAATCCCGGGTGGCACCATCAGGGAGCGGACGCGAATGTGCGACACGGGCAAACCTGGCCCATCGGGTCCCTGGAGGTAGTGATACGCCACGGCCTGTTGGAATCCCATGAAACGTGAAGTCACTGCCTCGATGGAGGTCAACCACTTCACACTTGCCATGCCATACCAGCCGGGCACCAACAGCCGCAGCGGGAAACCGTGCTGGATCGGTAGCGGGTTGCCGTTCATGGCGTAGACCAACATGACTTCAGGATGCATCGCTTCGGCGATCGAAAGACTGCGGGCGTACGGTTCCTCGACTCCACCCTGGATACCGCTGTCGGCACCCGTAAAGACAAGTTCGACGGCGTCACTCGCCAACCCTGCCTCCTCCAGCAGTGGTGCCAACGGAGTTCCAGTCCATTCCGCAGTGCCTACAGCTCCCAGCACCCAGGGCTGGCTGAGCGGACGTGGCTGCAGCAGTGAGCGTCCATTTCCGGCGCACTCCATGGTGACAGGCATGGTGACTGAGGGCCGCGACTTGATGTCGTCGAGGCTCAGTTCCAGACTGTTATTAAGGGCGCCACCGAGCCGCAGGCGCCATTCCTCGGCGGTAACGTGCGGGATATCGAAGTGAATGAGCAGATAGTGCAGGCCTGCTGGCGTGATGTCGTCGTGGAGGGCTTCGAGCGGCATTGAATGGTTGCGGCCGGAGAGCTGCAACTCTTCGTGGGTCAGGGGACCTTCGGTCGGCTGTCCCGTGATGACGGCTTTCGCCGCGTCTTGCTTGACATGGTGTTTGGACATGGGAGGCGGCGTTCTACTGGACCTGACGCTGCGGGCGTGCCGCAGCACTTAGGACAAGGATCACGCGGGGACCTAATGCCGTCAATAGGCGATTGCGAGGCCCGGTATGCACTGTCCGCGAGCGAAGAAGCCCGCAGAGCGGTCCCCACAACGGGTGGCGAGCTACCGACGTCGAAGTTCCGGGTACTCCAGATGCGGAGCAACCGTGCCGGCGTCCCGCTCAAGGAAGTTGACGGCGGGGGCCACGATGTCATCGATTTCATCTAAAACCGCGTCGTTGAGCACCACATCGGCGGCCTTCAAGTAGTCGGTGAGATGGTCCTCGGTCCGCGGTCCAATAATCACACTGGTGACGGCTGGATGGTTCAACGCAAAGGCCACAGCGAGCTGGATGAGGGTCAGTCCGTACCTGGCGGCCAGTTGTGCGAGTGCGTCTGCCGCGTGCAGCTTGCCTTGGTTGAAGGGCGCGTTCACATCGAACCGGCCGGGCACAGCGGCCGAACGCGAGCTTTCGGGCTGGCCCGCGCCAACGCGGTAACCGCCAGCCAGCCACCCACCGTCGAGCGGTCCATAACTCAAAACCCCGACGCCGTACTGCTGGGTGATGGGGAAAACGTCGCGTTCGTTGGCGCGAACCAGAAGCGAATAGGGAACCTGGTCCACCACCGGCGGCGTCAGGTGGTTGGTGTTCGCGATCCACTGTGCCTCGACGAGTTGCGCGGGGCTGAACACCGACGTGCCGTAGTAGAGGATCTTGCCCTGCCGGATGAGATCGTTCAGGGTGGTGATGGTCTCAAGGAGATCGGTGTTGTAGTCGGGACGGTGCGCTTGGTAGAGGTCGATCCTGTCCGTGTTCAGCCGCCTCAAGCTGTCCTCCACAGCCCGGACAATCCACCGACGCGAATTTCCGGCATGCGCTGGGTTGGATCCCATCTGGCCATGGAATTTGGTGGCGAGGAATACGTCGTCGCGCCTTCCTTGGATTGCCTGGCCCACCACGACTTCCGCCTCGCCCTGCGAGTAAATATCGGCGGTGTCGATGCTGGTGATGCCGCCGTCGAGCGCAGCCTGGATGATGCGGATGCTCTCCGCAGGTCCCGTGGGAGCGGTGCCGGTGCCGAAGTTCAATGTACCCAGGGTGAGAGGGCTGATCAGGGCGCCAGTGCGTCCAAGCGTTCGTAGCTCGTTGAGGCTCATGTCGGCTTCCTGTGGTGGGTCAAGGGGATGTCCAATCGAGGCTACACACGGCTGTGGGACGCCCAAATGCAAACGGTAGAACTTCTTCGTTTTTCGTCTCGCGGGGTAATGGAAGCGGCCTTAGTTCGCGACATTTCTTGACATGCGGCAACACAAATGTCTTTCGAATCAACAAATATTGCCGTTCCCGGAAGCGGGTGAATTATGGGAAAGGAACTCAAGCAACGCACGATAGGGGACAGCAAAAATGACACAGACGACCGTGGAAGAAACGGCAGCCATCAAGGCTGCATTTGCGCAGTTCCCGTCCGGAGTGGCTGCCTTCAGTGCCATGGTGGATTTCACGCCGGAGGCATTGGTGGCATCGTCCTTCACGGTGGGAGTGTCACTGGAACCGCCGTTGGTGATGTTCGCAGTGCAGAACTCCTCCACAACGTGGCCCAAGCTTCGGCAGGCCAGCCGGTTGGGTGTGTCCGTGCTGGCCGAGGGTCAGGAAGCGGCCTGCCTTCAGCTGTCCTCCAAAACCCGGGACCGCTTCGCCGGATTGTCCACCAGCGTCAGTGACTCAGGGGCCGTTCTAATCGACGGCGCGGTGCTGGGTTTCGAGTGCGAGGTTGTCTCCGAGACGCCCGCCGGGGACCACGCGATCGTTGTCCTCGAGGTCAAAGCGACCACCATCAACCACGAATCCAAACCACTGATCTACCACGGAGCAGCGTTCCGGCAGCTCGCCGCTTAGGAGTTGCGGCTTACCCCGCTGAGCGAACCCTTACGGACCGGGCTCGAAGACTTTCCATTCTTGGAAGTGTTCGGGCCCGATTTCTTGGAGTTGTTCCCTTGGGCCGAGCTGTTACCTTGGCTGGATTTTGTAGACTCAGGACCGGACTTTTTCGGACCATTGCCCGGCGACGCCTCGGTGCCCGAAGACTGCTTAGCATCCGGGGCCTTCGGGGCGGGTGGTTCCTCATTGCTGGATGGCGGTGTTGGCTCGCCCACCTCACGGACCGTTACCTTGATGGCGGGCGGTTCCTCTGCCTTTGCGCGCTCGGCCGCCCTCCGGTCAGCTTCCGCGACGGCGTCGGCCCAGTCCTTCGCAAGCACGGGTGGTTCCTTGCTGGCGGCCACGAGCAAGGGGTGGTGGGCGGTCTGTGTTTCGACCACTTCCTTAACCTGGGCAGGCTTGGGTACCTTCCTGGGGCTAACCTTCCACGCACCGTCCTTGACGGCAGAAGCGGCATCCGAGACCCGGCGTCGAACATCGCCAAAGCGATCCTTCTTGGGCTCTGCCACAACAGGATGGGCTGCCACCTCGGCAGTGGAACCGGTAGGAACGTAGGCAAGATCTTCAAGAGGTGACTCAACAGCGTGACTGGAGTAATCGACGTCGTCACCCGCCAAAGCGGGTACGTGTTCCGGAGCAGGGGGCAAGTGGACGATGGCGACCGTTTCCTTCTTGGGGAAGACGCCGATCATCGCCAGGAGAATCACTGACACAAGCCGTCCGACTCCGGCAACTACCAGAGTGATGATGATGACCAACCCGAGGCCCAGGAACATGAGGATAGCCATCCCCACCGTGCCCAAATATGTCAGGTTGATGGCGAGTGTTGTCGGATCCTCCACGTAGCCTCCCCTGGCAGTCGTTTTGCGATGCGCGCATTGCCCACCCAGCTTGCACATCTAGCCTACGGTCCAGCACCGACGGAATCACGCCCCGCACCACCCTCTGGCAGGGGTTGTTTCGAAGCTGTTACATGGCGTGGGAAAATATGTTGTCCAGCTCTCATTTTCAGCCTCGGATTGGGACAACGTGACCCCTGATTTCAGCCGACTCCGCAACAGTGCGTGCCCCTGCCTCTCCGGGGAGCCCTATAACGATTGTTGTGGGCGCTTCCACCGCGGCGAGGCCGATGCGCCCACAGCCGAGCAGCTTATGCGTTCCCGGTATTCGGCGTTCGTCATTCTGGATCCGGCATACCTCCTGCGCACTTGGCACGCGTCAACCCGCCCGGCTTCCTTGGAGCTGGACGCGGACACGCAATGGCGCAGGCTCGACATCCTGGGCACGTCAAACGGCGGGCCCTTGGACACCACGGGGACCGTTGATTTCGCTGCGCACTACCGGTCAGACGGTGAACGGGGAGTGCAGCGCGAACACGGCCGTTTCGTACGCGAGGACAAGCGCTGGTACTACGTGGACGGGGACGTCCTGTAGCGGGCTACCGATATTTCCGGTGCAGGTTCTCCTTGCTTGAGGCGCCCGGGGAAGCATCGGCGATCCACGGCCCGGTTCCTTCGGACTGATCCAGGACCCCGGCCTCCAGCCAGGCGTAATCGCCGGCGAGGACTTTGCGCGAAAGCTGGTGGTCGCCGTCGTCGGTGTTTCGCCACAGCTGATCGAAGTATTCGTCCACCCGCACACGCGCCTGTTCACAGTAGGCCTCGGCGAGTTCAAAGGCTGCCGCGCCGTGTTCCGGGTGGGTACGGAGCAGCATTTCGGCCCGGGAGCAGCATGCTGCCATGGCGAACAGTTCGGCGCCGATGTCCACGATCCTGCCCAGGAACGCTTGTTTGTGTTCCAGTTTCGCTTGCCAGCGCCCCATGCCGTAGAAGGTCTGCCGGGCGAGCCGGCGCGAGGACCTTTCAACAAACCGCAGGTGCTTGCCCAATCGCCCGAACTCGCCGTAGGAGCGCGGATCCATGCCTGCTCCGGCAACGAGTCTCGGCAGCCAGCGGGCATAGAAACCTGAAGCTCCGACGGCGGCCCTCGCCTTGTCCTGCAGGCTGGCATCCGCTGAGGCGAGGTCGCCCGCGGCGGCAAGGTGTGCGTCCACTGCTTCGCGGGCTATCAGGAGTTTCATGATCTCGCTGGAACCCTCGAAGATCCGGTTGATGCGGAGATCCCGGAGCAGCTGCTCGGCCGCCACAGCGCGTTCGCCCCTTGCTTCAAGGGATTCGGCGGTTTCAAAGCCGCGGCCACCGCGGATCTGAACCAGTTCATCGGCGATCCGGCAGCTCAGTTCGGTGGACCAGAGCTTGGCCAGCGCGGCCTCGATGCGCACGTCCTTTTGGCCGGCGTCTGCCATCTCGGCTGACAGTTCAAACACAGCTTCCAACGCGAAGGTGGTGGCGGCGATGAACGCAATCTTCTTTCCTACGGCCTCGTGCTTGCCCACCGGGCGGCCCCATTGTGTCCGCGCGTTGGACCATTCGCGGGCGATCTTCAGGCTCCATTTTCCAGCGGCAACGCACAGACCAGGGATGGAAAGGCGTCCGGTATTGAGGGTGGTGAGGGCGATTTTGAGGCCTTGACCTTCGCGGCCCAGACGGTTCTCCACCGGCACACGCACTTGGTGGAAACGGGTCACACCATTCTCGATGCCGCGCAGGCCCATAAAGCTGTTCCGGTTTTCCACGGTGATGCCCGGGGAGTCCATCTCCACGACGAACGCGGAGATGCCGCCCTTGTGCGTGGTGCCGTCGGCGTCGGTGTGGGCAGGAACCCTGGCCATAACAACCACGAGCTCGGCGATCACCCCGTTGGTGGTCCAGAGTTTCACGCCGTCCAAAAGGTAAGACCGGCCGTCGTCCGAGAGTACGGCAGTGGCGCCCATCCTGGCGGGGTCGCTGCCGACGTCGGGCTCTGTCAGGAGGAAGGCCGTAATGGCGCCGGCAGCGCAGCGGGGAAGGTATTCCTGCTTTTGCTCCGGCGTGCCGAATTCCTTCACGGGCTCAGGAACGCCGATGGATTGATGCGCCGAAATCAGTGCGCCAAGGCTCGGATGAACGGAGCCAACCAGAGCGAGTGCGCGGCCATAGTAGACCAAGGACAGTCCCAGGCCGCCGTACTCGCGGGGAATTTTCATGCCGAAAACGCCAAGGTCCGCGAGGCCTGCAAGGTACTCGTCCGGGATCTTCGCGTCGCGTTCGATCACCCGTCCGGACATGGACCTGCAGAACGCCTCCAGCCTGGCCATGAACTCTTCGCCGCGCTCCACGTCCTCCGTTTTGGCTTGTGGCCATGGGTGGATCAGGCTGAGGTCGAAGCTACCCAAGTACAGGCCCTTGGCAAAGCTGGGCCGGTTCCATTCAGTTTCGCGGGCGGCCTCGGCGACGGCGCGGGCTTCTTCTGCTGTGGCGTTGACGCTTGCGGCGGCGAGACTGTTGTCAGTAGCGGACGTCATGGGATAACTCCTCTAGCCGGTTGTGCCGGATGGAGCCAGGGTCCGCCTCGGGTGGGGAACCCTTCAGCTGTCCCTCAATGCTACCCGCGAGTAGCTACCCGTGCTAGGGGAAACCTGGGGCTGGAATTCGGCCGGGATTTCGACGTTTCCTGCATGGTGGACCAAGCTGTCCCACGCAAAATTGATGCCATGCACCAAGCCGCCCAGGACTGCCTTGACCGTGTACCAGGCCATTCCCATGGCGCCGATGAGAACGATAGTTGCTATGGCTGCTGCCGCGATGAACGCCACCAAAACGGCGGCGAAGGCCAGCGTTCCAATGAATACGTAGGTGGCTGTTTCCAGAGCGGTAAAGTCGAAATCCATGGTTCCCCCTATGCGACACTGCGTGGGTAGACGCGGCGTGGCTGCGTCGATGATCCGACACTAGGGGCGGGCGTGGTTTTCGGCCAGCACAGAATCGCGTCGCGGCCGTGTCGATATGGGATCGAAACCGAACCGGGGCGGTATGTTACGGAATGATTGCGGGGCCAGCCTTCGAATCGTGCCTGGAAGGCTCGACGGCGGCCCTTTCAGCACCGCCCGACGCGGCGGTGATGCTCTGCGTTAACCTTGTACGGGGCAGTTTCCGCTGCCAGCCAGGTTTCGCAGCAGCTGAAGGAGAGTAGTTGTCCCGTTCAGCCATGTCCTCCGCCGACGCCATCAGTGCCCGGCTTCGCGACCTCGAGCAACTAACCAAAGGTCCAGCCTGGGCCCTCACACGTTCGGCCCCTTGGGTGATCGCGGTGCTGCAGGCTTCCTTCACCCGCACCCGGCCGCAGCTTCCGCTGGAAGAGTTCCATGCCGACGTCGACGCCTTCCTTGAGCAGCTCCGCCGCCAGGAACCAGGGCTGGGCGGCCAGCAGAACGGCAAGGCCTTCGGCGACGAATGGACGCGCAAGCAGTTCCTGACACGCCGCAACCAGTCCGGCCAGATCGTCTACGAGGTCACCGAAGCAGCGGCGCGTGTGCTCGCATTCCTGGACAGCCTCTCAAGCGAGCGTTCCACGCTCAACGGTTCCCGCTTGGGTACGCTGCTTGGCGATGTGGAGAAGCTCGCCAACGAGACCAACCCGGACCAGAGCGCACGTTTGGAGGCGCTGGAGGAAGAAATCCAGGAGCGCCAGCAACTCGTCGAGGACATCAGCTCCGGCGAGTTCGACGGCCTCCTGGACGACGAAGAAGCTGTTGAGGCTGCAGGCAACATCCTTGACCTCGCCGCCAGCCTGCCCGCTGACTACAAGAAAATGCGTGACCGCATCGAGGAGTTGGTGGGCGAACTCCGCAACCAGATCATCGAGGAGTCTCTGAGCAAGGGCGCAACCATGGCCCAGGTTCTGGAGGCCGACAAACGCCTGCGTCAAAGTCCAGAGGGCCGAACGTTCCGCTCCTTCACAGCCTTTCTGGAAGACCCGCAGCAGCAGTTGCGTTTCCGCTCTGCGATCGGGGAGGTCCTGAGCCGTCAGTTCGCGGACGATCTTTCGCACGAGGACCGCGAAACGCTGAAGAACCTCGTGGCCGAACTGCGCACCCAGCACAGCCAGATCCAGAGAATCTACGGCAAGCTCTCCGAGAGCCTGAACACCTATATCCAGAGCGACGACGTCCGCCAGTCGGTCAGCCTGCGCAAGGTCTTAGCTGAGGCAGAGCAAGCCATCCGGTCCATGCCCTACGAGCGTGATCGACCCGGCCTGGTCCGCGGCCCCGTTCTGTACAACGCAGGGTTCGAGTCGCTGGCCATGGTCAAACTTTTCGACCCCGACGAATTTGCAACGCCGCCCCGATTGGCGGACCCCATCGCCTTCAGTGACTCGGACCGGGTTCGGTCAGCCCGCACTGGAAAGGCGAAGCCTGCTGTTGTGCGGGCCGCCATGGCCGGCGCAGCTACCCTGGGCGAGGCGTGGGAAAACCTGCCCGCCGAGGAACGACACGTCAACACTGTCCGAACCCTGTTGTCCATGGCGCTGCATGGTGGTGCGGCCTTCGACCGGGCCGCCTGGGAACACATCGACTTCGAACAAATCGACGGCAGCATCCGCACCGCGTACCTGCCTGTCGTCACGCTGAATGAGGATTCTGATGACTGAGGAAATCACGACGACGGACGTCACCGAGGAGGGGCACGTCACCGTTGAGCACGTTGCCGACGAGCACGGCATCGTTGAGGCGGCTGAAGTCGCGGCTGAAACGGCGTCTCACGCCAGCCATGGTGACCCATTCCGGGTCACCCCGCGGGACACGTTCGTTGACGGCGCCGCGCTCTTCCCGGGCGACACAGGGGTGCTGCCGATGAAGGTCCGTCACGCGCTGGTCAAACTGCTGAAAGGCCCCTACATCGACGGCGGCCGCGACGAGAAGCTCTGGACCACACTCCTGGACAACCAACTCATTCTCCGCAGCCGCCTCTCCGAACTGTTCCTCACTCTCCAGCTGGATCACGACCGCAAGATCGCCGTCCTCCGCCCCGTCGACCCCGAGATCATCGGCGCCAGCTCACGATCAAGCATCCTCCGGCAACAGCGTGCACTGAGCCGCGTGGAAACCATCGTCCTCCTCCGCCTGCGCCTCCTCCTGGACCGCCACGTCACAGCCCAGACGGACCCCACCATCACCCGCGAAGAGATCTCGGACCTCGTCGCCAATTACACCCCCGCAGGCCAACAGGATGCACTCCGCGACTCCGACGTCGTCACCCGCACCATCACCAAACTCCTGGCCCGCCAACTCCTCCTCCCCACCCCCTTGGACGACACGTACACCATCAGCAACGCCCTCCCGCTGGCCCTCCCCTTCGAAAACATCGGCGACATCCCAGCCCAAATAGAGGCCCTCATAGCGGTAGCCGCCGACGAATCAGGAACAGAGCCGCTGCTGGATCTGGATTCTGAGAGCCTCGACTCCTCTGCCGACGACGACGCCGCTGACGGGCACGACTCTGATGGTGAGGACGACGACGCCGATGCCGCCCCCGCCCCTTCGCCGGACGACTCTGCTGCAAGCAGCGAGCCGCCCGGCTCCGGCATGCCCGATGCCACTCCCGGGGCGGCATCGGCGCCGTCTACCTTGGGTGCCGACCTCACCGACGCGGACGTACCAGAAGTCCTCAATCCAGCGCCGTCAGCCGCCATCGCTGACCACGAAAATGAAGATGGTGCCGGGGTCAATCCAAATGGCGACCTCGTCGATCTTGCTAAACGGTTTGACGCGGGTTCGGAAGCCGGGAACGGCACGAGCGGCGATCCCGGAGACATGCGGCAGCATGCGTCTAAGGGAGGAACGACCGAGCATGCAGAGCATGTGTCCGGTACCGCCGCGGACAGCAGTACCGCCGCGATAGGCGACCAGACAACAGAGGAGCCAGCCAAGTGACGATCGCAACGATGCTCCCGCTCGGCGAGCTCACGAACCCCGGACAGATGCGCCTGGCACTCGTGCAGGTGGTCAACTGGGGCACGTTCCATGGGGCCCACACTATGCACGTGGACCGCAACGGCACCCTTTTGACGGGCAATTCCGGCGTCGGCAAGTCGACGTTGTTTGATGCCATGCTCCGGGTGTTTGATGCCCGCCCGCGGTCCAATGAGGCTGCTGCTCAGCGTTCCGGGGGCGCTGTGGAGGACAAGAGGACCACGTTTACTTATATGCGCGGCAAGGTCGGTGATAAGGCTGTTGGCGATGGTTCGGCCAGTGCCTTCCAGCGCCCTGGTGCCACGTGGTCCGCCGTCGCTCTGACGTTTGATAACGCGGCCGGCACGAAGGTGACGGTCTCTGCGCTGTTTGATTTGCCGAAGAATGGCACGGAGTCCAGCGTCGGGCGTTTTTATGTGATTGACAACAAGCCGCTGGACTTGGAAGCGATCGAGGGGATTGCCCAGAAGAGGTTCACCAAGGGTGCCCTGGAAGGGATCTTCCCTGACGGCCAGGTCTTCGACGTCCATAAGACGTTTGCGGAGCGGTTCCGCAGGCTCCTCGGCATCAATTCTGACCAGGCACTTCCCTTGCTGCGTGTGATTCAGGCCGGGAAGGGCCTTGGCGGCAGCGTTAATACGTTCTTCCGCGACCAGGTACTTGATGCTCCGGCTACGTTGGCTGCGGCTGATGATGTGGTGGAGGAATTCAGCAACCTGATGTCCATCCGCCAGCGATTGGAGGATGTCCGGCAGCAGCGCGACCAATTGGCGCCGGTTCCGGGGCTGAACAAGGACTATGCTCAGGCGTTGTTGGATGCGAACAGGCTTCGCGAGTTGGCTGGCGAGGAATTTGAAGCGTACAAGCAGCAGCTTGCGGTCACTGTCCACGCCAAGACCTTGGCGCGTTTCAAGGAATTGGCTCAGTCCAAGGCGCAGGAGCTCGCGGCCGAGCGCACGGTCCGGGATGCCTTGGCCAAGGAACTCCGTGAGCTGGAGCTGGATTACAACAACCGCGGCGGTAACGCGATTTCGGCTATCGAGCAATCGTTGGAGAACGCCCGAGTAAGTCTGAAGTTGCGCCAACAGGTGGAGGAATCCGCCCGCAAGGCGCTGGCCGATGCAGGGCTGAACCTTGAATGGTCTGCCGAGGGCTGGGACCAGGCCCATGAGCAGGCTGCCACCCGTTCGGCGGAGTTGAAGGACGATTCGGAGGCTTTGAAGGAGCTCCGTTTCGAGGCCTTCGACGGCCATGCGACCAAAAAACGCGAGCTGGCCGCCGCTGAGCAGGAGCTGCTGTCGCTGCGGTCGCGCAAATCTCTGCTGCCGCCGTCGAGTATTGAGAACAGAGCCGCGATTGCAGCTGCAACCGGCATCCCCGAGGAGCGGATGCCGTTCGGCGGCGAGTTGATTGACCTCGCCGAGGGCCAGGATCAGTGGCGTCCGGCCGCAGAGCGCGCACTGCGTAACCTCGCCACCACGCTGTTGGTCCCTGGAGAGCATTTCGCTGCGGTTACGCGGTACTTGAACGACAACACGGTCCGGGGCGCACTGCGTGCAGTGGATGTGTCCAAGCCCGTTGCCGGTGGCGCGCTGGCTGTGGAGGACGTGTCCGACGGCGACCTCTTGACTAAGTTGAGCATCCTCACCTCGGGCGCCAACGCCGACGCCGGCGAGTGGATCCGCGAGCGGATCGCCTTGGACTTCGCGTACCCGTGCGTGGAGGACCCGGACGAGCTTGCTTCGATGGATAAGGGCCTCAGCCTGGGTGGTGTGGTCAAACGCAACCGGCACACCGTGGAAAAGGACGACCGTTTCACGAGCCGGCAGGATTACGTCCTCGGCTTCGATAATGCGTCCAAGCTTGAACTGGTGGCGGCCAGGGTGGGCGAGCTGGAAAACGAGCTCGCAAAGGCTGCCGAATTGGCGCAAAGCCGTGAGGATTCCCACCAAGGGATGGCCCGCCAATTGGAAGCCCTTCGCCGGGTGGCCGAGGATGAGCGTCCATGGGAACAGGTCTCCGCAGCGGTTGCGGCGGACGAGCTTACCCGGATTGAGCAGCGGCTGACGGACGCACTGGCTGCCCAGGCGGACCTGGAACCGTTGCGCGCCAACATCGAGGCCGTACGGGAAAAGCACCAGTCCTCCACAGGCGCGGCCGCCGTGCTGCAGAGTGAATACAAAGCGCTCGACCAAAAGATGGTCACAGCTGACGGCCTGCTCGATGCCGCGAGGTTGAAGCTTGAGCAAGCACCGCCGTCGAGCTCTACCGTGGCCGCGCTGGAACCGTATTTTGCCGGCGTCGGCGAGGTGTCCGAACTTTACGAACTCGACAACCTGGCCAACAGCGTCCGCAACAAGCTGCTCGACGAGCTGCACGCCGCCGAATCACGCAGCCAGGCTACGGCAGAGCGTCTGACGCGAATATTCGAGGCTTTCGTGCGCGACTGGGGCAGCGCTATCAGCGCTGACTATGGCACGTCCATTGGTGCTGCCGGGGACTTCGAATCGCGATATCACGCGATCGTGAGCGATGGCTTGCCCGCCCAGGAGGCGGAGTTCCGGCTGTTCTTCAACCAGCGCACGCACGAATCGTTCAGTACGCTCCTGCACCTGCTGGACGAGGAGCGCCGGAGCATCACCAGCCGGATCCTGCCCCTCAACGGCATCCTGTCCGAGGTCAATTTCCACGAAGGCAGCTATCTGGAACTGGACATCAAGCAGACGCTTCCGGCTACGGCCAAGCAGTTCAAGGATGCGATCCAGAACGCGCTGAAGGCCAAGCACACGCGGCCCTCCCGCAGTGCGTCTGCCGCGGCTGGAACAGAGGCCGACGACGACGCCGAGCTCACCGCCCGCTACAAGTCCCTGGAGACCCTTGTGAAGCGTCTCGGTTCCCAAACTCCTGAGGACCGCCGTTGGCGCGCCGAGGTTTTGGACGTCCGCGGTCACCTGTTTATCCAGTGCAAGGAGCACAGGGAGGTGGCGGCGAAGTCGGCCAGAACGGGCAAGTCCGGTAAGAAGAAGACCGAGGTCTTCATGCATGCCGATACCGGTTCCATGTCCGGCGGTGAGCGTCAGCGGTTCACGGCGTTCATCATGGCAGCGGCCTTGAGCTACCAGCTGGGCATTGCCGAGCAGGGCTTCACCACCTACGGCACGGTGATGATGGACGAAGCTTTCGTGTTGGCATCCGAGGAATTCGCCGGGGCCGGAATCAAGGCGCTCCACGAATTCGGCTTCCAGTTGTTGCTGGCCGCGCCGGAAAACGTGATCGATCTGTCCCGGCACCTTGGCTCGGTCACGGAAATCCTCCGCGACAAGCGGACCAACCGCTCCGGCGTGCTCACCGCTCCCGTCATTGCAGGCCTTGGCGAGCCTGGCGCATGGCGATCCGAAGCCAACCCCGTAGACATCGTCCTCCGATAAAGCAACGCGGGGTCACTTATGGCCCGTGGTGGAGACCTTAATGGGCCATATGTGACCCCGCGTTGGTTTTAGCGGGTGGAAGTCCCGCGCACCCGATCCAGGAACTGGGCCGTCCGCTCTTCGAGCCCGGCGATTTGCCGAACCACGACGACGGCCGGGTCCGGGTTGATCTCGTTGGCGGGCGGTTCCTTGCGCACATTGGCGCTGCAACCGAACTCGGCACAGATCAGGGTCCCAACGGTGTTGCCGTCCTTGCCTGACTGTCCGGCCTTCTTGGCAACCCACAGGTAGACGTCATCCTTGGAGAACACGTCGCGGCACAGTTCACAGAGCACCACGCGCTTCTTCCCTGAGCCACCTTCAGGAGCGCGAAGCATGATTCCGGTGAGCTTGCCCCGGTGCGGCACCACCAGGTAACCGCGCTGCGGCATTTTTTCGTCGCGCCAACCGAGGAACTCAAGGTTGTCCCAGTCGATGGTTTCAAAGTCGCGGGGAAGATTGAGCTTGGCAGCTTCGGACCGGCTGGCATTGATGAACGATGAACGGATTTGTTGGGCAGTGATTTTCTGCACGGCAAAGCTTCTTTCGGAGATGATCGACGTCGCGCAAACAGGAGCGCGTTAACTGGCAGGGGGCGTCGGTCACCAGTGAAAGCGAGGCACAGCAAAGAGACCCAAAATAGGGGTGCCAGGGCTGGGAGCTAGAGTGATGCCGACGGGTGGGGGAGTGCCAAGCAGGCCAAAATGGCCACCTCGCCAACCATGGCTGCTGCAACGGAATCCGTGCGCACGCTCATCTCCTCGTCGTTCTCTCTGGAACTCGTCGTTCTCCCTGGAAGCGGTAGTCCGCTGCCGATATCTTAGCAATGCCCTGGCGAGGTGATTACGTTATGCAAACGTTTCGTAATTATTCAAAGGGTAGGCTAGCCTTACTTAGGTTCGCATCCCTTACCTAAGGAGTCCCGTGGCTTCCCTTCTTCCACGCCGTGCCCTGCTGAAGACCGCAGGCACCGCCACAGCCGCTTTGGCCGTCGTCGCCCTTTCCCTCACTGGCTGCTCCACCGGGCCCGCCACCACCACGACTCCTGCGACGGAGCAGGCAGAAACCGCTGCCTTCCCCGTGACCATCAAGCACGCTTTCGGTGAGACCACCATCAAGGAACAGCCCAAGCGCGTAGTCACCATCTCCTGGGTCAATGACGACGTCGCAATAGCCCTGGGCGTTGTCCCGGTTGGCGTTCCCAAGAACGAGTGGGGCAATAACGACAAGGGCTCCACGCCGTGGAAGGATGCCGCGCTGGAAAAGCTTGGGGCAGGCTTCGGTTCGGACAAGGCTCCCGTGCAGTTCTCCGAGGCGGACGGCATCAACTTCACAGAGATCGCCAAGCTGAACCCGGACGTCATACTCGGCGCCTACTCCGGCCTGGAGGAAGCCGATTACAAGAAGCTTTCGGAAATCGCTCCCGTGGTTGCTTACCCGGAGCTCGCCTACGGTACGCCGTGGCAGGAGAGCGCCACCATCATCGGTAAGGCCCTCGGCAAGGAAGCCGAAGCCAAGAAGCTGATCGAGGACACCGAAGCCACCGTCAAGGACAAGGTTTCCAAGTACCCGCAGATCAAGGACAAGACCTTTATCTACGGCAACCTGGAGCCGGCCAAGGGCGACGGCGTGAACGTCTACACGGCCATCGACAACCGCCCGCGCTTCCTCTCCGAAATCGGCATGAAGCTCGCTCCGGTAGTGGAGCAGAACACGAAGACCAACAAGGACTTCTTCATCCCGTGGTCTGCTGAGAAAGCCAACGAGCTCCAGTCCGATGTCTTCGTGACGTGGGTGCCGGAAGCCGCCACCGCCGACGCCATCAAGGCCGACCCCCTGCTGGGCCAGATACCCGCCGTCAAGTCCGGCGCACTCGTTGCCGACGCCGATCAAACCCTTACTCTGTCCATCTCCGCCTCCTCGCCGCTGAGCCTGCCGTGGGCCCTGGACACGTTCCTGCCGCAGCTGGGCAGCGCAGCGGACAAGGCTGCCGACGCGGCAGGCAAGTAACTGCAATGAAATTGAGTGCGACTACGGCGGCTTCCGTGGGGAAGGTTGGCGGCACATCAGTGCCGGGTAACCAGCGAGGTAGCGACCCCCGGAGCAATGCGGCGGGAGGGGGAACCCGTCCCAACGTGACAGGTGGGCGGAGTGCCTGGCTGGTGGCCGCCGTCGTCGTACTCGTCGCTGCGTGCGCAGCATCCTTGGCAATCGGCGCGCGCGGGCTTCCCCTGACCACCATTTGGGAAGCACTCACCAACTTCAATCCTGAAAGCGGCGACCACGCAGTGGTCATCGCACGGATTCCCCGAACAGTATTGGGTCTCCTGGCAGGCGCCGCCCTGGGCTTGGCCGGAGCGGCAATGCAAGGAGTGGCCCGCAATCCCCTGGCTGATCCCGGCATCCTGGGACTCAACGCGGGTGCGGCCCTGGCTGTTGTCGTGGGCATCTATGTTTTCGGTGTCGGTTCGCTGACCGGCTACATTTGGTTCGCCTTCATCGGCGCCGCAGCAGCCGCCGTCGTCGTTTACGCGATCGCATCCAGGGGTCGTGACGGCGCGACGCCGGTCAAGCTCGCCCTCGCGGGTGCGGCGCTGAGCGCGGGCTTGTTCTCGCTGATGAACGTCATCCTGGTTTCAAGTCAGGACACTTTGGACCGATTCCGGTTCTGGCAGGTGGGAAGCATTGGCGGACGCGATTGGTCCGTCCTGTTGCCCGCACTTCCCTTCCTGGCCGTCGGCGCCGTGATCGTCCTGGCCAGTGGCCGCATCTTGAACAGCCTCGCGTTGGGTGACGACATCGCCCGTGGACTTGGCCAGAATGTGGCCCTGTCCCGCGGAATCGTTGGCCTGGGGATCGTCTTGCTATGCGGATCCGCTACTGCGCTGGCTGGACCCATTGGCTTCCTCGGCCTGGTGATTCCCCACGCTGTTCGCTCGCTCACTGGTCCGGACTACCGCTGGATCCTGCCGTTCTCCACGATCTCGGCGCCCATCCTGCTGATCATCGCCGATGTGATCGGCCGCGTGGTCCTGCTTCCGGGAGAAGTTCCCGCCGGCATCATGACCGCGCTCGTGGGGGCGCCGGTCTTTGTTTGGCTCATCCGCCGCGGAAAGGGGGCCGGGCTGTGACCACCGTTCACAAACTCCCCACCGAGTTGGCACTTAACACCAATGATTCCCAGAAACATGGGCATCAAATGTCACTTCGGCGCGTGCTCAGCCCCACGCTTTTTCTGGGCTTCGCCCTCGTGGTGATGTTCAGCGTGTACGTTCTCCTGGGCAGCTACACCGTCACCATTCCTGATTTCTTCACCATCGTCATCAACCACCTGACCGGGGGCGAGAAAATTCCAGGAGCCAGCTTCATCGTGATGGAGCACAAGCTGCCGCGCGCTACCGTCGGAACGCTGATCGGCGTGGCCTTTGGCCTGGCAGGTGCGCTTTTCCAGACCATGCTGCGCAATCCGCTGGCCAGCCCGGATGTCATTGGTATCAGTTACGGCGCCAGTGCTGCAGCCGTGACGGCCATCGTGATCTTTAGTGCTTCCGGGGCCGTCGTTTCCTGGGCAGCTCTTGGCGGAGCGCTGGGTGTTGCTGCCATCATCTACGCGATTTCCCGCGGCGGCTCCGGGGCTGGCGGAGGCAGCCGCGGCAACGCTGCAGGCAACCGCCTCATCCTGGCTGGTGTTGGTATCGCTGCTGCACTTCATGCAGTGGTCAACTTTCTTATGACCCGTGCGGACATCCGTACCGCGGCTGACGTCCTCGTCTGGCTTAACGGTTCCCTGAACTCCGCCACGTGGGACCGGGCAGGCGTCCTCGCAGTGTCCTTGCTGGTTCTGGTTCCGGCTGTCATCATCCTGGCCGGCCCGCTGCGCATCCTCGAACTCGGTGACGATGCAGCCGCCGGCTTGGGCATCAAGGTCAACGCCACCCGGCTGGGACTGGTGTTGACCGCCGTGGGGCTTGCCGCCGTCGCAACGGCCGCTGCCGGTCCCGTCGCGTTCGTCGCTTTCCTGGCCGGACCAATTGCACGCCGCATCGTCCGTAAACCCAGCCTGCCGGCGTCGGCCTTTACCGGCGCGCTGATCGTGCTGGCCGCTGACTTCTTCGCCTCCAGCATCGCCCCCGTCATCCTCGACGGAACCGTCCTCCCGGTCGGCGTCATCACCGGCGCCCTCGGTGCACCCTTCCTGCTGTGGCTCCTGGTCACCTCGAATCGAAAGGAAGCCTGACATGGCCATCCTTAATGCCAAGGACCTGACACTTCAATACGAGCACCGCAAGGTGGTTGAGGGTCTCACCACCGAAATCCCCGAAGGGAAAGTCACCATGATCGTGGGCGCAAATGCCTGCGGTAAGTCCACGCTGCTCCGTGGATTGTCGCGGCTCCTCAAGCCCGCCGGCGGTGCCGTGACCCTCGACGGCAAGGACATCCACTCCCGACCCGCCCGCGAACTCGCGCGCACCCTTGGCCTGCTGCCGCAGCACCCCACTGCACCGGACGGCATCACCGTGCGCGACCTCGTGGGCCGCGGTCGCTACCCGCACCAAGGCTTCTTCCGCAGCTGGAGTTCGACTGACGAGGCCGCGGTGCAGCGGGCGCTCGAAGCCACTGCAACACTGGAACTCGCAGAGCGGAGCGTCGACGAACTGTCCGGTGGCCAGCGCCAGCGCGTCTGGATTGCCATGGCCCTTGCGCAGGAAACCGACGTGCTGCTGCTTGACGAGCCAACCACGTATCTGGACCTTGCGCACCAGGTTGAAGTGTTGGACCTCGTTACGGACCTCAACCGCAGCCGGGGCACCACCGTGGCGATCGTGCTCCACGACCTCAACCTCGCCGCGCGCTACGCCGACCACGTCATCGCCATGAAAGGCGGATGCATCGTGGCCGAAGGACCCGCACCCGTCGTGGTCACCGAGCAACTGGTCTACGACGTCTTTGGCCTGGAATCCCGCGTGGTTCCCGACCCCATCTCGGGAACACCGCTCATTGTCCCCATCGGACGCCACCATGCACAGCCCGTTTCAACCAACGAACTGGAGATCGCCTCATGAGTGCCCAACCAACACGGACCCAAGCGAGCGCCGCCGTGGAACCGATGACCCTCGCCTTCGACGTCACCGTCTCGGCCGTGCAGGACCTGAGCCCAAACTTCCGCCGGATCACGTTTGGAGGCTACTCACTGCGCGGCTTCGGGGTTGCAGGGGACACCTTGGACCTGCGCGTGAAGCTGATGGTTCCTTCATTAGATGCGGACGGCAACGTTCTTCCTTTGCCTCCCTTCAAGATGGAAGAAGCCGGCTGGTACCAGGAATGGTTGGCCATGGACCCGTCCGTCCGCGGTGACATGCGCACTTACACCGTCAGGGCTGAGCGACTCGACGCCGTCTACCCCGAGATCGACATCGACTTTGTGATGCACTTCGACGATGCAGGCCACGGCGGGCCCGCAGCCAACTGGGCGAAAGAAGCCAAGCCCGGCGACGCCATCACCATCATCGGCCCCAACAACCGTGCGGCGCAGTGCACCACAGCCGGAGCCTACGGCGGCATCGAATGGCGCCCCGGCCTGGCCCAGAGAGTCCTGCTCGCCGGCGACGAAACCGCCGTCCCTGCCATCAGCGCAATCTTGGAAAGCCTGCCCGCCGACATGACCGGCCACGCCTTCCTCGAGGTACCCGAAGCCGGCGACTTCCAGGACATCTCCACCGAAGCCGACATTGAAATAACCTGGCTTGCCCGTGGAGCAGCCATCGGACGCTCACGCCCCCACGGCGAACTCCTCAAGGAAGCGGTCGCCAAGGCCGTTCCCGTGCCGGGATGGGTAGGCCTCAAGGGCACAGACTCCGCTGCCGGTCCCGAGCCCGAAGACGTCAACGTGGACCAGGACATCCTCTGGGAAACCCCGCAACGCATGGACACCGCAGCCATCGAAGCCACCAAGAACCCCACTCTGCCTGCCGGCGCACTGCCGTTCTACGCCTGGATCGCCGGGGAAGCGTTCGTGATCAAGGAAATGCGGCGGTACTTGGTGCGGGACGTTGGAATTGATCGGAAGCAAGTGGCGTTCATGGGGTACTGGYGACGGGGCAAGGCAGAGGGCTAAGCGTGTTTTGCCGCCGTTGCTGGGTTGGGCCGCAGCGGCAGTTTTGCCGTCGCTTAGACACAACCCATAGGTGCCGTTCCGGTCGCTGGGCGACCTCCGCGCCACGATGGGCCGCGATGCGCTCCTACACAAAACTGCCGCTGCGGCCTTGCGGGCACGTCGCCCTTCCGATGTTCTCTCACTTCCCGCCGCTTTTTGGGGGATCTTCTTTCACTTCCCGCGGGTTTTTTGGGGATGTTCTTTCACTTCCCCCCGGTTTATGGGGGATGTTCTCTCATGTCCCGTTCGTCCTGTTCACTTGGGGTTGGTTGGGGTGTAACCGTGGGTGGGTAGCGTCGGCTGGATGCGGGATGTTTACGCGGCTGGGCACAGCGGACGACGGCGGTACGTCGCCCTTGGGGATTCCTTCACCGAGGGCGTGGGGGACCCGAGCAAGGTGCTGCCCAATGGGGTTCGCGGGTGGGCAGACCGGGTCGCCGAGAAATTGGCCAAAGCGCAGCCGGGCTGGGAGTACGCGAATCTCGCAGTGCGCAGCAAGAGGCTCCGACACATCATCGATGAACAGCTCGAGCCCGCACTGGCCATGGAGCCAACACTCATCACCTTGTATGCCGGCGGCAATGACATCCTGGACTTTGGCACGAACATGGACGCGCTCCTTAACGACTACGAGTTGCTTGTCGCGCGCCTGAGCGAAACGGGAGCTACGGTGGTCCTCTTTACCGGCTTTGACGTGAAGGTCTCAGCCGTCCTGGAACCATTCAAGAAGCGCAACACCATGTACAACCAAAAGGTCCGTGATGTTGCTGCAAAATATGGGGCGATCCTGGTGGATTACTGGTGCTTCGACGCCTACAAAGACTCACGCATGTGGGCCCCGGACCGGCTCCACATGTCCAAGGCCGGCCACAAGTTTCTCGCCGCACAAGTCCTGGACCACCTAAACGTCCCGCACAAGATTTCTTTGAAGCAGTGGGACCCGCCCCAAAGAATGACCATGCGCGAATGGGAACGCAGGCAGCGGCGCTGGGTGAACGACTGGGTGCTGCCGCTTTTTGGACGTAAACTCCGCGGCGTCACGCTGGGGGACTGCCTGAATCCGCGGTGGCCCCAACCCGTGAAGGTCCCCCGGAAGGGTGGACTGAAGAAACTGGTCGAAAACCAGCAGCCTTCGCAGTGAAGCTGCTAGCAAGCCTCACTTGTCCAGCAGGTTTTCGTAGCCCTCGGCCACGCTGGTCGCGGTGAATTCGATGATCTCGAACTCGGCCACGCCGTTGCTGTAGAACGGGTCTTTGGCCAGTGAGTCATCCAGCGTTGCCCGGTCAGCTTTGGAGAGCAACACGCCGCCCGTGGCTGGAACGCGACGTCCCGACGCAAGGAACACGCCGGCGTCGAACGCTTCCTTAAGCCAGGCCATGTGGCCTGGACGGTGGAAATCGACGATTTCGTCCGGAACTTTGTAGGTCAGGGCAACAACGAACATTCCGTCAGCCTACCGTTTGCGGCTGCAGCAAGGCCGGGCCAACCGGCTAATTCTCCTAAGATGGATCCATGACTGAACCCCGCTGGCTTAATGCCGACGAACGCCGTGCCTGGTTGGCCCTCCTGAGCATCAATACCTTGCTTCCGTCGGCGTTGGATACGCAGCTTCAGTCTGCCGGGAAATTGTCGCTGTTCGACTACAACGTGTTGGCGATGCTCTCGGAAACCGAGGGCCGGTACCTGCCCATGAGCGAGCTCGCGGCCCGGACCAGCGCGTCGCTATCGCGGCTGTCGCACGTGGTCACCAAACTCCAGAAGCGCGGCTGGGTGGAACGCCAGGCGCACCCGGGCGACGCGCGGGTCACCGTTGCCCACCTGACCGAGGCCGGCATGTCCACCATTGTGGCCCTCGCTCCCGGTCACGTTGAGTCCGTGCGGGCGCTGATGCTCGACTCACTCTCGCCCGACGACGTCGCGGACCTCGCGCGCATCGGCGAGAAAATCGTCTCCCGGCTGGACAATAACCACTGGATCCTGCGCGAGTCGTAGCTTTTTACCCAAACGGTCGGCTAATGGCAGACTGGCGGCATGGATTTTTCTGCCCGTTATGTTGCCTTAGGGGATTCCTTCACTGAGGGCGTTGGCGACGACGACCCAACCCGCCCCAACGGCGTCCGGGGATGGGCCGACGTCGTTGCCCGGCAGTTGGCCCACAGCAACGAGGACTTCGGCTATGCCAACCTCGCCATCCGCGGCAGGAAGCTCCGCCAAATCATGGCAGAACAAGTGGACGCGGCGGTCGCATTAAAGCCCACGTTGGTGACGATGTACGCCGGTGCCAACGACATCCTGCGGCCCAAGATCGATATTGATTCGCTTTTGGAGGATTACGACGCCGGCATCGCCAAGTTGAGCGCGACGGGAGCCACCGTAGTGCTTTTCACGGGCTTTGACGCCCGCGGTTCGAAGGTTTTCAGCACGATGCGTGGTCGGACCGCGATCTACAACGAACTGCTGCGCGAAATCGCCGAGAACCATGGTGCCCTGCTGGTGGACTACTGGCGGTTCGATGAGTACTACGACGTCCGGATGTGGGCGCAGGACCGGATGCACATGTCGACCGCGGGCCACGTTAATATGGCCAGGCGCGTGCTGGACGTCCTCGAGCATGAGCATGTGCTCGAGGTCCCGGAGCTCGCGCCGCTTCCCACGCTGAACAGGTCCGAAGCCATCCGGGCAAACGCGCGATGGGTCCGGGAATTCGCCGGCCCGTGGGTGGTGCGCCGTGTGCGGGGGACGTCGTCGGGCGACGGGCTGAGCCCGAGATATCCGGCTCTGATCCGCCCGGTCTAATGGGCGGGGCTCAGGCGCCGTTACGGAAACCCGGCGTGGCGAGCAAAGTCCCGGCCCTGCCAACCGCGAGTACTTCGACGCCCCATTTCTCCACTGCCTGGTCCAAGGTTCGCGTTCCGCCCGCGACGATTGCCGTTGCCAGGACATCAGCCGTGACAATGTCCGGTGACGCGACGGAAACCTGAACAAACTCCGTCCGTTCGGCCCCGACGGTCCAAATGTGTTCTCCCCTTTCAGTCGAGCCAGACGTTGCCAAGGCCGTCATTCCGCCTTCGGCCGAGGCGCTGAGGCGGTATGTACTGAGCAGCTTCTGGCGATCGAACGGATCAACGATGCCCGCCAGCCACAGGTTGGGATCTTCAAAGGCAGAGTCCACGGGCCCGGCTGATCCGTTCACCAGCACGTCCCCGCCAGCGTTGAGGCACCAATCGTGCAGGCCGAGCGCACCTAAGGACAGCGCAGCTTCGCGCATGGCGTGGGCTTTGACGATTCCGGAAAGATCCAACGCGCCGTCCGGTCGCTCGGCCGTGAATGCCCCGTGGGTGTCCACGCGCCATTCCGAGGCCTCCGCATAGACTTCCTGTATTAACTCCGAGGCATAAGCCAACGTCAGTTCGCCACGGGCCAGCCGGCTTGCCTCAGATCCTTCGCGATAAAGGCTGAACGTCAGGTCGAGCTGAGTAAATATCTCTCCTACGACGTCGACGGCGGACTGCAGCTCGTCGACGGCGGTTTGGGCGGACGTGTCGCTCGCCACGGTCAGGCTCACCACAGTGCCCATGCTGCGGAAGGTACGCGCACGGAGCTGTTCGCCGTTAAAAGTTGGCTGCATCGAGGGCCGCCTGGAGGGAGGTGAGATAGGCCTCACTGGTGACGGTCGCGCCACTGACAGTTTGTACATTGGCTGACTGGGCCTGCAGGACCTCGGACCGCAAGACCGGTGCTGCCCGGCTGCTGATCTGTGCAGACTTCCGTTCCGCATCGGTGAGCTGGAGGGGTGTGACCTCGGTGATCTTGCCATTCTGGATTGTCACCTGCACCTGGACTGTGCCGAAACGGGTCCCGACCGACGCGCCGTCGTACGTTGCCGCCGTCGTGCTTTCCGTGCTGCTGCCGCCCCCGGTGGAGGTGCTGCCGTTCTCCGCCGAATCGCCAGCAGACAGGCTGCTGCTCAGGCTTGTTGTGGTGGAAGTACCTGTTTCGGCCACATGGGCGCCTGCTTGCCAGCCCGCGAGCAGGATGCCCGCGGAGGCCAGGGCCGTTGCCATTGCTGCCCGGATTCTCACCAGTCGAACCTTTCGTAGTGGATTTGTTCTGGAGTTAGCCCGGCCGACTGTGCATCCTGCACCACTTTGTCGGCCCAGCCAGCAGGGCCGCAGACGTAGACGTCAGCCTCGGCCACGTCCGGGACATAGGAGTGGAGCGTGAAACCGGCTTGAACGGCTGCTTGGGGCAGCCATTCGTTGGAGCGTGCGGAGCGCGGGCCGGTCAGGTGGAAGAGCGTTGCGCCGCGGGATTGGCAAAGGGCCATGATTTCCTGCCCAAGGAAGAGCTCTGATTCGTCGTGTCCGCGCAGCAAAACAGTTGCATTACCAGGCTCAAATGGGGTGGATTCCAGCAGCGATCTCAGAGGAGTGATGCCAATGCCGGCGCCGATCATCACCACCCTGTTGCGGGACCGGGCGGCGGTGCTGAACATCCCATAGGGTCCTTCAAGGGCGACTCTGGTGCCGGGCCTAAGGCGGGCCAGCCGGTCCGATCCGTCGCCCAGGTTCCGGACCGTGATACGGAGTTTGCCCGCCGTAGTGCCCGTGGCCGGAAGGGGTTCGGCGGACAGGCTGAAGGGGTGCGGCTGCCACCAGAATCCGGGAGCCAGGAACCTCCAGATGAAGAATCTCCCGCCGGAACCAGCGAGCCCGTCCAGGCGCAGTCCAGTCATTTCGATGCTGAAGACGTCTGATGCAACACGGACCACGCGGCTGACCCTGAGCTCATGCCGGAATGTCGCTGCGAGTGGCTTGTAAATCCTGTAGAACAGGAGCGCCGTGCCCGTTCCGATGCAGACGGCCAGCCAATACCAGCGCTGCCAGGTTCCTTCGGCAAAGAGTCCGCCAACGCTGAACTGGTGGGGGATGGCCGTTGCCACGGCTGCATACGTCAGGAGATGGACGACGTACCAGAATTCATAAGGGAACCTGCGACGGACGGCCACCAGCGAGGTCACCACTACGGCGATGAACAGCGCCATAGCGACGAATGCAAGCCACATATCCGGCACGTTGACCCACAGGGAGACGGCCTCGCTGACAGGGTCAAGCCCTTCTGCCGCGCCATAACCGACCGCGATGAGGAGCCCATGTGCAAGCAGCAGGTACAGGGCTGGCTTGCCCAGTGATTTGTGGATCTCAAGAGCACGGTCATGCCCGATTGTGTTGTCGATCAACGGGATCCGGGCCGCGAGAAGCAGCATGAGGAGGACCACGTCCATGCCGACCAAACCAGCCACGATTCCCAGGCTTGTCGCTGTTCCGGCAAAGGAGGAGAATCCGCCTGCGCCGCCGTCTGCGAGCCACAAGGCGACCGCGACCACCGGTGACACCCACCCGAGGAAACCCAAAAGGTCGGCCCGGGCCAGCCGCCGTCGGGCTTGCGCCCGAAAGGGTTCGACGGCGGCTGGTGGCGTCCGTGGGCCCGGCGCCGAGGACCGTTCAGCACCCGAAACACGTGAGAGAAGCGATGTCATGATCCAAGACTCGCCAATGATCCTTTCGTTCTGCTGTGAAAGGGCTTGTGAGGGCTTATGATTCCTGATTGGTCTTAATTTGGCCTGGCCCGTAGAATAGTTAGGCGCTAGGTAGTGCGGATCGTGTGCAATTGCTCCGGTTGGCGGTGAGGTCAGTCTGACTGACATCCCGATGGCCGGTAGTTAGGGGCTCAAGTTGCGTGCATTCCTGTATTCGCCCGGTATCCCAGGATCTGTTCCAGTGTTTATCACTGCCCGGTTCTGAGGCCCAACCTTCTTCGCCGTACTTGATGCGGAAACTACCGAAATGGTATGGATCGGATGCGAACGCTGCCTGTCGCACGGTAACGCAGGAACATCTGCACACCRTTACATTCAATCTTTGGAGGAGAGTCATGGCAGCACACTGCCAAGTGACCGGGGCCGAGCCGGGCTTTGGACACAGCATTTCGCACTCGCACCGCCGCAACAAGCGTCGGTTCGACCCGAACATTCAGAAGAAGCGCTACTGGGTTCCGTCCCTGCGCCGTAACGTCACGCTGACCCTGTCAGCCCGTGGCATCAAGACAATCGACGTACGCGGCATCGACTCTGTCGTCGCCGACATCCTGGCACGAGGAGTAAAGCTCTAATGGCAAAGGACAAGGACGTACGTCCGATCATCAAGCTGAAGTCCACTGCGGGCACGGGTTACACCTACGTAACGCGCAAGAACCGTCGTAACGATCCTGACCGTCTGGTCCTGAAGAAGTACGACCCCAAGATCCGCCAGCACGTCGAATTCCGAGAGGAGCGCTAAACACATGGCAAAGAAGTCCAAGATTGCTCGCAACGAGCAGCGCAAGGTCATTGTTGAGCGTTACGCTGCCAAGCGTCTCGAACTGAAGAAGACCCTGGTTGACCCCAACGCGACTGACGAAGCACGCGAAGCTGCACGCCTCGGCCTGCAGAAGCTGCCCCGCAACGCCTCCCCGATCCGTCTGCGTAACCGCGACCAGATCGACGGCCGTCCCCGCGGCACCTTCCAGAAGTTCGGTATCTCCCGTGTTCGCTTCCGCGACATGGCTCACCGCGGTGAGCTCCCGGGCATCACCAAGTCTTCCTGGTAATCACGAAGCTCTGAAAGGGCCGGTAACCGTTATGGTTGCCGGCCTTTTCTGCGTTTAAGCGCGCTTGTCTGTGGTACCGGTGCGGCGTGTGGCTTGGGCGGGGGTCATCCTCTGCGCGCTCGGTCGTTCCTCCCTTGGACGCGCGCTGCCGGATGACCCCCGCCCCCTTCGGTTGTTCTCTCACGTAATCGTTGTTTTTGAGCGTCCTTCTCTCACATCGCGACGTGTTTGGGGGATCGTTCTGTCACGTCCCGAAGTGTTTCGAGCGTCGTTCTCTCACGTAATCGTTGTTTTTGAGCGTCCTTCTCTCACGTCCGGACGTGTTTGGGGGTTTGTTCTCTCATGTTGTGTCGGCTTTTGGGTTGGAGGGGGTTGGGAATGTTCGACGGCGGTTGCTGGGTTGGGTGCGCGGCTGTCTGGCTGGGTGGGGTTTTGGTTGGTGTGACGGGGTTCACGGGTGGTTGTTGTGGTGGTTTTGGGCTGTTTTTGGGTTTGGGTGGTTCTGTTTGGCTTGTGTTTGCGGGGTTTGTGGGGGTGTGAGGGTGGATTTGTGTCGGGGCTGCTGGGCGTGTAATGTCTTCTGAGTCGCCGCGAGTGAGACAGCCTGGTGCTGGGAACTGCGGGGGCCAACCCCTTTGATAACAGCCTGGAATATGGTGCGCTTTGGGCGTGCCGGTAACGGGTGGGGCCGATGCGGCGGGATCGAAAATCGCGGAAACGTTGATTTGCATGGTTCCGGTTGATCGGGTAAGTTTGAAAAGTTGCTCCGGAGCGATCCTGTGGCCCTGTTAGGGGTTCTGGTGGTGCCGGTTAGTGTCTGTTGTTTGAGAACTCAATAGTGTGCCAAGTTTGTTGATGCCGATTGTTTTATTGATTGGTTGAAATTATGGCCAGGCCGTTGCGCACCCCCGTGTGTGGTGGTTTGGTTTTCAGCTGGTTTCGAATTTTGTGCAGCCGTGCCTGTCG
>NZ_JBFTIL010000011.1:0-142982 GCF_056394745.1 Paenarthrobacter sp. 10N417
CCACGGTCCGGAAGACCTCGAACACGTTGCCCAGGAACTCAACGGCCGCCCACGCAAAACGCTCGGCTGGAAAACTCCCGCCGAGCGTTTACGTGATTTACTACTAACCACCTAACCAACAGGTGTTGCAACGACCCCTAGAAACCGCCCTTCCAGTGCGGGGCCGACGTCGTTAAGTTTGGCTTCTTAGTCCTCGATGGTGGCGATGACAGCGCCGGCAGCGACCGTCTCACCCGCTGTGGCTGCCAGGCCGCGAACAGTGCCGGACTTGTGTGCGGTCAATGGCTGCTCCATCTTCATGGCTTCCAGGACAACGATCAGATCGCCCTCGGCCACGATATCGCCTTCGGCGGCTGCGACCTTGACGATGGTGCCCTGCATCGGCGAGGTCAATGCATCCCCACCGGCGGCAGCCGCTGCGGCCCCTGCCGAGCGGGAACGCTTCTTGGACTTGCCCGACTTGGTGCCCGAGCCGCTGGAAACAGCGGCGACGCTGGCGCCCAGGCCGGACGGCAGAACGACCTCAAGCCGCTTGCCGCCAACCTCGACGACGACGCGCTGGCGCTCACCGGCGTCGGGCGTTTCCGTACCCGCGCCGCTGGCCGTCCAGGCGGGGATGTTGTTGACGAATTCGGTTTCGATCCAGCGGGTGTGGACGCTGAACGGTCCCTCCACAGGTGCGAAGGCGGGGTCTGTGACAACGGCGAGGTCGAAGGGGATGACGGTTGGAATGCCTTCCACCACCATCTCCTCAAGGGCGCGGCGCGAGCGCTGGAGGGCTTGCTCGCGGGTGGCGCCGGTGACGATCAGCTTGGACAGCATGGAGTCGAAGTTTCCGCTGATGACGTCGCCCTGCTCAATGCCTGAGTCCACGCGGATGCCGGGGCCCGTGGGGTTCTTCAACGTGCTGACCGTGCCGGGTGCGGGCATGAAGTTACGGCCCGGGTCTTCGCCGGTGATGCGGAACTCGAAGGAGTGGCCGCGGACCTCGGGGTCCTCGTAGCCAAGAGCCTCCCCACGCGCAATGCGGAACTGTTCGCGGACGAGGTCGATGCCCGTAACTTCCTCGGAAACACAGTGCTCTACCTGGAGACGGGTGTTGACCTCGAGGAAGGAGATAGTGCCGTCCTGGCCCACCAGGAACTCGCAAGTGCCGGCGCCGAGGTAGTTGGCTTCCTTCAGGATCGCCTTGGAAGATTCGTAGAGCCGCTTGTTCTGCTCCTCGCTCAGGTAGGGAGCAGGGGCTTCCTCGACGAGTTTCTGGTTGCGGCGTTGCAGCGAGCAGTCGCGGGTGGAGACAACCACAACGTTGCCGTAAGCGTCCGCCAGGCACTGCGTCTCAACGTGGCGCGGGGCGTCCAGGAAGCGCTCGATGAAGCACTCGCCCCGGCCGAAAGCTGCTATCGCCTCACGGACTGCGGATTCGTACAGCTCCGGAATCTCTTCCATGGTGCGGGCAACCTTGATGCCGCGTCCACCGCCGCCGAAAGCARCCTTAATGGCGATGGGCAGGCCGAATTCCTCCGCAAACTTCAGGATCTCGTCCGCTGATTTCACGGGATCAGCTGTGCCGGGGACCAGCGGGGCGCCTACTTTTTCGGCGATGTGGCGCGCCTGGACTTTGTCGCCCAAGGCAGAGATCGCCTCGGGGGAGGGTCCGATCCAGGTGATGCCGGCGTCGATCACTTTGGCGGCGAATTCCGCATTCTCGGCGAGGAAACCGTACCCGGGGTGGATCCCATCGGCGCCGGCCTGCTTGGCGACGTCGATGATTTTCTCCATGACCAGGTAGGACTCAGCTGCAGTGTTGCCGCCAAGGGCATACGCTTCGTCGGCGAGGCGGACATGGAGGGCGTCACGGTCCGGGTCTGCGTAGACGGCTACGGAGGCGATGCCTTCGTCCCGGGCGGCACGGATGATGCGGACCGCGATTTCGCCGCGGTTGGCAATCAAGACCTTGGTAAGAGGGCTGGAAATGGGCTGCGCCGGGTTAGCTGACAAGTTGTTGACTCCTTCTGTCCTTGAGGAGCCTAGCGTGATTGTGAGGGTTCCGCCCATATTGATGGGGGATTCCGTGTGTGAGGAGAGGTTCCTTTGTAGGGTTGCTACAAATCGCTTCTACTGGCTCTTCGCGTCCCACAGCTCCGTGATGCCCACATTCGCATGGACCAGCAGGTCCCGGAGGGTGGAGATGGAAAGCCCGACGACGGCGTGCGGGTCACCGTCCACCTTGCGGATAAAGGCGCCGCCCAGGCCGTCGATGGTGAACGAGCCGGCGCAGTGCAGGGGTTCTCCGGTGGCGATGTAGGCGTCGATGTCGTTGGTGCTCATCTCTGCGAAATGAACCTCGGCGCTGGACACGGCGCCGACTGTTGCTCCCGAGCCGTCTGTTTCCTCAGTTCCGTCGTCGTCTACGTCCGCGGCGGTGTCCCGGCAGTCCACCAGCCAGTGACCGGTGTGGAGCACGCCCTTGGATCCGCTCATGCGCAGCATCCGCTCCCGGGCGACCTCCGCGGTGTAGGGCTTGCCGTGGGACTCGCCGTCGAACTCGAAAACCGAATCGCAGCCGATCACCAGGGCACCCTCGGCTTCGGGGAGCGCGGCCACAGCTTCAGCCTTTGCCCGGGCCAGCAGCAGCGCGGTGTCATGCGCGTCCGTCACGCCGTAATGCGCCTGCACCGCGTCCTCGTCCACGTCCGAAACCAGGACGTCATGCTGGATCCCCGCTTCCGTCAGTAACTTGGTGCGGGCAGGGGATTGCGAGGCAAGGATCAATCGGGTCACCGTCCCAGCCTAATACGACGTTCTCTCACGTCCTGCCCGTTTCCGGGCGATCTTCTCGCACTTCCTGCCGGTTTCCGGGGGATGTTCTCTCATATCACCTCGATGTGCCGCCGCCAACCCTCACTCGCCACAGTGCGGCCGAGGTAATCAATGCTCTGGTTCAGCTCGAGGCCAGGCACGACCTGATCCCGTGGCGCGGGCACCTGCCAACAATGCACCCAGAAATGCCCGACGTCGGCACCCAAGTTGAGTGCCGACGTCGGGCTTTCTGGGGGATGTGAGAGAACGTCGGTCAGATCGCCGGTGGATGTGAGAGAACATCTGTCACAGCCAGCGTGGATGTGAGAGAAGGTTAGTGGACGAGTTCCTCGGAGCCGGTCTTCGGACGGTCGGTGCGGTTCAGTTTGGCGCCTTCGACGTCCACATCCGGCAGGACGCGCTGCAGCCACTTTGGCAACCACCACGCCTTCTCGCCGAGCAGATACATGWCGGCGGGAACGATGGTCATGCGGACAACGAACGCATCAATCAGCACACCGAACGCCATTGCGAAGCCCAACGGCCGGACCATGGTGAGGTGGCTGAATATGAAGCCGGAGAATACACTGACCATGATGATCGCGGCCGCCGTGACCACTGCTGCGGCGTGGCTGAAGCCGGTGCGAACGGCGTGCTTGGCATTCTCGCCATGCATGAAGGATTCACGCATGCCCGATGTGATGAACACCTGGTAGTCCATCGCGAGGCCAAACAGCACACCGATCAGGATGATCGGCAGGAAGCTTAGGACGGCGCCCGGGTTGGCGACGTCGAAAATCGCACCCAACCAGCCCCACTGGTAAACGGCCACGACGGCGCCAAACGCTGCAGCCAGCGACAAGAGGAAACCACCGGTGGCGAGCAGAGGCACGACAATCGACCGGAACACCAGCAGCAAGAGGATGAGCGAAAGTCCGACGACGATCGCCAAGTACGGCGGGAGGGCAGCCCCGAGCTTGGCGGAAACGTCGATGTTGCCGGCCGTCTGACCGGTGAGGCCGATGCTGACGTCGAGGTCCTGGCGGATTTGGGTGCCCTTGGCGCGGACGTCGGAAACTACCTGGACTGTGCTGGCGCTTGCTGGTCCTTCTTTGGGAATGACCTGGAAGACGGCCGTCTGGCGATCTGCGCTCAGTGCCACCGGCACCGCGGCCGTGACGTTCTCCACGCTGCGCAGCTGATCCGCGACGTCGAACTGCTTGTTCTTGGCATCCGTTTCGCTGAGGCCTTCCGGGAACCCTGCGACGACGACGATCGGCCCCGTGACGCCCTCGCCGAAGCTGTTGCGTGTGAGGTCGTAGGCTTTGAAGGCTTGCGAATCGACCGGCTCGGATCCGCCGTCGGGAAGTGCCAAACGCAGCTGGGAAGCCGGCAGCGCCAAGGCGCCCAACAGCACCACGCTGGCCACGAGGGAAACCCACGGATGCCGTGTGACCAACCCGCCCCAGCCACTGCTGCTGCGCTTCTCTTCCAGGGCCCGGTCCGCGGCTTCGTGGCCCGGCTCGGCATTGTGCTTGGCAGCCTTGGCCCATGCACGCTTGGAAATCAGTCTGCGGCCGATCAAGGCGAGGATGGCGGGGGTCAGCGTCAAAGCCACGACGACGGCGACGGCAACTGTCGCTGCGGCGGCAACCCCCATCACAGCCAGGAAGGGCAGCCCCGGGACCACAAGTGCCGCCAGGGCGATGATGACGGTGAGGCCCGCGAACAGCACGGCGTTTCCGGATGTTCCGGTGGCGAGGGCTGCGGATTCCTCGCCGTCCATCCCGGCCAGAAGCTGGTTACGGTGGCGGTTGACGATGAACAGGGAGTAGTCGATGCCCACTGCAAGCCCAAGCATCAGAGCGAGCATCGGGGAAATGGAGCTCATGGTGATCACGCCGGTTAGGGCGAACGTTCCGCCGACGCCTACAGCCACGCCGATCAGGGCCATGACGAGGGGCAGGCCGGCTGCGATGAGTGTGCCCAGCATAAGGATCAGAACGAGAGCTGCCACGGCGACACCGACGATCTCCGCGACTCCGAAGATCTGCGAGACGTCCTCAGTGATTTCCTTGCTGGCATATGCTGTGACACCCGCGGAGGATACGCCCTGAACGATCTCCTGAACTTGCTTGCGGACGGCGGGATCAACGGCGTTGATGGAGGTCTTGAATTGGACCTGGGCGATGGCGGCCTTGTTGTCCGTGGAGACGAAGCGCATCCCCTCGGAGGCCTCCAACTGGCGCTTTCCCAAGGCCAACGCGGCGGCTCCGTCCGCTGCTTCCTTGGCGCCGGCGTCGAGCTTTGCTTTGTTGGCGGTTAGTTCGGCGTGCTGCGGCGCGAGTTGGGCCTCGATTTGTGCAGGTGTAAGGCCTGAGGCTGCCATCTGCTGTTCCGCTCCCGCAAGCTGGGCTTGGCCGGCTTCCAGTTGGGCGCGGGCGGCGTCCAGCTGGGTCTTGCCTTCGGCGGCCTTCGCTTCGCCAGCAGCAATCTCGCCGGCGGCCTTGTCCAACTGGTCCTGGGTGGTGAACGGATTCACCGTCCCTTGCACGTCCGGCATGGCTTCGAGCTTGTTGAGCGCAGTGGCTACGGCGTCCTTCTTGGCTTGGTCGAAACCAGAGTCTCCGGCGTCGAAGGCCACGCTCGCCGAGCCGCCTGACGCATCGGGCAGGGCTTCTTTGAGCTTGTCGGCCATCCTCTGCGTTTCCGTGCCGGGGATGCTGAAGTTGTTGGACATGGTGCCGTGGAAGGCTGCGGCCGAACCTCCCACGGTCACCAGGACTGCCAGCCACAGCGAGATGACCAGCCAGCGGCGGCGATAAGAAAACTTGCCCAGGCGGTAGAGGAACGAGGCCATGTCAGAACCGATCTGTGGAGGTGGGGGATGCTGCTGGTGAAGTTGACGCCGCTTGCGGGGTGACTTCCGACGACGGCGCGAAGCCGGCTCCCAGGAGGCCCATGGCGTCGATGAGGTGCTGGCGAAGAACCTCAAGCGAATCGGGCGATAGGTCAGGGCCTCGCTCGGCGAACCAGACTGTCATGGCCGCCTTGCCGCATGAGATGACAGATCCGGCAAGGGCATGCAGGTAGAGCTCGCTGGTGTCTGATCCGAGTCTGCTGCGGGCAGCGTCGATAATCTGCCCTGTGCAGTGTTCCCATGCTTCGAGTTCGGAACGGGCCAGGGAGCGGTTGTCCTGAGTGAGGCTGAAAAGTTCGGCCATGGGTGCTACCGACATGGGATCTGCGAGGGCCATCAGCGCGGCCTGCGCGGATTCGAGGATCGATTCCTCCGCCGGGCGCAATCGGAATTGCTCGAGGGCGCGATCCATGAAGCCGTCGGCGACGGACGCGAGGGCAGCTTCGAGGCTCGCGAAGTAGTTGAAGAAGGTCCGTCGGGAAACGCCTGCACTCGCGGTGATGTCCTCCACCGTGAAATTGCCGGGGCCGTTGCTGCGTAGAAGGTCCAGTGCCGCGGTGGCGATGGAGGCGCGGGTTGCTGCCTTGTTGAGCTCGCGCCGCGAGGGGCCGGCGGGCTCGCTGACTTCCGCGGTGATCGGTTCAATACTGTCTAGGGTCACATACTTACACTAAGTGCAACTTTGCACTCTGCGCAATATTAACCTGAGTGGTCGAAAATATCAGTTCTCATTGCCCGGCAAACCCATCCGGGCCGGGGGAGCTAATAATGTCGGCGCCTGCTGAAAGAGTGTGGGTATGGACTTGGACAGCGAAGGGCAAACGATGACCGCACTCTCATCGTCAGCTGTTCCTGCCCGCTTCATGCCTCCCGTTGCGGCCAGCGTGGTGAGCAGGGACCTTATCGATCAGATGCGTGCGCTGGAAGACATGAAGTCCGCTATAGCCGGTTTGCAGGCCAAGATTGCTGTGGCGTTCGACCTCGCCCAGCGCCAAGCCCAGGCCGAGATGGATGTCCCCTCCGCTGAGCGTGGTCAGGGTGTAGGTGCGCAGATCGCCCTGGCCCGGCGCGAATCACCGAACAAAGGGTCCCGGCTCCTCGGACTGGCCAAAGCACTGGTCTCGGAAATGCCGCGCACCATGGCCGCCCTGGAAACCGGACACCTGAACGAATGGCGGGCCACTCTGCTGGTGAAGGAAACAGCCTGCCTGTCCGTCGAAGACCGGGCAGCCGTTGATGAGGAACTCGCCCCCGACACCGGAACCTTCGACGGCGCTGGAGACAAAACCATCATCGCCGCCGCGAAAGCCGCAGCCTACCGGCGGGACCCGCGCTCCGTGACCCAACGCGCAGCCCACGCCGCGTCCGAACGGCACGTTAGCCTCCGCCCGGCCCCGGACACCATGACCATCCTCACCGCATTGCTCCCGGTCGCTCAAGGCGTCGCCGCGTATGCCGCCCTCAGCCGTCATGCTGACTCGGCCCGCTCGGGCGGGGACACCCGGACCCGGGGCCAGGTCATGGCCGACACCCTGACCGAACGCCTCACCGGCACCCCCGGCGGGATCAGCGGTGTTGATGTGCAGCTCGTCATGACCGACCGGACCCTTTTCCAAGGCGACAGCGAACCAGCACGGCTTACTGGCTACGGAATTGTCCCCGCCGAATGGGCCCGGACCCTCGTCGCCGGAGACAGCAGCCAGGCAGACGGCGATCCAGGGAATGGCGAGGCGGACGGAGAGTCGCGAATCAATGGTCAGAGCGGAACCAGCGGCGAGGCCGGGATTGTGGGAAAGGCCGGGACCGACAACCAAGCGGAATCCGGGCAGGCCAACTCGGGTACGAAACGCACGGACCGCGAGGACCTTAGGGTCTTGCTTCGCCGTCTGTACACAGCACCGGCCAGTGGTGAACTGCTGGCCATGGACTCCAAAGCCCGGCTCTTCCCACCCGGAATGCGGCGCTTCATCGAAACCCGCGACGACACCTGCCGCACCCCTTACTGCGACGCGCCCATCCGCCACACAGACCACGTGGTTCCCTGGCACTACGGCGGTGCCACGAGCCTGGCCAACGGCGCGGGGCTCTGCGAAGCCTGCAACCACACCAAAGAAAACCCCGGCTGGAACGTGAAAACAATCCCCGGCGGCAGACATGAACTCGAAGTCAACACACCCACAGGACACAGCTACCAATCCAAAGCCCCACCTTTGCCGGGTCACCCACCACGGTCAACATCGCCGTCCGAAACCTAGGCCAGCAACAGGAATTCACCTCCGGCACGACGAATCCCGCATTTGTTCGCTCTATTCACCGTTCAACTGCGAGTAGAGCGTACAAGGGCGGGACCCGTGGCGCGAAGGGAAGTAGGTCAGAACTGGTGCGGGGGTGCCTGCGGCGCAGGGTGAGTCGGCTGCGCTGGCTGTTGCTGGCCCTGCTGTGGTGCCTGCTGCCCTTGTCCCGGCTGGGACGCGGTCTTGGTCAAGTACACGGACTGCCCAGTGGCGCCGGGTTCGCCTTCGCCGAGCGGGAGCACGTATACGGCCGTGCCATAGGCGCAGACTTCAGTCCAGTTGGTCCCCATTTCGGAGGTGTCGAAGCGCATGGCGACAATTGCGTTGGCGCCGCGCTGCTGGGCCTCGTTGACCATGCGGGCCATGACTTCCTGTCGGCTTTCATAGAGTGCCCTGGTCATTTCAGGCAGCTCGCCGCCACCGAGGGAGCGGAAACCGGCCAGCATCTGGGAGCCGATATCGCGGGAACGGACAGTGAGGCCCATGACTTCGCCGAAGACGGCGTCGATGCGGTGGCCGGGTATCTCATTGGAGGTGACGATCAACATGCTCCGAGCCTATCCAGCTTTCGCCGTTAAACCGCGCAATCCCGGGGGGAGAAGTCCCCAAGGGATTGTGCGGTGCGAAAAGCCAGCTGGTGCTATGCCTTGGAATCGGCCAGTTCGCGCGCCTCGTTCTCGGCAGCAGCCGTGTCGTTGGCGAACTCGTCAGCGAACGCGGCGCCATTGCGGGGCGCGTTGTACAGCGATTCGTCCAGGATGCCCTGGCGCTTGGCGACGATTGCAGGGATGAGCGCCTGGCCTGCCACGTTGACGGCTGTGCGGCCCATGTCCAGGATGGGGTCGATCGCCAGCAGGAGTCCAACGCCGGCCAACGGCAGTCCCAGCGTGGACAGGGTCAGCGTGAGCATGACGACGGCGCCCGTGGTGCCTGCCGTGGCAGCGGAACCGAGCACGGAGACCAGCACAATGAGGAGGTATTGGCTGAAGTCCAGGTTGATGCCAAAGAACTGGGCCACGAAGATCGCTGCGATGGCGGGGTAGATGGCTGCGCAACCGTCCATCTTGGTGGTGGCGCCCAGCGGCACCGCAAAGGAAGCGTAGCCCGAGGGAACGCCGAGGTTACGCTCGGCGACGCGCTGCGTGAGCGGCAGCGTTCCGATCGAGGATCGGGAGACGAAGGCCAACTGCACGGCCGGCCATACACCGGAGAAGTACTGCTTGATGGAAAGGCCGTGGACACGGACCAGGATCGGATAGAGGACAAAGAGCACTAGTGCCAGGCCGATGTAAATGGCGGCGGTGAACTTGCCCAAGGAGCCGATGGTGTCCCAGCCGTAGATGGCAACGGCGTTGCCGATCAGGCCGATGGTGCCCAGTGGAGCGATGCGGATGATCCACCACAGGACCTTCTGGATGACGGCCAATGCCGAGGCGTTGAAGTTCAGGAAGACTTCTGCCTGCTTGCCGACCTTGAGCGCAGCAATGCCGACGGCGATCGCGACCACAAGGATCTGGAGCACATTGAAGCTGACGGAGGTGCTGACTGTGGTGGCCGCGTTGGCGCTCTCCGTGACAGTGGAGCTCGCGCCGAGTCCGAGGAAGTTCTTCGGGAAAAGCCCGATCAGGAACGCCCACCAGTCACCGGTCTTGCCGGCGTACTCGGCCTTCTGCGTGATCCCGGTAGCTGCACCAGGCTGCAGGAGCACACCCAGGCCGATGCCGATGAGCACCGAAACCAGTGAGGTGATGGCAAACCAAAGCAGCGTGTTCCAGGCGAGGCGGGCCGCATTGGAAACCTGGCGAAGGTTGGCGATGGAGCTCACCACCGCCGTGAAGATCAAAGGAACGACGGCGGTCTGCAGCAACGAGACGTAGCTGGAGCCAATCGTTTGAAGAGTTGCGCCGAGGCCGTTGGGGGCGGTCTTGGTACTGCCGGTGTACTTGGCGATGAGGCCAAGGACGAGGCCGATGATGAGGGCGGCAATGATCTGGACGCCGAAGGATCCTGCCCACTTGGGAAGCTGGAAGCCGCTCTTTGCAGGCGCTGAAGTGATGTTATTTGAGGTGCTCACAAGAACACGCTAGGTGCACCCCAAATAACATAGCGAACGGACGTTTAGAAATATTACGCCGCTACAACACCCCTATTCGGGCCGTGCCTTGAATACCGGCGAACTACCGCTCGAGTATGAAGTTATTCCCCAGCCCACTGTGGCCACTGTCTCGGTCAAGGGACGCGCTGCGCCGCCGTCGTCGAYTGGCAAGGCACCATGGCCGGAGGACAGACATCCGGCAGCGTGCGTCAAAGCGACGAAGTGGGCCCACGACGCCAGGGTTCCCTGGCCGAGCTTGCGAGGCGAGGGTGGCGTTGGGGCGCAGCACGCAGAGGATGTGTGTCCTCCGGACACGCCGGACCTTGCAACTTAACCAAGCAACGCCCGGCGCAATACGTCCAAACCGACCGAGCCAATGTTTAGTGCCTTGCTGTGGAAGGACTTCAGATCGAACCCTTCGCGGGTTTCAAGCTCGGCCCGGATCTGCTCCCAGAGCCGCTGACCCACCTTGTACGAGGGTGCCTGCCCGGGCCAGCCGAGGTAGCGGGTGAATTCGAACTGGAGCTGGCCTTCGCTGATGTCGAGGTTGGCCTTGAGGAAGTCAAAGCCCTTCGCGGGCGTCCAGGTTCCGGTGCCCCAGCGTTCGGGGACGGGTAGTTCCAGGTGGACGCCAATGTCGAAAACAACGCGGGCGGCACGCATGCGTTGGCCGTCCAGCATGCCCATGTGGTCGCCGGGGTCTTTTAAGTAGCCCAGTTCCAGCATGAGCTGCTCGGCGTAGAGTGCCCAGCCTTCGCCGTGTCCGGAGACCCAGCAGACGTTGCGGCGCCAGTTGTTGAGGAGTTCGCGGCGGTAGGTGGCGGTGGCGACTTGGAGGTGGTGGCCGGGTACGCCTTCGTGGAAGACGGTGGTTGTTTCGGACCAGGTGGTGAAGGTGTCTTCGCCGGCGGGAACGGACCACCACATGCGGCCTGGCCGGGAGAAGTCGTCGGAGGGGCCGGTGTAGTAGATGCCGCCTTCGTCGGTGGGGGCGATCATGCATTCGAGGGTTTTCATGACGTCCGGGATGTCGAAGTGGACGTCTGCGAGCTCGGATACTGCGCGGTCCGAGAGCTCCTGCATCCACGCCTTCAGTGCGTCTGTGCCTTTGATCTGGCGGGCTGGATCGTTGTTGAGGATGCTTTTGGCTTCTTCGATGCTGGCGCCGCGTTTGATCTGCGCGGCTACCTTTTCCTGTTCGCTGATGAGCCGTTCCAGCTCTTGGACGCCCCACGCGTAGGTTTCCTCGAGATCAACGGCCGCCCCCAGGAACGAACGGGAGGCCAGGGCATACCGTTCCCGCCCTACCGCGTCCTTTTCCGGGGCAGCGGGGAGAAGCTCGTCCTGGAGGAAAGTACCCAATGATTCGTAG
Source organism: Paenarthrobacter sp. 10N417 (assembly GCF_056394745.1). Lineage (NCBI taxonomy): Bacteria > Bacillati > Actinomycetota > Actinomycetes > Micrococcales > Micrococcaceae > Paenarthrobacter > Paenarthrobacter sp. 10N417. The sequence continues at coordinate 11,484 of NZ_JBFTIL010000011.1, forward strand.
GCTGATCGTGCAGCGGAGGCACCGGCGTCGAGCTTGGACTGAACGTCTGCGGGAAGCGGCTGGCCACCAAGGGCAGCGGATGAAGCCATCTTGGCGAAGAATCCGTCCTCGGCGGCGTACCGGGCAGTTTGTTCGATGACGATTCGAACCTGGCGCGCGGCGGCTACTTTGCCGTCTTCCTTGGCGGCACGAAGCGAGGAGATGTAGCCCTCGATGGCGCCGGGAACGTTGGCCGCACGGCCGGCAATGTGCTCCCACTGCTCCGCCGTATCCGTGGGCATGAGGTCGAAGATGGCGCGGATATCCTGGGCGGGCGAGGCGATGTTGTTGAGGTCGGCAGCATCCCAGCCGGTGTCGTGGATCTCCAGCTCCAGCCCGAGCCGCTCGCGCATAGCGTCCAGGGTGACGACGTCGGACTCGTCGGTCGGTTCCAGCGCCGCCAACGATTCCAATGCCTGCCGGGCAGCCTGTGCATGGGCCTCGGCACCCGCAGGCGAGTAGTCCTGATATTCGGTTTCGTGCCCCGGCAACCCCAACGTGGTGGCGAAGCTGGGGTTGAGTTCGATCAGCTTTTCCGTGTACGCGTCAGCAACGGAATCGATGGCGGTCTTGGGTCGTGCAGGCGTGTTTGCAGTAGTCACCCACAGAGCCTAACCGTGAGTCGGCTCACGTGAAAGGGTTGTTGCACTTTCTCGCGCCACCGCGATGAAGCGAACTATCCGCGGCTGCGCTTCCACGCGCCCGGACCCGGCGTGGGGTCCAGGCGCAACTGCTGACGGCGTACCCAATGACGAACGTTCGGCTTTGCAGGCTCCGTCGTCGGGGGTACTCCGACAGAAGCGACGACGGCGGCAAGGGCCGCGAGCTCCTCGGCGGTGGGTTCTCCCTTGACCACGGAGAACATGGGAGCGACGGGTTCGGGCGCTGAAGGGTTATCGTCTGCCCGATGCTTTGCAGGGCTCATAGGGGGATGTTCCCGTGCTTCTTGGTGGGCAGGCTGGAGCGTTTGTCGCGAAGGGCGCGCAGGCCGCGGATGATTTGGAGGCGCGTGTCAGAGGGTGCAATAACGGCGTCGACGTAGCCCAGCTGAGCTGCCTGGTAAGGGTTGAGGAGTTCTTCCTCGTAGCCCTGGATGATCTCGGCGCGCTTGGCCTCGACGTCGCCGCCGGCCTCGGCAACCGCTGCGAGGTCGCGGCGGTAAAGGATGTTCACTGCGCCTTGGGCGCCCATGACACCGATTTGGGCTGTGGGCCACGCGAGGTTCAGGTCCGCGCCCAGCTTCTTCGAGCCCATCACGATATATGCGCCGCCATAGGCCTTGCGGGTGATGACGGTGAGCTTGGGCACGGTGGCCTCAGCGTAGGCATACAGGAGTTTGGCGCCTCGACGGATGATTCCCTGGAATTCCTGGTCCTTGCCGGGGAGGAAGCCGGGCACGTCCACCAGCGTGATGATGGGGATGTTGAAAGCGTCGCAGTGCCGGACAAACCGTGCGGCTTTCTCGGATGCGGAGATGTCCAGGGTGCCTGCGAACTGCATCGGCTGGTTCGCAACGATGCCGACGGTGTGACCTTCGACCCGCCCGTAGCCAATGATCACGTTGGGGGCATACAGCGACTGCATTTCAAGGAAGTGGGCGTCGTCCACGATCTGCTCAATGACCTTGCGCATGTCGTACGGCTGATTGGCCGAATCCGGGATCAGTCCATCCAAGGCGAGGTCGTCGTCGTCGAGTTCCAATTCCTGGTCGTGTTCTACAACCGGCGCCTCGGAGAGGTTGTTGGAAGGCAGGAAGTCCAGGAGTTCGCGGACGAATTCAATGGCATCGGCTTCGTCGGAGGCAAGGTAAGTGGACGTACCGGTGGTGGCGTTGTGCTGGCGGGCACCGCCCAGCGTTTCCATATCCACGTCCTCGCCCGTGACGGTTTTGATGACATCCGGGCCGGTGATGAACATGTGGGAAGTCTTGTCCACCATGACCACGTAGTCGGTCAGGGCGGGGGAGTAGGCAGCGCCGCCGGCGCAGGGGCCCATGATGAGCGAGATCTGGGGGACGACGCCGGAAGCGTGGACGTTGTTGCGGAAGATATCCGCGAACATGGCCAGGGAAGCCACGCCTTCCTGGATGCGCGCGCCGCCACCGTCGTTGATGCCCACAACCGGGCAGCCGTTGCGGAGGGCGAATTCCTGGACCTTGACGATCTTCTCGCCGTTGACCTGGCTCAAGGAGCCGCCGTAGACGCTGAAGTCCTGGCTGTAGATGGCAACGAGCCGCCCGTCCACTGTGCCGTAGCCGGAGACGACGCCGTCGCCCAGGGGCTTCTTTTTCTCCATGCCGAAGGCTGTGGAACGGTGGACGGCCAGGGCATCGAACTCAACGAACGATTCGGGATCGACCAGGAGGTCAATGCGTTCGCGGGCAGTGTTCTTTCCGCGTGCGTGTTGCTTTTCGATCGCTTCCGGGCCGGAAGGCTGCTCTGCACGGGCCTGGCGGTCGCGGAAGTCTGCAATCTTTCCCGCTGTCGTTGTCAGATCGTGGCTCATCAAGTGTCTCCGGCTCTGTAGCTGATTTTCGCTGGCGCAGTTCTGTTGCGAACAAGTAGCTGACTTAAGTAGCTTCCGTACAAAGAAAAGGCCCCGCTGGCCAGTCTAGTGACGCCATTGCCGCGAACCGCTGTAGAAACCCTACAATTTTCAGCGCCCAAGCCAAAGCTGTCGCTATGTTACCCGTCAGTAACATACTTGGGTTAGAGTGTCTGCATGACTCCAACCCCTTATGTAGCCAGCGGTTCACTCAAGGGCCGCACCATCATCATGTCCGGAGGCAGCCGTGGAATCGGATTGGCCATCGCCACCCGTGCCGCACGCGACGGCGCCAATATCGTCCTGATGGCCAAGACCGGAGAACCCCACCCGAAACTGGAAGGAACCGTCTTCACAGCGGCCGATCAACTGGTTGCGGCAGGTGGCCAGGCGCTGCCGCTCGTGGGCGATGTACGCAATGACGACGACGTCGCCGCGGCGGTGAGTGCCGCCGTCGAGCGCTTTGGGGGAATCGACGTCGTCATCAACAACGCGTCAGCGATTGACCTCTCGCGCACGGATGCAATTGACATGAAGCGTTACGACCTCATGCAGGACATCAACGTCCGTGGAACCTTCCTGCTCTCCAAGCTGTCCCTCCCTGCGCTGCGGGAATCCGGGGACGGGCACATTCTCACGCTCTCTCCACCGCTGAACCTCGATCCAAAATGGGCCGGGATGCATCTGGCCTACACCATGGCCAAGTATGGAATGAGCCTCACCACCCTGGGACTCGCCGAAGAGCTTAAGGACGACGGCGTCTCGGTCAACTCGCTCTGGCCTTGCACCCTGATCGATACCGCGGCGATCCGGAACATGCCCGGTGGGCAGCAGATTGTGAAGGCCGCCCGCGGACCGGAGATCATGGCAGATGCTGCGCACGCTGTGCTGACCGGCGCCAACCTTGGCGACGGCTCCACGGGTTCGGGTAACTTCTACACCGACGAAGAAGTCCTCAGGGCTGCCGGTGTGAAGGAGTTTGCGCCATACAGCCTCGGCGCGCCTGAGGACCGCCTGGTGCAAGACATCTTCCTCTAAGCGGATTCCCATGTTTCGGGCAGGTTCTGCGGGCCGCAACTGGATAGGATTCAGCTATGGATGCCGAACAGCCTGCCAGCAGCGAACCCCTCGACCCCAGGCCCGGGGAAGACCGGCCGTCATTGGACCGCGAGGCACTGCTCCAGCCTGATTTCCTGTCGGCAACCGGAATTTCCCAAGTGAATATTGTCGAGTCCACGGGATCCACCAATCAGGACCTCGTGCGTGCCGTAACTTCGGAGCCCAAAAAATGGGCCGACCTTGCTGTGTTGACCGCCGAACACCAGACGGCGGCACGCGGACGGCTGGACAGGCACTGGGAATCGCCCGAGCGCTCCGCCGTCTCCGTGTCGATGGTGCTGCGGCCCGTCACAGCCGAGGGCATGCCCGTGCCGACGCAGAGCTACTCCTGGCTCTCACTGCTAGCCGCCGTTGCCCTGCGCGAAGCATTGCAGGAAACGGCCGGCATAACTGCAGAGATCAAGTGGCCCAACGACGTCCTGATTAATGGACGGAAGGTTGCCGGAATCCTGGCTCAGATGACGCCACTGGGTGACGGATCGGTCCCTGCAGTGATCCTGGGCGTTGGCCTCAACGTCTCGCTGGCGCAGGATGAATTGCCGGTACCAACCGCAACGTCCCTGGCCTTGGAAGGTGCGACGACGACGGACCGCACCGCGCTGCTGAAGAGCTACCTTTCCCGCTTCAGTCGGCTTTACCGCAGCTTCTGCAACTCAGAAGGCGATCCCGCGGCAGGGTTGGCAGGTGGCCCCTCGCTGCATAAGCGCGTTGAGTCGGCAATGGTCACCTTGGGACGCGAAGTGCGCGCGCACCTGCCCGGCGACCACGAAATAGTGGGCCACGCCTCCCGTTTGGACGAGCACGGATCGCTCCTGGTGGTGGACCACGGCGGCCGGGAACACGTTGTGACGGCTGGTGATGTGGTCCATCTGCGCGCCACGGAAAGCGGTTATGCGTAAAGAGTTGCTTCCGGGGGAGCAGGTCATCACCATCACGCGGCAACAGCCCCGCTCGCTGTTCTTGCCAACGCTGGCCTTCATCGTGATTCCTGCCCTGGCGGCGTACGCCTGTGCATGGATCATCAAAGGAAATCCGCAGCGCCTTGCCCCGTTCATTACAGTGGAATGGACGCCATGGCTTGTCGGTACCTGTGTGGGCCTGGCAGCGCTCGTCCTGATGGCCTACAGCGTGAAGCGGCTGTTGAAATGGCGTTCAGTCAGGTTCATCCTGACGAGCCGCCGGATAATTGCCAAGTATGGAATGTTTCGCCGCGGTGACTGGCAGGTGTCATTGATGGCGGTTCGCAGCGTGGGGGTCCACCAGAACCTGCTGCAGCGGACATTGCACTCCGGGAATATATCCTTGGATACCGGGCCCTCCGGCGAAGCCGTCTTGACGGACGTACCGGAGGTCGGAAAATTCAGGGGCTTCATTCTTGACGCCATGGATGAACTGCCCAAGGGTGGGATTTTTGAGGGTGAAGTCCTGTCGGATTTTGATGGGTTGCCGTGGGAATTGAGAGAAGGTGGAAGAGATGAGCGTTGAGGATCAGCAGTCCGGCGAGGACCTGGACGAGGAGTTCGACGCCGTACCCGAACCTTCAGTGGATGAGGACACGGAACCAGCGCCCATCCAGGCGCCCGTGACCACCGGCCCGCCCACCGGCGTGATGTCCGCCGAACGCCTGGCGATCAAAGCGCTTGAGGCGAGGTTGCTTGGTGGCGAACGCAAGCTCCGCCGTCGTGAAGTTGCTGCAGGTGCCGGTGTCTCCATTCTTTCCGCCCGGAAGTTGTGGAGGGCTTTGGGCTTCCCCAACTTCGGGGACGACGACGTCGCTTTCACCGAGCGTGACCAAGCAGCTTTGTCCACCATTCTTGACCTTGTCCGCGCGGGGATCCTCACCGAGGAAGCTGCCATATCCGTTACCCGCTCCATCGGCCAGATGACGGACCGCATGGTGGTCTGGCAGATCGAAGCGCTGGTTGAAGACATGGTCCAGGAACAGGGGATTCCGGATGCCGTGGCCCGCAAGCAGCTGGTGGGCCAGCTGCCGGCGCTGGTGGATTCCCTGGAAGAGATCCTGGTCTACTCGTATCGTCGTCAGCTCAATGCCGGTGTTCAGCGGCTTGCCGTTCGTGCCGAGGCAGGCCTGCAAGCGAGCGAAGAAGGCCGCGAAGGGGACGAGGACGATTCTCCTTTGCCTTTGGCCCGTGCCGTAGGGTTCGCCGACCTCGTCTCCTACACAAGCCTCTCCCGGCGCATGAACGAGAAAACCCTGGCCCAAATGGTCCAGCGCTTCGAGAACAAATGCGCCGAGATCATCTCCGTGGGCGGCGGGCGCCTGGTTAAGACCGTGGGCGACGAAGTTCTCTATATTGCCGAGACCCCAGCTGCGGGCGCGGAAATTTCCCTCGCTCTGGCCCAGGCTTTCACGGAGGACGAGATCCTGCCCCAGGCCCGGGTGTCCATGGTGTGGGGTCGCATCCTGTCCCGACTCGGCGACATCTATGGCCCCACCGTGAACCTTGCGGCGCGGCTGACCACCCTGGCCCAGCCGGGGACGGTGCTGGTTGATGCGATGACCGCTGCTGCACTCGGACAGGACGAACGCTTCGTGCTGGTCCCGCAAAAGTCCGAGAATGTCCGTGGTTTCGGCGAAATCCACCCCGTGATGCTCGCCCGTGGCCGCGGCAAGGGCCTGGTTCTGGACTAACGCTCTCTCACGTCCTGCTGATTTTTGGCGATTGTTCTCTCACGTCCTGCGGGTTTTTGGGCATCCTTCTCTCACGTCCTGCGGGCTTTTTGGGCGTCCTTCTCTCACGTCCTGCGGGCTTTTTGGGCGTCCTTCTCTCACGTCCTGCTGGTTTTTGGGCATCCTTCTCTCACGTCCTGCTGGTTTTTGGGCAATCCTTCTCTCACGTCCAGCGGGTTTTTGGCGATCGTTCTTTCACGTCCCGCCCTTACCGGTTTAGCCGCGAAAGCTTAAGCCCGACGTCGGGAGTTTGCGGTCCTTGGTTTTCCCGAGGCAGCCTCATGCCCCGCGAAGAAGAAGACACGATCAAGGCTGCTCAACGGAACTCCCGCGCGTCGGCCGAAAACCCGTTGGACGTGAGAGAGGATCGGCCAGAAACCGGTTGGACGTGAGAGAGGATCGGCCAGAAACCGGTGGGATGTGAGAGAGGATCGGCCGAAAACCGGTTGGATGTGAGAGAGGATCGGGGTGCGGGTTTCGCAAATCGATGGAATACCTAGAATTCTGATGAGCGGGCGAGGGGAGTTCTCCCCATCGCCACCTGCCCGGGGGAGGCCATAGGCTGTCACAGCCAATGGAGAGTTCAATCTCGGGTTTCCTTGGCTACTCGTGCGGTGCGTGGGATAGTCTTAGGGACTGAAAATTCCGCCGCCGTATGKGGGTACTGCGGAATGCGTGGCTGCCGGCACATGCCGGTTGGCCTGGACGCCGCCTGGGGGCGGCTGTACACAAGGGAATTTTGGGGCTGTGACATCTTTCTTCGGCAAGCTGGGGCTGAAAAAGCGTCGAAACAAGAAACTCGTATCTGCAACTGCTGTGACTGCGGCCGGCGCCTTGCTGGTAGCGGGCGCAGTCCTGTATCCGGGGTTCAAGACGGCCGAGGTCGATTTGAACGACGGCGGCGTGTGGGTTGTGAGCAAGACCAAGAACGCCGTGGGACGCCTGAATTATCCCTCTCGGGTTCTTGATGGAGCCGTGACACCGGCAACCACCACCTTCGATGTCCTGCAGCATGACGGCAACGTCTTTGTGGACGATGAGTCCGGCTCCACCATCAACCAGGTCTCGGCGGCGAACCTGAAGTTGGGTGGCGACAAGCAGCTGCCCTCATCCTCGCAAGTCAGCTACGGTTCCAGCGTCCTCTCGGTCACGGACCCCGCCCGCGGAAAAGTGTGGGCACTCTCGCCGTCCACCGTCAACGGCTTTGATGAAGAGTCCACGGAACCCGTCCTCACGGGCGCCCAGAACATGGTCTCCGCCGTCGGACAGGACAACCGCATTTACACGGCGGACCCCGGCAAGGGCGAAATCACCGTCACCACCGTGGATGCCAACGGCGAGCGGACTGCCTCGGAAGTAAGCAAGGTGGACGAGCTCAAGGGTGCGGGTGATCTGCAGATTGCTGTTGTGGGCGACAAACCGGTTGTGCTGGATGCCGCATCCGGAAACCTCTTCCTCCCCGGTGGCCGCAAGCTCCAGCTACAGGACGCCCGGGAAGCCAAGCTCCAGCAGAGCAGCGAAGACAGCGGCTATGTGGCCATCGCTACGCGCAAAGCCCTCCTGAAGCAGCCTTTGGACGGGTCCACGGCAGCGACAGTCACCGTGGACGGCGAGGGAGTTCCCGCCGCGCCCGTGCAGGTCAGCAAATGTGTTCACGCAGCGTGGGCCGGGGCCAACAAATACATTCGTGATTGCGACAATGACGCAGACGACAAGAAAAACGATGTCCCCAAGGCCAGCGCATCGCCCAGCTACGTCTTCCGTGTGAACCGGGACCTCGTGGTCCTCAACGACATCAACTCCGGTAGCGTGTGGCTGGTCAACCAGAACATGCAGCTCGTGAACAACTGGGACGATGTTGTCCCGCCAAAGAACCAATCCGATGACCAGGACCAGGAATCCGCGGACAACAACACCATCAACGTCCTCCCCGACCGTACCAAGCCGAACCGTCCGCCCGAGACCAAACCCGATGAGTTCGGCGTTCGTCCCGGCCGCACTTCCGTTCTGAGCGTCCTGGACAACGATTCAGATCCCGACGGCGATGTCCTCACCGCCTCGGTTGGCACCAACGGCCCGAAGTCGGGTGCGCTGGAGAACATTTACGGTGGCTCAGCATTCCAGATCAAGGTCCCTCCCACCGCGAAGCCCGGCACGGAGGTCTTCGACTACAACGCAGCGGACGGCCGTGGCCTGTCGGCTGGTGGCAAGGTGACGCTGCACGTCGTCGCGCCGGAAGAGAACAAGCCCCCACTGTTCAAGCGTGCCGAGCCCACTACGATGCTCGTGGAACAGGGCAAGTCCGTTAGTCAAAACATCCTTACGGACTGGATGGATCCCGACGGCGACGACCTCGTCCTGCTGGACGCCAAGGCTGACAATGACCAAGACCAGGTCAAGGTCCGCCGCGATGGGTTGCTCACGTACCAGGATTCCGGCGCAGCACCCGGCAAAAAGAACGTCACCATCACCGTCTGGGACGGCCGCGCCACCACCACAGGCCGGGTGGTGGTGAATGTGCAACCGCCCGGAGCCCTCGCACCGGTAGTTAACGCGGACCACGTCACAGCAGTGGTGGGCCAGGACCTGGTCATCTCCCCGTTGAAGAATGATGTTGACCCCAACGGCGGCGCCTTGCGCGTGGCCCATGTTGAGGCCGCCGGCCCGGCAGAGCTGGGTCCAGTGACCGACGGCGGAACCTTCACGTTCCGCAGCAACACCCCCGGTCCTGTGTATTTGAGTTACATCGCCAGCAACGGACCACAAAGCAGCCAAGGTTTGATCCGCGTGGATGTGGAGTCCGGCAAGGACGCCGGAGCCCCGGTTGCTGTCCATGACGTCGCCCTGTTGCCTGTGGGTGGAAGCGTGTTGGTTGATCCCCTCGCGAACGACTCCGATCCTTCCGGCGGAGTCCTCGTCCTCCAGTCGGTGACCGTGCCCGACGGGTCCTCGGCATCGGTCAGTGTGATCGACCACAGCGTCCTTCGCGTCACTGACGTCCTCGGCGCCAAGGAACCTTTCGTGTTCAGCTACACCATGTCCAACGGCCGCGCCTCGGCCACCGGAACGGTGGGCGTCGTCCCGGTGCCGGCCCCCGCCGTCGTCGAGGCTCCCCAGCCGAAACCCGACGAAGTGAACGTACGCGTCAACGACGTCGTCACTATTCCAGTCCTGGACAACGACACGCATCCGCAGGGCGAGAAGCTCTCTGTTGATCCGGTGTTGGCCCAGCCCATTGCCGAACAAGACGGCAAGGCGTTCGTTTCCGAAAACACGCTCCGCTTCATCGCAGGTCCTGCCCCCAAGACCGTGCGCGCCATCTACAACGCCGTGGATCCGCAGGGTCAGAAGAGCGCCGCTGCAGTGACCATCCACATCCTCCCGTTGGAAGGCGCCCAGAATTCGCGCCCACAGCCCAAGAACCTGACGGCGCGGGTAGTGGCTGGCGGCAGCGTCCGCATTCCGGTTCCGTTGGATGGCATAGACCCCGACGGCGACTCGGTCCAGCTCACCGGCATCGACAGCACACCCAGCATGGGAACCGCGACGGCGGGTAGCAACTTCATCGATTTCGTCGGCGCAGGCGACGGCGCAGGTACCGTTACGTTCCGATATAAGGTGATTGACCGCCAAGGAGCGGTCAACACGGGAACTGTCACTGTCGGGGTAGCGCCGCGCGGTGAAGACAACCAGAAGCCGGCTCCGGTGGATGACGAAGTCAAGGTCCGACCAGGCCGTCAGATTGCCGTGGATGCTATGGCCAACGACACCGATCCGGATGGTGACTTGATCCGGATCATGGCCGATGGCATTGAAGCTGACCCGGGCTTGGACGCCCATGTGAGCAAGACCAGTGGCCGCATCCTTATTACGGCGCCCTCTGCTGAAGGCACCGTGAACGTCCGCTATTTCGTGGCGGACGACCGCGACGCCGTGGGCCAGGCCAGCATCAGGGTGATCGTCAAGAACGATATCCCCCTGCAGGCCCCGATTGCCCGCGACGACCGCGTGACGTCGGCGCAAACTCTCGGGAAGACAGCCGTGGATGTTCCTGTCTTGAAGAACGACGAAGACCCCGATGGCGTGGGGGAGAATCTCAAGATCAGTACCGGGTTGGAGACGGCCCGACCCGGATCTGAGGGCAACGTGATCGTTGACCTCACGGAGCAGCCTCAACTGGTGCCTTACACCGTAGAGGACGTGGACGGACAGAAGTCCACGGCTATTATCTGGGTGCCAGGCATCGGGCAGCAGGTTCCCACGTTGGCCAAGGACGAGGTGGTGGAGTTGGTATCGGGCCAGTCCGTCACCGTAAATTTGGCCGACTGGGTCAAGGTCCGTGATGGACGTTCACCCCGCCTCACCCAGGCGGACCGCATCAAGCTCATCGGGGCCGACGGCAGCGATCCTATTGCCAATGGTGGTACTGCAATCAAGTACACCGCAGGCGCAGAATATGTGGGCCCGGGATCCATCAGCTTTGAAGTCACGGATGGAACCGGTCCTGATGATCCCAACGGCTTGAAGTCCACGCTCAGCATCCGTACCAAGGTGCTTCCGGACCCCAATAAGAACAATCCGCCCACGCTGCTTGGCAGCCAGGTTGAGGTTCCCAAGGGGGACTCGGCGAGCCTGGACCTGGAGAAGCTGACCTCGGATCCTGATGCCGACGACGTCCAGAACATGAGCTACGAACTGGTGGGCGCTGCGCCCGGTGGTTTCCGGGTGAGCGTCGACGGCAAGACACTCAAGGTGTCCGCTGATGATTCCGTGCAGATCGGCCAGAGCGGCACAGTCCAGGTGAAGGCCAAGGACCGCCGCGGACTGGAAGCACTCGCTACGTACAAGCTCTCCCTGTCCGCATCCAACAGGCCTAAACCCGTGGCCAATGATGACGTGGAACCCGATGCCCAATCTGGCAAACCGGTCACGGTCAATGCGCTGGCGAACGACTCGAACCCGTTCCCGGATACACCTCTGAAGATCGTCTCGGCTGTAACGGAGACTGGCCAGGGGACGGCGGATTCCAGTGGTGGAAACGTGACGGTGACGCCGGCAACGGGCTTCACCGGAACGATGGTTGTGGCATACACAGTGCAGGACAAGACGGGGGAGCTCTCGCGGTACGCCACGGCGCGCATCCGGCTCACGGTGAAGGACAAGCCGGCGGCCCCGACCACTCCGCTGGCACAGAGCGTCGGCGACCAAACAGCCTTGCTGACCTGGAATGCCCCTGCCGACCGTGGTTCGCCCATCACCAAATATACGGTGTACGGCGAAGGCGGCTTCAAACAGGAATGCCCTGCCAACACCTGCACGCTCACGGGCCTGACCAACAACGTGAAGTACCACTTCGCGGTGACGGCTACCAACGCCATCAACGAGTCCGATCGCTCGCCGCTGTCTGCCGAGGTTCGACCCGACGTCAAACCGGACACCCCCGTGGCGCCGACGCTCAAGTTCGGTGACAAGCAGTTGTCCGTAGCCTGGGTCCCGCCCGCCAGCAAGGGCTCGCCCATCAAGTCCTACGATCTTGAGATCTCCCCGGCTCCTGCGGGCCAGAATCCCCAGATCCAGAACCTCACCGGTGCAAGCTACGTCTGGAAAGGCCTGACGAACGGCGTTGCCTACCAGGTTCGCGTCCTGGCCAGGAACGACGCCAAAGAGCCCTCGGAGTGGAGTCCCTACTCGGCCGCCGAAACTCCGGCAGGGGTACCGGCAACACCGGCTGCTCCCTCCGTGTCCGGCGCAGGATCAGTAGGCAGCCAGAGCCAGTTGAAGGTCAGCTGGGTAGCTCCCAACAACAATGGCGACCCCGTGTCTGCCTACACGCTGACCACCTACCGGGGTGGCGCCGTCGTGGGTTCCCAATCTGTAGCCGCGACATCGCAGAATGTCACCGTGGCAAACGCTGAGGCTGATTACACCTTTACTGTTTCGGCTACCAACAAGGCCGGTGTCAGCGGAGTCAGCCAGCAGTCGGCTGCTATTCGTGCTGCGGGCAAACCCGGCACGGTGGGCAGTGGTTCGGTCGCTGCAACTGGAAGCAGTGGACAGCTCCGGGTGACGTTCACCCCGCTGACCGCCGCGGAACGCAACGGTTCGCAGGACAACGAGATCACCTACCGCTGGCAGACCGCCTACGGTTCGGGTCCGATTGGCCGGGGCGGCGGAGACATCGGTGGCCAGCCGAACGGCACCAACGTGGTGGTCAACATCATCGCCACTTCAGTGAAGAACGGCATGTCCGGCGATGCCAAAGCGATCGGCACGGGGAACCCCTACGGGCCTCCGAACGCGCCGAACGTCAACGGTGGAAAATCGGCAAAGGGTGACGGCCAGGTGCACTGGACGTGGAACAACCCATCCATGAACGGCCGTCCCTTGGATCACTACGAAGTCAGCCTGGATGGTGGCGGTTGGAACGGCGTGGGGAAGGCCACGAGCTTTGATGCCTCCGGTGGCGGTTGGAACAACACCCGCAACCTGAAGGTCAGGGCTGTGACTGTCGTGGCCGGACCGGCAGGCAGTGCCAACTCCACCAGCGGCGACGACCCCACCCCACCGCCGCCAGCGTCACAGATCCAGGTGGACGCCAGCAGCGTCCGCACCTGCCCGGGCAAACCCGGTCTGCCGGACTCCTACACTCCGGGCAGCCCTGCCGGTTGCGGCGTCGGCTGGGTGGAGCGCTCCTGGGGCAAGATCACCATCAATTGCACCAAGGACCTTTACGGCAACGGCACCCCCTGGTACCGGCTCCAAGGCAGTGCCAAGGACGGCTGGTTCGTCAAGTCCACCACGGTGGATCTCTACGGACCCCGGCCCGGCGGTTGCTGAATTGCCCACAACACGTCATCCCAACCCGTCGTACCCAGAAAAGGATTCAACCCCATGACCATGACAAACGAGCAGGCCGCATGGTTTGCAGAAACGTTCGAGAAGCTCGTTGCCAACGTGGGCCAGGCCGTTCTGGGCAAGGACCACGTGATCCGGCTGACCTTCACGGCGATGCTGGCTGAAGGCCATGTCCTGTTTGAAGATGCGCCGGGTACCGGCAAGACCTCGCTGGCCCGTGCCTTGGCTGCGACAGTGCAGGGTTCCCACAACCGCATCCAGTTCACTCCGGACCTCCTGCCTTCGGACGTCACGGGTGTGACCATCTATGACCAGAAGACCCAGAAATTCGAGTTCCACAAGGGCCCTGTCTTCAACAACATCGTCCTGGCTGATGAGATCAACCGTGCCTCCCCGAAGACCCAGTCGGCGTTGCTGGAGGTCATGGAAGAATCACGCGTCACCGTGGATGGCACCACGTACGAGGCAGGCCGTCCGTTCATGGTCCTTGCTACGCAGAACCCGATTGAACAGGCAGGTACCTACCGGCTGCCGGAGGCACAGTTGGACCGCTTCCTGATCAAAACATCCATAGGTTACCCGGACCACGCCTCCACCGTGAGGCTCCTGGGCGGGGCCAACCTGAAGGACCGTTCCAAGGACCTCACTCCCATCATCACCACCCAGGCTGTGGCTGACATGGCGGACCTCGCCGCCACCACCCATGTGGACACTGCAGTGCTGGAGTACATTTCACGGCTCTGCGAAGAGACGCGCAACGCTTCCGAGACCCGCCTTGGCGTCTCCGTCCGTGGTGCTTTGGCCATGGTGCGCGCCGCGAAGGTTTGGGCCGCCGGACAGGGACGCAACTTTGTCCTTCCGGACGACATCAAGGAACTTGCCCCCGTGGTCTGGACGCACCGTTTGGTGATGGATCCCGAGGCCGAATTCTCGGGCGCGACGCCTGAGGTCGTGCTCACTCGTGTCCTGGCCGAGGTGGCGGCCCCGCAGCAACGCGCGAGCGCATAGGGCTGTGCGAACGCTTAACAAAGTAGCCAGTGCATTGCAGCGCAAACCCGGCATCCAGAAGCCTGGCATACTCCATCCCTCGGCCGTATGGGCTGAAGCAGTGGGAACAGCAGGCGAGTTCGTCGCACCAGCATGGGCCAGGGTGCGGGAGCTCTGGCTTCGCTTCGCCTGGCCTGTCCTTTCCGTGGTGAGTGTGCTCGGCTGGGTGGTCCTTGCTGCGGCTATTGGGCTGTGGATCGCCGGGCAGGCCTGGGGTTGGCAGGAGGCGAAGTCTGCCGCGATGGTTGCTTTCCTGCTGTTTGTGTTGGCTGTTGGCTTCATCGTCGGCCGCTCGGCGTACGGCGTGGTCCTGGATCTGGCCCGCACCCGTGTGGCAGTGGGGGACGACGCAGTGGGCAGCATCTCCGTGTCCAACGTTTCGGCCAGGCCGCTGTTGCCTGCTGCCTTGGAGTTGCCGGTGGGCGCCGCGACCGCTGTCTTCCACTTGCCCCGCATGAAGCCGGCCCAGGTACATGAGGACCTTTTCACCATTCCGACGGCGCGGCGTGCTGTGATTGTTGTCGGTCCCGTACGATCCGTGCGTGCTGATCCGCTCCATCTCCTGCGGCGGCGCGTGCTCTGGACTGAGCCAGTGGACCTTTTCGTCCACCCGCGCACAGTACCGTTGGGAGGCTCGGCTGCCGGATTCATCCGCGACCTTGAAGGCATGCCCACCACTGAACTTTCCAGCGCCGATGTGTCCTTTCACGCATTGCGTGACTACGTTCCCGGGGACGATCGCCGCCACATTCACTGGAAGACAACGGCCCGCACCAACAAACTGATGGTCCGGCAATTCGAGGAAACGCGCCGCGCGCACCTGGCTATTTCGCTCTCCATCAACACCGACGAGTACGATTCCGAACCCGAATTCGAAATGGCCATTTCCGTTGCCGCGTCGATCGGCCGGCAAGCCATCCGGGAGCAGCGTGAGCTGGACGTCCTGACCCAAAAGGGACCGCTCCGCTGTGAAACGGGCCGCAACCTGCTGGACGACATGACCAGGATTGTGGGGGCGCCGCTTCGGAAGACCGCCGTCGACCTCGCCCGGAACCTCTCGGATACCGTTCCCAACGCATCGGTCGTGTTCTTCGTGGTCGGGAGCCACGTCACGGCAACGCAGCTTCGCACCGCGGCCGCGTCCGTTCCGCCGGGCGTTCGGAGCCTGGCCGTCCGCGTGCAACCTGGAGCGGCGCCGTCGAGGGCCAACATTGCAGACCTGACGGTCCTCACAGTTGGCGACCTCGATGACCTGGCAATCGTGCTGAGAAAGGCGGCAGCATGAGCACCGCACCAAATCTTCGCGCGCGCCGCAGGGACACCAACCGCAGGGACACCAGCAGTGGCGCCAGGCGTGCCAACGCACGCTCGGTATTCGCCGACGGCCGGCCCCTGTGGCATTTTGCAGTGGACTCCGGCGCCCTGGTGGTCCTGCTGTTCCTGGGCGTGCTTGGCTTCAGCCTGAGCTTCGGTGGCGACCCGCGTTACATCATCGCGGGCCTGGGCGGCATTTTCCTGGGGCTCGGTATCGCGATCCTGAACGCGCATCTCCGTTTGGGACTGCTGATCACCTCCGCACTGGGTTTCGGTGCGTACATGCTGTTCGGTTCGGCGTTGGCTGTGCCGGACTCAGCCGTCCTCGGGGTCCTGCCGAGCCTCGACTCGCTGCGGACCTTGCTCCTGGGCATCGTCTTTGCGTGGAAGGACATGCTCACGGTCGGCGTGCCGGTGGGAACAGCCAATGGCATGCTCATTGTGCCGTTCCTCAGTTCAATGATCACCGCGCTGGCCGCGGGTTTGTTGACCTGGCGGCTGAAGAGTCCGTACTGGCCGCTGTTGCCGGTGCTGGTCCTTTTCGTCACCGGCATCGCCTTCAGTACCAGCGCGGGCTTCCTTAATGTGGAGCGCGGCATTTCGCTGACTATTGTCTCGATCCTCTGGGCGACGTTCCGCCGTGACGCACTCCGGCAGAGCAGCACCAAGACCGTTTCGGCCAACAGGGCTGAGTCCGACGCCGGTGCTGCCCGCCGCGGGAAGCTTCGCCGCCTGGGGACTGCTGCTGTCGTGGTGGTCGCCGCCGTCGGAATCACGGCAGTCGCTTCGCCTTTGGTGACTGCCAGCGACGACCGGAAGGTACTGCGCAACACGATCGTTCCGCCGTTCGACCCCCGCGACTACATCACCCCGCTTGCCAGCTTTCGGAATTTCGTGAAGGACGAGAAAGACCAGACGCTGTTTACTGTGAAAGGTCTACCCAAGGACGCACGCGTGCGACTGGCGGCGCTGGATGCCTTTAACGGCCTGAACTACACCATGGATCCCAACAGTTCCGGGAACTTCAGCAAGGTGGGGGATGCCCGTTCGCTGAACACGCTGGCCGACACGGGAAGCCCTGTAGCCGGAACCAATTACACGCTGGAAATCAGCATCGAGGACTACCAGGGGTACTTTGTCCCGGGCGGCCGCCACACCACAGGTATGAGCTTCCTGCAGAGCTCCGGGGCGGCGTCCGGCCTGTACTTCAATGCCGGCACCGATACGGCAGTGACCACGAAGGGCCTGGCAAAGGGCGACAACTACACAGTCCAGGTTTCTGATCCGGGAACTCTTGAACATGGCCAGCTGACGCAGTACGACTTCGCCAAGCTCACGTTGCCCGAAGCCCAGGAAGTACCGCCGATCGTCGCCTCGCAGGCAAACGAGCTCTCGGCTGACGCTCCCACGGCAATCGACCGGGTGCGGCAGATCGAAGCCCATTTCCAGAAGAGCGGGGCGTTCAGCAACGGACTGGTGGCTGACGGCCAGTTGCCTAGCTTGCCTGGTCACAGTGCGGCACGTGTTCGCAGCCTGCTCTCCGCCAAGCAAATGCTGGGCGATGACGAACAGTACGCCGTCGCGATGTCACTCATGCTGCGCCACCTGGGCATCCCTTCGCGCGTTGTCATGGGGTTCTATCCGGATCCCAAGAGCCCGGAAAACGGTGCAGGGGACGTCAAGATCCTGGGCAAGGACGTGCACGCCTGGGTGGAAGTGGCCTTCGACCGCGTCGGTTGGGTATCGTTCGATCCCACTCCGCCCAAAGACAACATCCCGATCCCGCCGGACCCGGAGAACAAATCCAAGCCCAAGCCTCAGGTGCTACAGCCGCCGCCCCCGCCGCAGGAGCCCGCGGACCTCCCACCGGACTCCACCCCGGATGCCCTGGATGCTGATGAGAAGAAAAACAACCCGTGGCTGTTCTGGGGGCCGCTGCTTGCCGCGATCGGCGTGGCAATGATTCCGCTGGGGATTCTCGCCGTGCCGCTGCTGCTGATACTTCTGCTGAAATCACGACGCCGGAAAGCACGTTTTCGTGATGGCCACCCCGCCCAGCGGGTCGGCGGTGGGTGGAACGAGGTGTTGAGCCTTGCCACTGACATGGGCGCCTCGATCGACACCAAGTCCACGCGGCGGGAATCGGCTACTGTCATCGCCGATGCCTTCCCTGTTACAGGGACGACCACCACGATGTTGGCGCACAGGGCTGACGCCGCGGTTTTCGGGGCGGGGCAACCCAGCGAGGAAGAAGTCAAGGAGTACTGGGAGATCGTGGATTCCTCGCTTGAGGACATCACCGGAAGCGTTGGTTTCTGGAAACGGCAGCAGGCCCGGTTCTCGCCGAGGTCGTTGCTTTCCGATGGCAGGGCCGCGCTGCGCCGGCGGGAACAGACACCCCCGGCCCCCACGAAGGGTGGCATGTTCACCGCGGGCAACCTGTTCAAGAAAAAGGGCAGCATTGATGAGCAGTGAAGCTGAGCTGTGCCCGGCCTGCAAACACCCGGTCCGCCCCGGCGCAGCTTTTTGTACTCATTGCGGATCGCCGCTGACCAATCGTGGAGCCCGGAAGGAACGCAACGTCAACCGTGCCCAGGCTGCGGCCCTTGATTTCGCAACCCGGCAAGGCCTGCCTGATCCCGGTAGTATCTCGGTAGTGCCGGCGTCAACAGCACCGATGCAGCCGGGACGTGAAGCAGCTGCAAACGTACATCCGGGGCCAGGGGGAGGGACCACAATGACTGCACAGCTCGAGCTGGTGCCGGCATCCGCAGGAAAACGACTGGGTGCGGCAGTGCTGGACTGGTTGGGACCTGTTGCCGTCCTGGCAACCACGTTCGCACTTGGCATCGCGGGCATCACCCAAAGCCGGCGGAACGGCTTCATCGTCTACGACACCTCCCTGCTGGTCCTCTTGGGGAGCATCGGCCTCGGTGTCACAGTTCTGTACGTGTTTGTGCTGCTCGGAATCGAAGCCCGGTCCGGAAACACCATCGGTAATCAACTGATGGGCATCCGCAGCTCCGATGCCGATGGCTACGCACCGGGCGCCGGCGTGGTTTTTGTCCGTGGCCTTCTCACAGGCGGACTCCTTCTGCTCGGGACAATCCTGGGTGCTGTGCTGTTGGGCCTTGGCTTGCTTGGGTTGGTCCTGTGGATCACCCTCCCTCTCATGGTCCTTGGTGCGGTTTGGGCCCTCCTGGTGGTTGTTTCCAATGCCTGGGACAGGAACGGCAAGCTACGTGGCTGGCATGACAAGGCAGCGAAGTCCTTGGTGTTCGACGTCCACGCGGGCCGCAATCCGGTCGCTACTGGAGGGATCCAGGGGCCCTACAGCTTCGCGCCCGTGGAGCTACCGCCCGTGCAGCCAGTGGTGTCACCCATGCCATCAATGTCCAGGGCAACCGCAATGGCAAACCCGGTTCCAGCCCCAATGCCAAAGCCAGCTCCCGTTGCCCATGCCCACCCGGACGACGACGTCGAGCGGACGCAGATGCGCCCCGGAAATGCCCGGGCGGAGGCCGTGCTCCGCATCCGTGTTGACGACGGCCAGGACGTCGAGCTGGGTGGTACCGTCCTTGTTGGCCGCAATCCCGCACCCCACCCTGGGGAAGCTGCGGAGCAGTTGTTGGCCGTCTCGGATCCTGGAAGGTCCATCTCCAAGACCCACTTGCACCTCCGGGTTGATCGAGATGGAGTGTGGGTTACAGACCGCAACTCAACCAATGGCAGCGCTGTCACTACCCCCGATGGCCTCCAGACCCGGCTTCAGCCCGGGGAAGCAGTTTTCGTCAGACCCGGTTCCATCGTTCACTTCGGGGACCGTTCCTTCCACCTAGGACAAGCATGAACTCACAGCCGGCCAGCCCCGCCGACGCCAACGCCGCTGGATCCGCCTTCCAACTCAGCTACGGATACGGCACGGACCGCGGACTGCGTCGCGAGCTGAACGAGGACTCCTTCATAGCTTCGGATCCCGTCTTCGCGGTGGCCGATGGCATGGGAGGCCATGAGGCAGGCGAGATCGCCAGTGGCGTGTGTGTGCGGACCCTGGGCAGTTCCCCTGTCCTCGCGGCAGGGGTCCGTTCGGCTTCGGCGGCGGACTTGCAGGAGTGCCTGTTGAAGGCCGACGCCAGCATCCGCGAAGCCACGGGAGGGCGTGCGGGCACCACGCTCTCCGGCGTCGTGGTGGTGGAACAAATGGGCGTGCCCTATTGGCTGGTCATGAACATCGGGGATTCCCGGACGTATCGCCTCAGCCAAGGGAATTTCGCCCAGATCAGCGTTGACCATTCAGAAGTCCAGGAGTTGGTGGACTCCGGTGACATCACAGCCGAGCAGGCTGCCGTTCACCCCCGCAGGCATGTGGTCACACGCGCTTTGGGCACTGGCGACGAAACCGAGGCGGACTTCTGGTTGCTGCCCATCCAGGAGGGGGACAGGATCATGGTCTGCTCCGATGGGTTGAACGGCGAACTGGGGGATGACCACCTGTTCCGCATCCTCAGCACCGTGGCCCATCCGCAGGACGCAGTTGATGCGTTGATCCAGGCTGCACTGCGCAGTGGCGGACGGGACAACGTCACGGTGATTGTGGTTGACGCCAAGAACGTCCTTAACGACGCCGGCATCGCCACCACCGCGCCACGCCCGGAGACCGAATCCGAGGTGGAGGAGGACACTCTCCCCAGGGCCTGGGTGACAGGAACTGACCAGGAGGAGGGCCTGGATGGAAAGCAGTAACAACCCGCCCCACGCCCGATACCAGCGCGGAGACTGGTTCGGGGTCGTCCGTCAGGGCACTGTGGTGCTGCTCGGCCCGGATACGTCGCCTGCCCTGATCGATTCCGTGTGGGAGCTTCTCGCGTCCGCGCCCGAAGCCCATGAGGTCCTCCACGAAGTGACCGAGGCTTTCGGAGTTTCCCTTAGTCGCATCCCGCCCTTTGGCATCATCGACTCCAAAGACGCCCTGCGCGTGTTCCTTCGCGGCGACCTCGAACTCGTTGTGAAAATGTCCGCGGGGGAAGAGGTGCTCTCTGGACGCGACGTGACCACCTGGACGGAGCGCCGGCTCACCGCGGCTGATTCGTACAGCCTGCGGATAGGCTCAAACCCTGGTAAAACCTCGACGCCGGATGGCAGCTTGCCGCTGGAGGAGGGCGTGGTTCTGCTTGCCTCCCTCGTGGTGGTGCTCCAACCCGCCACTGTGAAGGTTCCGGGGCTGGCAGTGGTTTCCGATGAAACCATGATTGGCTACGCCGATGCGGACCTCGGTCTGACCATCGCGCCCGGACATTCCGAAGGTCACCTGCAGCCGGAACAGCCCGAAAGTCATGTTGAGCCGGAGAGTCCCGAACAGCCCGAAAGCGCTGAAGAATCCTCGGGCGTTGGCGTTCACACCAGCACCACGGATCCCATAGTTCCTTCGCTGGAGACCACCACCAACTATGACCACCTGTGGGACAAGACGGTCATGCGCAACATCGAAGACGCAGCTGTGCGCGTGGACGACGAATCTGACGCTCACGATGCTCCGGCGGCCCATACGCCTGCGCCACAAACTCCGGCACCAGAAGTTCGGGCACCAGAAACTCCAGCACCAGAATCTCCGGCGTTAGAAAGACCCACGTCAGCATCGGCATCAAGTCCTGGGCATGTGCCTGCACTGATCGAGTCCGTTCCCTGGCTGCGAAGCCCTGGCGAAGTACCCGCCTCTGATGGACAGTCCGAATCGATAGCTCAGCCACAATCCCCTCCCGCTTCAGCGAATGGCAACCGGCCTGCGCCTCAGGTTCCGGCGGGATGGGAGTCGGCCCCGGCGGGTTTGACGTCGATGCCCGCGCTTCCACCCACCATGCCAACCAACAGCATGCCAACCAACAGCATGCCAACGAACAGCGCGCCAGTGGGCAACCTGCCTTTGGACGGTGTCCCCGCAGAGGGCGATGCTGATCATGACGGGCAGACGATCATGAAGAGCAGCATCGTCAGCCAGGACGCACAAGGTGCTGTGCCCGGGGTTGCACCGAAGGATGCCGCGGCTGGCAATGGTCCCAGCGTTTTAGCACGGGTGTGCTCCCAAGGTCATGCCAACCCGCCTACGTACTCCCAATGCGCTACGTGTGGTTCCGCCCTATCCGGTGATTCCCTCCAGGTCCCGCGTCCCCGCTTGGGCAGGATGCGGTTATCCACGGGTGAACTGATCGACTTGGATCAGTCGCTCATTATTGGGAGGCAGCCGTCAGTATCCCGCGTCCAAGGCGGCACGATGCCCAAGTTGTTGCAGGTGGAGAGCCCCGGCGGGGACATTTCCCGCTCACATGTCGAGGTTCGCTTGGAGGGTTGGCACGTCATGCTGTGCGACCTCAAAGCGACGAACGGAACCGTGCTCATTAGAGAAGGCCAAGCACCCCGCCGACTCGCCCAAAACGAGATGGCCATCCTTTTGGACGGCGACATCGCTGAACTGGGCGACGACATTTCATTGCGTTTCGAGGAGATTCTTTGAGTTCCAAGAGGCCCCCCGCGCCGCCTCCACCCATCCCCGGTTTCAAGTACGTCAGCCTGCTGGGCTCCGGTGGCTTCTCTGACGTGTACCTGTACGAGCAGGACAGGCCGCGCCGTAAAGTAGCCGTCAAGGTGCTGCTGTCCGACTTGAAGACCGAGGGCGCGCGCCGCCGATTCGAGTCCGAAGCGAATCTGATGGCGCAGTTGTCCTCGCACCCGTACATCGTGACGATTTTCGAAGCGGAAATCACGGAGAGCGGCCATTCCTACCTGGCCATGGAGTACTGCTCCCGGCCCAGCCTCGATGTCCGCTACCGCCATCAGCGCTTCAGTGTGGATGAGGTCCTTGCCGTCGGCATCCAGGTGGCATCCGCCGTCGAGACCGCCCACAGGGCCGGCATCGTGCATCGGGACATCAAGCCCGCCAACATCCTGGTCACCGACTACAACCGTCCCGCCCTCACCGACTTCGGCATTTCCGCAACCATCGGGGCCGATACCGAGGACGACGCCGGAATGTCCATCCCGTGRTCACCGCCGGAGCAATTCCGCGGCGGGGCAGTTGATGGCGTTCCGGTGGACATTTGGGCGCTTGGTGCCACGCTGTACACGCTCCTTGCGGGTCGTTCACCGTTTGTTCTTCCCGGCCAGGACAACTCGCAGCGGGAACTGATCTCCCGCATCACCAATTCGCCCCTGCCAAGGCTCGGCCGTGCCGACGTTCCAGAGTCCCTGGAACTCGTCCTGTCCACGTCAATGGCGAAGTCCCCGGAATCCCGCTATTCGTCGGCCCACGCTTTTGCCTTGGCGTTGCAGCGGATCCAGACTGAGCTGAACCTGTCCGTGACGCCCTTCGAGGTGCTTGAAGAACCGGGTCACGGGGACGAGCAACACCCTGACGACAACTTCGAGGAAACACGTGTCCGCAGCATCGCCTCGATCGATCCGGACGCGTCGGGAACTGCTACCACTGGCTCGGCTCCCACGTTCCCGGCACGGACCTTCCCGTCTACCGTTCCCAGTGCCACCCAGGCTCCAGCACAGCCTGGCCAGGCCCACGCCCAGTCAAACCCGGCCCAGCAAACCCCGCCGCAGTTCCACGTGCCAATCAGGGAATACCGACAGGCCGGGGAACCGGCGGTGGCGGAGTCGACGGTTCTCCGCGGCTGGCAGCCTTCGCGTCCGCAGGACGACGTAGGCGCAACGGTCCGGCGGTCGAAGGCACCTGCCGGCGCATCGCCAGCGTCCCAAGACGATGCGCCCGCTCTGGACCATGGCAAGCGCAATCTCTGGCTGGCGGCGACCGGTGCCACGGTTTTGGTGGTCGCCATTGTGGTTGGCGTGGTCCTGGGTGCCCAGGCGCAGCCGAAAGTGGTCCCCACGGAGACCTCAAGCAAGCAGCCCGTCGACGCCTTGGGCGATGGTGGGGTTCCTGACGTGGAAGGCTTGGTCGGCAAGCGCAGGGCGGACAAGCCCGACTTCGCCGATTTCGAGTGGAAGAACCCGCAGCCCAAGAAGGGCGACACGTACAAATGGCGATACAAGACAGCCGTCCTCGACGGTGAATACAGCAGTTCCGAAGTGGAACCCCATGCACTGGCCTACGGTACGGAATCGCCTCTTTGCATCCAAGTGCTGATAGTACGTGCTGACGGCAGTGCCTCGTCCGGAGGACAGGGATCCATTGCCTGCGTGGATTAGCAGGAGTCACATGAAGCTCATTTACGGCCATCTGAGGAGGCACAGATCATGGGGGATCTAGCAATAGATTTCTGTGGCGAATGGTACGAACCATCCGACGAAGACGTCTTTGACATCGGTCGGGAAGGCGACCTGGAGGTCGACGACAACCCGTACCTGCACCGGCGCTTTTTGCAGATTGCACGCTATGACGGCATGTGGTGGCTCAGCAATGTAGGCAGCATGCTCTCGGCGACCGTCGCGGACGGATCGGGCGGGATGCAGGCCTGGCTGGCTCCGGGCGCCCGGATTCCGCTCGTTTTCAGCCACACCAACGTGATCTTCACCGCCGGGCCTACCACTTATGAGTTCGCCGTGCATCTGAAGACGCCGTCCTTCCGGCATGAAGCCAGGGATGAGGACCAAGCGGGGGACACCACCATCGGGCCGGTGGTCTTTACCGACTCGCAGAAAGCACTGATCGTCGCCCTCGCCGAGCCCATGCTGCGGCGGGATGGCACCGGCTTCAGCGCCATCCCGTCGTCGGCGGAGGCGGCCAAGAGGCTGGGGTGGGCCCTGACCCGCTTCAACCGCAAGCTGGACAACGTCTGCGGCAAATTGGATCGCGTGGGCGTCGTGGGCCTGCGTGGTGGCGTGGGCAAACTCGCTACCAACCGCCGTGCCCGCCTGGTGGAGCACGCCGTGACCTCACACTTGGTGACAGCCGCGGACCTGTACCTTCTGGAAACCATGTCGGGAGCAGACGAAGCATGAAGTTCCGCTTGACCTTGCGGCGAGACCCCGCGGAAGCAAAGGACCTCGCCGTTACGGTGGATGGTCGCGCCACCGTGGCGGACATCGCCACCGAACTTTGGACCGCCGACCCCGCACGCAAGGGGACCGAACCGCCGTCGAACCTGTCCATCAGCGTGGACGAAGCGTTCGTGGGCGGAGGGCTTTCAGGCCATGTCCTCAGGCCCTCGGATAATCTGCTCGAGTCCGGGCTGCGGCCAGGCTCCAAGGTTTCGCTCGCGCAGGTGAGCGAGCAGTTCGCCTCGAACGGCAACGGCGGTACCAACGGCCAAAACCGCGGACCAGCAGCGGCGACCCTGCGCGTTATGTCAGGGCCCGACGTCGGACGCGAATTTTCGCTGCCATTCGGCACCAGCTACATTGGCCGGGACAGGGACGCCGACATCCGTCTCTCGGATCCGCTGACGTCCAAGCGCCACGCGCGCATCACCGTTGGCGAGACCGTGGAGATCGTGGACACGAACTCGGCCAACGGACTCCTCATGGAGGGTTTGCCAGTCACTCGGGCAACCCTTGAATCCTCGGATAYGGTGACCCTGGGCGATACCACCGTGGGAGTTGTGTCACTGTCGCGGAACCATGGAGGCGGTCCGTCATCGCCGCTGGTCGACTTCAACCGCTCGCCTCGTGTGCTGCCGAGATTTGAATCTCCCAAGCGTGTGCCGCCAGCTGGCCCCAAACGTCCCGAACACCAACCCTTCCCGTACATCATGTTGATCGCACCGCTGCTGATGGGTGGCGTTCTTTTCGCATTCACCCAGAACCTGCTCTCGGTGCTTTTCATGGCCATGATGCCGCTGTTCATCGTTGGCCACTATGTGGACCACAAGATGCAGAGCAAGCGCCAGGCGAAAGAAGGCCATAAGCAGTTCCAGGCTTCCATGCTTGCGTTCCGCGAGGACATTGACCGGCAACAGAACATTGAACGGGCCGTGCGGCTTCAGGAAGCGCCATCCGTCAGCGATACCGTGGATGCCATCTACAAACTTGGCCCGCTCCTGTGGACCAACCGGCCTGAGCATCAGCATTTCCTTGGCGTCCGGTTCGGACTCGGATCTTCGCCGTCGCGGATTCAGTTCGAAGAACCCGGCGCCAACGAAACCGAACCCCGGTACATGAGGGAAATCCAGGAATGCCTGCAGCAGGTCCGCGTCATTGATGGCGTGCCGATCGTGTCCCAGCTGCGCACTTCGGGTTCGTTCGGAGTGGCAGGGGACCGCAGCGTGGTGGACGATGTCGCCCGGGGCATGGTGCTTCAGTTGGTGGGCCTCCACTCGCCCGCGGAGGTGGTGTTGACTGCACTGACCTCGGCCCGCTCGCGTGAGCGTTGGGACTGGTTGCAGTGGCTCCCGCACGTTGGTTCCGGCCACAGCCCGCTCTCCGGCGACCATCTGGCCGCCGGCCCTGCTGCTGGTGCCTCGCTGCTCTCGCGCCTGGAAGACCTCGTGGAGCAGCGCGAGGCCCAGGCCACAGAGCCCGGTCCGCAGCCACGCCCCGCGCTCAAGGACGAGCACGAAGAGATTCCCGGCCCCGTTGTACCTGCTGTCCTGGTAGTTGTTGAGGACGATGCGCCTGTGGACCGGGGACGGCTGACGCGGCTGGTGGAACGCGGCCCGGACTTCGGGGTGCACGTCATGTGGGTGGCAGCGAATGTGCAGTCCCTGCCTGCTGCTTGCCGGGACTTCCTCTCCGTCGACGGCGATCACGGCACCACTACCGGCCAGGTCCGCCTTGGCCGCCACACCTACCCGGTGAGTTGCGAAAGTCTCGACGCCGGTCTCGCCACGCAGCTGGCGCGCATGATGTCGCCGCTGGTAGACGTCGGAAATCCGCTCGAGGACGATTCGGACCTCCCGCGTGCTGTTTCCTACGCCACCTTGATCGGCAAGGAACTGATGGACAACCCGCAGGCCGTGGCCGAGCGCTGGCAGGAGAACAATTCAGTCCATGCCACGGCCGTGCCCAACCGCAAGGACAACGGAAGCCTGCGTGCCTTGGTGGGCTCCAAGGGCGTTGAACCGTTCTACCTGGACCTCAAGAACGAAGGACCACACGCGCTGGTGGGCGGAACTACTGGCGCGGGCAAATCAGAGTTCCTTCAGTCATGGGTGATGGGAATGGCAGCGGCCTACAGCCCGGACCGCGTCAGCTTCCTGTTCGTGGACTACAAGGGTGGTGCTGCCTTTGCGGACTGCCTGCACCTGCCCCACACCGTGGGGCTCGTCACCGACTTGTCTCCGCACCTGGTACGCAGGGCCCTGACCTCGTTGCGGGCCGAACTTCACTATCGTGAACGCCTCCTGAACCGCAAAAAGGCCAAGGACCTGCTGGCGCTACAGCGGGAAGCAGACCCCGAAGCGTCGCCGTACCTCATCATCATCGTGGACGAATTCGCGGCGCTGGCCACCGAGGTTCCTGAGTTCGTTGACGGCGTGGTGGACGTTGCTGCCCGTGGACGTTCTCTGGGGCTGCACCTGATCCTGGCCACCCAGCGCCCTGCGGGCGTCATCAAGGACAACCTGCGGGCAAACACGAACCTCCGCGTTGCGTTGCGCATGGCAGATGAAGTGGATGCGGTGGACATTCTTGGGGTCCCCACGGCAGCCTACTTCGATCCTTCCATTCCAGGCCGCGGTGCTGCGAAGACCGGGCCAGGCCGCATCCAGGGCTTCCAGACCGGATATGCCGGTGGCTGGACCACCGAGAAGCCACAGCGCCCACGGATCGACATCGTGGAGATGGCCTTCGGATCCGGTCCCTCCTGGGAACCACCTCCTGCCACAGCTGTGGAGGAAGAACCCGCAGGCCCCAACGACATCGCCAGAATGACCGGCAACATCATCCGGGCGGCGGACTTCCTTGCGATTGAACCACCACGCAAGCCGTGGCTGAACGAACTCGCCATGACCTACGACTTCTCCAAATTGCCAAACCCACGCACGGACGAGCGACTCCTGCTGGGCGTGGCCGATGACCCCGCGCACCAGGACCAGCCCACCGTGTTCTATGAACCGGACAAGGACGGCAACATGGCCGTCTACGGTACGGGTGGTTCGGGCAAGTCAGCAGCGTTGCGCGGAATTGCCATCGCCGCCGCCGTCACGCCTCGTGGTGGTCCCGTCCACGTGTACGGTGTCGATTGCGGTTCTTCAGGTTTGAAGATGCTGGATGGACTTCCGCACGTGGGTGAGGTCATCAACGGCGACGACGTCGAGCGGGTTGG
Source organism: Paenarthrobacter sp. 10N417 (assembly GCF_056394745.1). Classification (NCBI taxonomy): domain Bacteria; kingdom Bacillati; phylum Actinomycetota; class Actinomycetes; order Micrococcales; family Micrococcaceae; genus Paenarthrobacter; species Paenarthrobacter sp. 10N417. The sequence continues at coordinate 39,317 of NZ_JBFTIL010000011.1, forward strand.
ACGCCTTCTGCGTTGGCTCAAAGAGGTGGCCGATGACCGCGCTACGCGGTTCGCCGAGGTCCGGGCTTCCACCATTGTTGAATACCGGCAACTCGCAAACCGTCCGGACGAAAAGCGCATCTTCATCCTGGTGGACGGTATGTCCGCCTTCCGTGAAGGCTATGAGTACAGCAACCTGTCCGCACTCTGGGACATCTTCCTGCAGTTGGCCACCGACGGACGTCCCCTGGGTATCCACCTGGTTGTGAGCGGTGACCGAACCAACTCTGTTCCGGCGTCGCTCCTTGCCTCGATCCAAAAGCGTTTGGTCCTGCGTCTTAGCTCCGAAGACGACTACATGACGCTCGATGTGCCCAAGGACGTCCTCAACGCAGCCTCGCCTCCCGGCCGCGGTTTGCTCGATGGCCTGGAAGTCCAGCTGGCCGTGCTGGGTGGCAACTCGAACCTGGCGCTGCAGGCCCGCGAAGTGTCCAAACTCAGCCAGGCCATGGTGCGCCAGGGCCTGGAGCAGGCACCACAGATCCAGCGGCTTCCGGAACTCGTGGATTTGGATATCCTGCCCACCGGTGCCCCGGACACTCCTGTTATTGGTGTGGACGACGAGACCTTGGGTTCGGCCACCATCGCTGCCAAGGGTTCTCTCCTGCTCGCTGGGCCGCCTGGTGCCGGACGCACAGTTGCCTTGGTCACGTTGGCATACGCCCTGCGGCGGTCCAACCCGCGGACAGACCTTATCTACATCGGCTCCCGCCGCTCTGCGGTTGCCTCACTGAACATCTGGAGCAGGTCCCTTGTGGGGCCGGACGAGGTCTCGGACGTGGTGGATGACCTCATCGACAAAGCAACGGACAACCCCGGCAGCATGGYCATCTTCATCGAGGGCCTGACGGAGTTCACGGACACGTTGGCGGAATCGGGCGTGGGGCGGTTGGTCACGGCTGCCATCAAGGCCGATCAGTGGGTGGTAGGTGAGTCCGAAACGTCCACATGGTCCCAGGCATGGTCCTTGGCACAGCCCTTCAAGTCGGGCAGGCGCGGACTGTTGCTCAACCCTGGAGATGTGGAAGGGGATACCCTCCTGAACACCTCGCTGGGCCGGATCAGCAAGGACTTCATCCCTGGCCGCGGTTACATCGTGGGACGTGGAAAGGTACGCAAGCTGCAGATTGCCATGCCGCCGGAGAACCGCAGCTAGGAGTCGGCGGGCATGTGCTCTCATCCTGACGGGTCAATAATGTCCGTGGGTTGCGGCAAGATAGACCTGTGAGCACACCAGAGAATCCAGATCCGGTCCGCACCACAACCCAGGTTGCCGATGCGGCCTTAGTCGCAGAAGAGGGAACACCTCCTTCGGAGAGCCTGCGGGATGAGTACGAGCAACTTGCCGATCTTGTGCGCAAGTACCGGTATGCCTATTACCAAGAGGACGCGCCCACGGTTTCCGACGCCGAGTTCGATGAACTCTACCGTCGCCTGGAAGAAATCGAAGCGCTGCACCCGGAACTCGTCTCCAACGACTCACCCACGCAGGAAGTCGGCGGCGAAGTCTCTGCCGCCTTCACCGCCGTCGCGCATCTACAGCGGATGTACAGCCTGGACGACGTCTTTTCCCTCGAAGAACTCGAGGCCTGGGTACGCAAGGCTGAAGCTTCAGTGGCCAGACTCGGGGACAGCGTCCCGCCCATTGCCTGGCTGACCGAGCTGAAGATCGATGGACTCGCCGTCAACCTGCTGTACAGGGACGGAAAATTGGTGCGCGCGGCCACCCGCGGTGATGGCACAACCGGTGAGGACATCACGCACAACGTCCTCACCATCAAGGAGATCCCGCGTCAGCTCAGCGGCTCGGGTTATCCCTCGGAAGTTGAAATCCGTGGGGAAGTATTCATTCCTTCCAAGGCCTTCGTTGAGTTTAATGAAGCCCTGGTTGCCGCTGGCAAAGCGCCCCTCGCCAATCCACGCAATGCGGCCGCGGGCTCGCTCCGCCAGAAGGACCCGGCTGAAACAGCAAAGCGGCCACTGAGCATGTTCGTTCACGGCATCGGCGCCCGGGAAGGCTTGGATGCCAAGAGCCAATCCGAAACCTACAAGCTGCTGGCCGACTGGGGGTTGCCTGTCAGCCCTTACTTCAAGGTCCTGGATTCCTTTGAGGGCGTCCTGGAATTCATCGCGCATTACGGCGAGCACCGGCACGACCTCCTTCACGAAATCGATGGCATCGTGGTCAAAATAGACGACTTCGCCACACAACGTGCCCTCGGCTACACCTCCCGCGTTCCCAGATGGGCCGCCGCCTACAAGTACCCGCCGGAGGAAGTCCACACCAAACTGTTGGACATCCTCGTCAATGTGGGCCGTACCGGGCGCGTCACGCCATTCGGCCTGATGGAGCCCGTGAAGGTTGCTGGTTCCACCGTGGGGATGGCCACTCTGCACAACCAGGATGTGGTCAAGGCCAAGGGCGTGATGATCGGGGACATCGTCATTCTCCGCAAGGCCGGGGATGTCATTCCCGAGATCGTTGGACCTGTACTGGCGCTGCGTGACCAACAGGATCCACCCGTCCGCGAATTCGTGATGCCCACCGAGTGCCCATCCTGCGGTACCCCGCTGGCACCGGCGAAAGAAAGCGATGTGGACATCCGTTGCCCCAACGCCAAGTCCTGCCCGTCACAGCTGCGTGAGCGTGTTTTCCATCTGGCTGGCCGCGGTGCGTTTGATATCGAGGCCTTGGGCTGGGAAGCGGCAATCGCCTTGACCCAGCCGGCAGAGCCGGAGACTCCTCCATTGACCAGCGAAGCCGGGCTGTTCTCGTTGAAGCGTGAGGATCTGGCCAATGTCATGATCCGCCGGGAGAAGAGGTCCAAGGGCGTTGGCACGGGCCAGTATGAGCTTGTTCCGTACTTCTACTCAAGGGGGACGGCCAAGTCGCCATCGAAGCCAACGGCAACCACGGAAAAACTCTTTGCCGAGCTGGAGAAAGCGAAGAAGCAGCCCCTGTGGCGTGTCCTTGTGGCATTGTCCATTCGCCATGTGGGACCCACTGCTTCCCGGGCCCTCGCAACGGCGTTTGGCAGCATGGACGCGATTCGAAATGCCACTGAAGATCAGCTTGCGCATGTGGACGGCGTTGGACCTACCATCGCGGCGGCACTGAAGGAATGGTTCGCCGTGGACTGGCACAACGAGATCGTGGACAGCTGGGCAGCCGCGGGTGTGCGGATGGAAGACGAACGCGATACCAGCATGCCGCGAACCCTTGAGGGCCTCACTATCGTGGTCACGGGGACGCTGCCCAACTTCAGCCGGGACGAGACCAAGGAAGCCATCATCATCCGTGGCGGGAAGGCCTCCGGATCGGTGTCCAAGAACACCAGCTACCTGGTGGCGGGTGAAAGTGCTGGCACCAAGTTGGATAAAGCCGAGCAGCTCGGTGTTCCGATATTGGATGAGGATGGCTTCCGCGAGCTGTTGGCGAATGGCCCGGCAAAGGCCGACACTGACGTTGACCCCGAGGCCCAGTCCGACGCCGAAACCGACGCTGACGCCGCCGAGACCGTGAAAGTAGAAGCCGAATGACCGGCGCTGTTCAGCTGCTGGAGATTGCGAAACGTGCTGCTGCTGCGGGCGCGGCTGTCCTGTCCCGGAGATCTGCCGCGGGGACAGGCGGCTTGGGGTTGGGAATATCCAACAAAGGCGATGCCGGCGACTGGGTGACCGAGTTCGATATCGCGGCCGAGAACGCAGTCCGCGAGGCTATCCTGGCGGCACGGCCCAACGACGCCATCACGGGCGAGGAGCACGGTACCACGCGGCCCGAGCAAGCCTCGGGTTACCGCTGGTCCATTGATCCCCTTGATGGCACCACCAACTTCATCCGCAACATCGTCTATTACGCCACGTCAGTGGCCGTGGCAGATGCCGACGGCGTCTGGCTGGCCGGCGTAGTTCACGCGCCGGCCTTGGGCCGCGTCTATTCGGCGGCTCGAGGGGAGGGCGCCTGGTTGGAAGTCGCGGGGGAGACCAGCCGGCTGGCTGGCCCCGTTCCCGGACGGACCGGCCTCATCCTTGCCACAGGATTCAGCTACGATCCCGATACCCGCGCCAATCAAGCGGAAGGCCTCGCTGAACTGATGAACGGCTTCGCGGATGTTCGAAGACTGGGTTCCGCGGCTTTGGATCTATGCCTGGTGGCAGATGGCACTTATGACGCCTTCGGGGAGCGGGGACTGAACGAACATGATTTCTCCGCCGGTGCCCTGATTGCCGAAGAAGCGGGCTGTTGGGTGCGCAGGCCACGGCTTGAGAGCCCACTCGACGGCGGTCCAACCATCGAGGATCGCTTGGCCGCGTGGACGTGCGCAGGGGCCCTGGAACTGTCCGGCAAATTTCCCCTGTGACCCTCTTGTACCCGTGAACGGCATCCCGTCCCCGTGATCAAGACCCTTGCGATCGCCAACTACCGCTCCATCCGCGATCTCGCGGTTGAGCTGCATGGCCTTGACGTGGTCACAGGGGCCAACGGCAGCGGCAAATCCTCCCTGTACCGTGCACTGCGCTTGCTGGCCGAATGCGCCGGGGGCGATTCCGGAAACGTGGTGGGATCCTTGGCCAGGGATGGCGGACTGGCGTCCACACTCTGGGCCGGTCCTGAATCAATCAGCGAGGCAATGCGGCGTGGCGAAGTTCCGGTCCAAGGCACGGTGCGCAGGGACTCCGTCAACCTGAAGCTGGGCTATTCCGGGGACGACTTCGGCTACCTTGTGGACTTGGGGATGCCCGTGTCCAGTGGAGCCGGATTCGACCAGGAAACAGGGAAGCCTCGTCCTTCTGCCTTTAGCTTGGATCCCGAGATCAAGCGCGAGCAGATCTTTTCCGGAGCAGTGGCAAGGCCAGGTTCCCTGTTGGTGGATCGCAAAGGAAGCCTTGCGAAGCTCCGGGGACCTGACGGGGACTGGACTGAACTTTCGCGGCGGCTGGACACCTTCCAGAGCATGTTGACGGAAGTATCGGACCAGGACCGGGCTCCAGAAGTACTGCGGGTCCGGGACTCCGTGCGTTCCTGGCGGTTCTACGATCACTTCCGGACAGATGCCGAAGCCCCCGCCCGGCAGGCGCAACTCGGCACACGCACCCCCGTGCTGCACCACAGCGGAAAGGACCTGGCTGCGGCGCTGCAGACCCTGCGCGAAGTGGGATTTGAGCGGCAGCTGGATGCCGCCGTCGATCACGCCTTTCCGGGAAGCCGCCTCGGGATTGCCGTGAGCGACGGCCGCTTCAGTGTGGAGTTGCGGCAGCCTGGCATGCTGCGGCCCATGAAGGCAGCCGAACTCTCGGATGGAACTTTGCGGTTCCTCCTGTTGACCGCCGCACTGCTCACTCCGCGCCCACCGGAATTGATGGTCCTCAACGAACCGGAGACGAGCCTCCACGTAGATCTGATGCCGGCACTGGCTGGACTCATCGTCCAAGCCAGTACCAACAGCCAGATGATCGTGGTGACCCACTCCGAAGCGCTGCTCAGGGCGCTCCGGGAAAGTGGAGCGGCCCACGAGCACGAGCTCTATAAGGACTTGGGCGAGACCAGGATCAAGGGACTCGGTTCCTTGGAAGGCCCGTTGTGGAGTTGGCCCAAGCGCTGACAGCTACAGCCGGGCTTTACCGTAAGGTCATCAGAACGCCGAGCCGATGGAGGTGAGCTTCTGCGCCGCAGAGCCTGCAAAGCGGTTCGCAGGCCGTGCAAGTCCGTAGTGCCCGCGCAGCGTCGACGCCGTGTATTCGGTGCGGAAGAGGCCACGCTGCTGGAGGATCGGCACCACCTGGTCCACGAAGATCTCCAAACCGGAGGGGAGAACCGGCGGCATGATGTTGAAACCGTCGGCTGCGCCAGCTATGAACCAGTCCTGGATGGCGTCGGCTACCTGCTCGGGTGTCCCGGAGAAGGTGCGGTGGCCACGCCCGCCACCCAAGCGACCGATCAGCTGCCGCACTGTGAGCTGCTCGCGACGGGCAAGCTCCACGATCAGCGTGTAGCGGCTCTTCGCACCCTCGATGTCGTCTTCGGCGGGAAGGTCTGCCGGCAGCTGCTGGTCCAGGGGCAGGTCCTGGGGCGCCACACGCAGGGTCTTCGCCAACTGCTCCCGGGCATACTCGGGCTTGATCAGCTCATCGAGTTCGCGCTCAAGCTCCAGCGCTTCTGCCTCGGTGGAACCAATCACCGGGACGATGCCCGGCAGGATCTTGATGCCTTCGGGATCCCGTCCGGCGGCCAAGGTGCGGGCCTTAAGATCGGCGTAGAAAGCCTGGGCATCCTCCAATGTCTGATGGGCGGTGAAGACTGCCTCGGCGTATTGGGCGGCGAGCTTCTTGCCGTCCTCCGAGGAGCCGGCCTGCACGATCAGCGGATGGCCTTGTGGGGAACGGGGGACGTTCAGCGGGCCGCGGACGCGGAAGTGCTTGCCTTCGTGCTCAATGGCGCGGATCTTGTGGGCATCTCCCCACACACCCTCGGCCTTGTCAGCGAGCACTGCGTCATCCTCCCAGCTGTCCCACAGTTTCTGGGCTACGTCGATGAACTCGGCCGCCCTCTCGTAGCGAACCGCGTGTGCTGGCTGGTCGTCGACGCCGAAATTGCGCGCGGCATCCGGTCCCGCCGTTGTGACGACGTTCCAACCGGCGCGGCCCCCGCTCACCCAGTCCACCGAAGCGAAGCGGCGTGCCAGGTTGAAGGGGTCGTTGTAAGTGGTGGAGGCAGTGGCGATCAGGCCGATCTTCTCTGTGGCGGCGGCGATGGCGGTCAGCAGCACGGTTGGTTCCAGCTTGCCGGCAGGGCGACGGCCCACCTCGCCGAAGAGGACAGGGGAGTCTGCGAAGAAGATGGAGTCCAGCTTCCCGCGTTCGGCCGTGCGGGCCAGGTGCTGATAGTGCTCCACCTTGGTGGAGGCGAAAGGATCACTTTTGGGCAGGCGCCACGAGGCTTCGTGGTGGCCGGTGCTCATCAGGAAGGCGTTGAGGTGGAGTTGGCGTGGTGGCGTGGACATAAGGTTCTCCTTGTTTTTGCTGAGGGGTTGGGGGTCCGGTGAGGGCTGCGTGTGGCAACTCAAACACGGTCCCAGCACCCTTCGCCAGCTCTTCGACACGTGCCCGCAACACCGGGAAACCGGGCTTCACAGCACGCCATAGGACTCAATCAAGCGCCACAGAAGGCAACAGAAAAGCAGCCCGGCGATACCCGGCCTCATCCACATGACGCAACAATCCGCCGTCGGGAATTCAGCGCCGGACTGATAGTTCGGTCACGGAAAGGGCTGTTTGGCGTTTGGTGCCGTGACCGCGCCACTACCATTGATAAGTGCATTCGTCGATTACTGTCCGTCCAGCCCTGCCCGAAGACTATGACGACGTGGCCCGCATCACGCAGGATTCATACGTCGCCGCGGGGTACTACGGCAGTGCCGACCACCCGTACCTGCGTCAACTCCAGGACGTGGCAGCGCGCGCGGAGCACGCCGAGATCTTCGTCGCTGAACGGAACGGCCAGGTGATCGGTTCCGTCACGGCAGCACCAGCGGGTGGCGGTTTCTCTGACATCGGCCTGGACGACGAACTGGAACTGCGCACCCTCGTGGTAGATCCCGCAGTGCAGCGTTCTGGCGCCGGCCGGGCTTTGGTGCAGGCCGTCGTCGAACAAGCCAAGGCGATGGACGGCATCGGTGCTGTGTCCCTCACCACCGGAGCCACGTGGGAAAGTGCCAATGCCCTCTACGCCCGGACCGGTTTTGCCCGCGCTCCGCACCGCGACTGGTTCGTCCCCGGCACCGACATAAAGCTGTTCGTTTACAGGCTGGACCTCGCGTAGTCATAAAGTTTCCTTTCGTAAACCCCGTCACGTTTCGTATACCCGGGACGGGCACGGCGATCAGGAAAGGCGCGGCATGCGCAAGACATATGGCACGGGTTCCGTTTGGGAACAGACCCTTGGATACTCCCGCGCGGTCCAGGTGGACAACACACTCTTCATTTCTGCCACGGCGGCCAGTGGGCCTGACGGCATTGTGGGCGATGACTTCTACTCGCAGACCAAATACATCCTCGAGAAGCTCGGAGCGGTCCTGGAAGAAGCCGGTTTCTCCTACGAGGACGTCGTTCAGTCCAAGCTGTACCTGACGGATATCAGCAAGTGGGAAGACGCAGGCCGCGCCCACGGCGAGGTTTTCGGCGAGATTCGTCCCACCCTTGCCTTGGTGCACGTGCTGCCGTTCCTGGATTCCAAGATGCTGGTGGAGATCGAGCTCGTCGCGCAGAAGTCCCGCGTAGTTCACCCAACTGCGACCTACTTGGGCTAGCCCGGAATGCCGTAGCGGTGTTCCGGGCGGCCCGTGCTTCCGTAGCGTAATTGGATTTCGACGGCGCCGTCGTCGGCAAGCGAGGACAGGTACCTCTGCGCGGTCGCCCGGGAAACGCCCACCCGGTCTGCGACTTCCGCCGCTGAGTACTGTTCGCCAGGAAGCAGCGATTCCAGGACAGCGGCTTCGGTTGCCGAGCGTGGCTTTTGTGTGGGCGTCACGTCGCCTGGGATCAATGCCCGTTTGGCACGTTCAATGGTGGTCTGGTCAACACCCGTTTGCTGCCCAAGGATCCGGCGATACCGTGCATAGGACCTCAACTGCTGTGACAAGGATTCCGCGGTGAAGGGCTTCAACAAGTACCCCAGGGCGCCGCGCCGCATGGCAACCCTGATGGACGGGGCGTCAGAGGCCGCTGTCAACATAATCGCATCGATGTCCAGCTGGCCCAGCAAATCGAGTCCTGAACCGTCAGGCAGGTAAACGTCCAGCAACAACAAGTCAGGGCGGAGGCTGTGAATCGCCTGCAGCGCCTGGGACACCGAACCGGCCGGAGCGAGCGCCATGAATCCGGCCACCGAGTCCACGTAGGCTGCATGCAGTCTGGCAACGTGGAAATCATCATCCACAATGAGCACCCTCAAATCCTCAGCCACTGCTGTCCTCCCGCATTGTCGTACCGGCTTCAGCGCCGCCGTCGGCCGTTCGCCCCATTACGCCCGGTATTGTCGCCATGAAGACGGCTCCCGGGCCGCCTTTCCTGCCGGTCTCCAAGACACGTACGTCGCCACCTCTGTGCCGGGCCAACTGCCGCACCAAAGCCAAGCCCAAACCTTGTCCGGCGCCCGGGCGTACCGGTTGTTCCGACGTCGTGAATCCTTCGGTGAAGACTTCCTCGGGTTCCAGGCCACCCAAACCGTCCCCGGAATCGCCGACGACGATGTGCAGCGTTCCACTGTCCTGGCCGGCATCGTCCAGTAACTCAAGTTCTACCCAGCGCTCCGTAGCGGAACCGGCGACGGCGGCACTCACGGCGTTGTCGATCAGGTTGCCGAGCACTGTGGTGACATCCTGCGGATCGGCGACGTGTCCACGGACCAGCGTTTCCGGCCCGATTCGGAGCGCCACTCCGCGTTCTGAGGCCTCCACGCTCTTGGCGCCGACGAAAGCCTGCAAGTACGTGTCCTGAAGGAGTTCCGCCTGCTCCACAGGGAACTTCAGGGGACCGGTGGCGGAGAGCCTTGCCAGGTATTCCTTGGCCTGTTCGTGTTGGCCGATGCTCATGAAGCCGGCAATGGTGTGGAGCTGGTTGGCGAATTCGTGGCGCTGGGCGCGCAGGGCGGTGGACATGGTTCCCACCGCGTCCAACTGTCGGGTCAGTTGCTGCAGTTCGGTGCGGTCGCGGAGCATGACTACCCAGCCGAGGTCTTCCTTGCGGTGCCAGGCTTTTCGGGCGCTGGCCACCAGGACTCGTCCTCCTGCTACCAGTTCCACGGCTTCGGCGTCACGGGCTGCCGGTTGGGTGAGCTGCTTGAGTTGCCCGGGAACGTTGGCTGTGGCCCAGTCCTGACCGGTGGCGTCGGGCAGGTCCAGGAGCCTGGCGGCAGCTGCGTTGAACACGGAGATGCGTCCGTCCGCGGCGATCCCGATCACGCCCTCGTCCACGCCTTGGAGCACTGCCACTTGGTCGTGGACGAGAGTGCTGATTTCCTCAGGTTCCAAGCCCAACGTGAGCCGTTGCAGGCGGCGCCGGAGCAGGAATGAAGCGAGGACGCCCGCCAGGAGTGCCCCTCCGGCGGTCAGGGCGATGGGCACAATGTCCCGTGCCAGGCTCTTGCTGAGGGACTCCATGGAGTAGCCCACGCTGACTTCACCCACGATCGTGCCAGCGGTTGCAACGCCGCCGGACGAGGGCGAGTACACCGGCACCTTGGCCCCCGCCGATGGACCCAAAGTGCCGGTGTTGCGGGTGGTGATTTCCTGGCCGGCCAATGCTACGGAGGGATCTGTGCTCACGCGYTCACCGAGCCGCGCAATTTCCGGGTGGGCCAAACGGAGCCCGGTTTCATCCGTGATGACCACGAAGAGGGCCCCAGTGCGGATCCGGGCTGCTTCTGCCGCTGCCTGCAAGGGGCCAGCGGCCAGGACGCTGGCCGGCGGCGTTCCTTCTTCTTTGCTGATGGCCTGGACGTCTTCCCTGATATCGGGATCCGCCGCAACTGTGCGGGCGAGGGTGAGTGCTTGGTTTTCGGCTTCGTCGCCGATCCGTTCGTAGACCAGCCACGCGTGGACGGCACCGCTCAGGAGCACTACAAGCAGAACTACCCCCAGTTGGAGAAGGAGCGTCTGGGTGGAGAAACGCATACTGACCCTGGTAAAGCGCGGCACCGTTAGTCCTTTCCTCCAGCTCCATTGAAGCACTGAGCACAATGCGCAAAACGCTCGCAATGATCAGTATTCCCAACAATTCCCGGAAACCCCAGCCCGTGACGGGCGCCACTATAACGTCTGTAGTGCGCATCACACCGAAGTGGTGCCATTCACAGTAGTAAGGAGCCGGCCGTGCTGGTTTTGCTTGGATTCGCAATGATTGCGGTATTCATGGTCCTGATCATGACCAAAAAGTTGACGCCCGTCTTGGCGCTGATCATCGTCCCCACCATCTTTGGTCTCTTCGCGGGGGCCGGCTTGGGCATAGGCCCCATGGTCATGGACTCGATGAAGTCCATGACCTCCACGGCCGCGCTCCTCATGTTCGCCATCATCTACTTCGGCCTGATGATCGACGTCGGGCTGTTCGACCCCCTGGTGAAGTTCATTCTGCGCAAGCTCGGCAATGATCCCGCCAAGGTAGTCCTGGGCACAGCTATCCTCGCCGCGGCAGTCTCCCTGGACGGTGACGGCTCAACCACCTTCATCCTCACCACCGCCGCCATGCTGCCGGTCTACCTGCGCCTGAAGATGAGCCCCGTGGTCCTCACCTGCGTGGCGGGTCTTGCCAACGGCACCATGAACATCCTGCCGTGGGGTGGACCCACAGCCCGTGCCGCTACCGCGCTGAAGCTGGATGTCAACGACGTCTTCGTCCCCATGGTCCCGTCCCTCATCGTTGGCCTCATCGTCGTGCTCGTCTTCTCCTGGCTGCTCGGCCTGCAGGAACGTAACCGCCTCCGCACCACCGCTCCCGAAATCTGGGGCGACGTCGCCAATCCTTCCGACGCGTTCGACGGCGGCAATGGCCGCGGCGGTTCGGCCGCCACTGGTGCTGGTGGTTCAGGCTTCAGCAAGGGCCGCTTCAGCTTTGGCCGCACCGCACCCAAGCCGGTAACCGGCGGAGGGGCCGGCGTCGCAGTTCTTGAACGTACTGAAGAGCTGGTGGACGACCACGACACCGCCATGGCTGATACTGCATTGGATCCCAACCGCGCCACGCTCCGGCCCAAACTGTTCTGGTTCAACCTTGGGCTCACGGTCGCCGTCATGGTCACCCTGGTAGCGAACATCGTCCCGCTCCCGTTCGTCTTTATGGTGGGCGCGGCTATCGCACTGCTGGTCAACTTCCCCAAGGTCAAGGACCAGGGCGCCCAGCTGATCGCCCACGCACCGTCAATCGTCGCCGTCGTCAGCATGGTCATGGCGGCTGCAGTCCTCACCGGTGTCCTCAACGGCACCGGCATGGTCAAGGCAATGTCCGAGTGGCTCGTCCAGATCATCCCCGCGGACATGGGCCCATTCATGGCAGTCATCACCGGTGTGTTGAGCATCCCGATGACCTTCTTCATGAGCAACGACGCGTTCTACTTCGGCGCACTGCCGGTCCTCAGCGAAACCGCAGCCCACTATGGCGTTGGCGCAGCGGACATGGCCCGCGCTTCCATCACCGGCCAGCCGTTCCACCTCCAGAGCCCCCTGGTTCCCGCGATCCTGCTGCTCGTGTCCCTGGCAAAGGTAGACCTGGGCGACCACCACAAGAAGGTCCTCTGGCGCACTGCAGTCATTTCGATCGTCATGCTGGCAGTCGGAGTCCTGACCGGAGCCATCGGCATCGGCTGATCGCACAAAGCGCCCGGGGTAACCGGAAGCAGCACAATGAATGATCAGCCTGCCGGGTTAGTTGCCCGGCAGGCTGATCCTTTTGGGAGGTATTGACCGATCCTGCGAACGTCCCTTATCAGGAGACCGGCATATCATTGGCGGGTGCCACCCCTTGAACTAGTTCTCAGTGCCTGGCGGATCGACTGGGCAGCCCTCGCTATGATCACCGCCTTAGGCGTGCTCTATGGCCTTGGTATCAAGGCTGCCGCAAAGAACGGGCATCAGTGGCCGCTGTGGCGGGCCGTAGCTTTCTACCTCCTGGGCCTGGGATCCATGGCGGTCCTCACTTGCGGATTCACTGGTGTCTACAGTGCGGACCTCCGATGGGCTTTCACCATCAAGGTTGCCTTGCTCCTGTTTGTGGTTCCGCTCCTGATGGGTCTGGGCCGGCCCATCACGCTTGCCCGCGTTGCCCTGCCTCCTGACGGTATCGAGGTGCTCAACAGGGTACTGGCTCACCGTTTAGTCCGTTTCTTCAGCAATTCGCTGGCAGCGCCGCTGCTGGGGCTGGCGCTGTTCTCCACCTTCCTCACGCCGGCGTTCTACACCTTGCGTGCTGATCCCTTGGCTGAAACACTCCTGACGATCACCATTCCGTTGCTTGGCCTCCTCATGGCGCTGCCCATTATCGAAGAAGCGGACTTCCAGCGCTCCAGCGTGTACATCACGCTGGAGTTCGTGTTTGTTTTCATCGAACTCCTGGTCGACGCTGTGCCCGGCATCCTCCTGCGCCTCAACGGACAGGTTCTTGACCATGTGATGAGCACCCAGGCCATGCTTGGCTGGTTCCCTGATCCGCTCCGTGACCAGCAACTGGCTGGGGACGCATTGTGGTTTGTCTGTGAAATCGTTGACCTGCCACTCATCATCCTCATGTTCATCAGGTTTTCCCGGAGCGACAAACGCGAGGCGCGTGGCTTCGATGAGCTCACTGATGCGGAACTGGACGAGCTGAACGCGCAGCACCTGCACCGGCACTGAAGGCCGTGCGTGGCCAAGTAGACTGGTTCGGAAAACCATTTGAACTTTGCAGGGGAGATCCATGGCTGCGATCAACCGTGACGACGTCGCGCATCTTGCGCGTCTGGCTCACATTGAAATGAGTGCCGAAGAGCTGGACAGGATGGCGGTTGAGCTTGCCGTCATCGTGGATTCGGTGAAGTCCGTCAGCGAAGCCGCCGGGGAGGATGTCCCGGCCACGTCCCACCCGATTCCGTTGACCAACGTGTTCCGTGAGGACGTCGTGGGCCACACGTTTACGGCTGAGCAGGCATTGTCCGGCGCTCCGGATGCTTACGAGAACCGTTTCAAGGTCCCGGCAATCCTGGATGAGGACTAATTACCATGACTGAGCTTAAGAACGAACTCATTCGCCACTCCGCTGCCGATCTTGCTGCGAAGCTTGCTGCCCGCGAGGTTTCCGCTGTTGAAGTGACGCAGGCGCACCTTGACCGTATTGCTGACGTGGACGGCCAGATTAATGCGTTCCTGCACGTTAATACGGAGGAAGCCTTGGCTGTCGCGGCCGAGGTTGACGCCGCGCGTGCCGCTGGTGGCGCCGCTGCCGGGGAACTTCATGCCCTGGCTGGTGTGCCGATCGCGGTGAAGGACTTGATCGTGACGATTGGCCAGCCGACGACGGCTGGCTCGAAGATCCTTGAGGGCTGGCACAGCCCCTATGACGCCACCGTGGTGAAGAAGCTGCGCGCGGCCAAGATGCCCATCCTTGGCAAGACCAACCTTGACGAGTTCGCCATGGGTTCCTCCACGGAGCATTCGGCGTACGGGCCCACCCGCAACCCTTGGGATCTGGACCGCATTCCTGGTGGTTCAGGCGGTGGCTCGGCTGCCGCCGTCGCTGCTTTTGAAGCGCCACTGGCGCTGGGTACGGACACCGGTGGATCGATCCGCCAGCCCGGTGCTGTCACCGGAACCGTCGGCGTCAAGCCCACGTATGGTGCAGTTTCCCGCTACGGCGCGATTGCCATGGCATCCTCCCTGGACCAGATTGGCCCGGTGTCCCGCACGGTGCTGGACGCGGCTCTGTTGCAGGAAGTCATCGGCGGCCATGATCCGTTCGATTCCACGTCCCTGACTGATCCGTTCGACAACCTGGCTGCTGCTGCCCGCGTGGGCAATGTTGCTGGCATGAAGATCGGCATCATCAAGGAGCTGCACGGCGAGGGCTACCAGGCCGGCGTCGAGAACCGTTTCAACGAGTCCCTTCAGCTGCTGAAGGATGCAGGTGCGGAAATTGTTGAGGTTTCCTGCCCCAACCTGAAGTACGCCCTGGGCGCTTACTACCTGATCATGCCGTCCGAGGCGTCCAGCAACCTGGCCAAGTTCGACGGCGTTCGGTATGGCTTGCGCGCCCTGCCCAAGGACGCCCCGATGACCATCGAGCGTGTCATGGGTGCAACCCGTGCCGCTGGCTTTGGTGATGAGGTCAAGCGCCGCATCATCCTGGGCACCTACGCCCTGAGCGCTGGTTATTACGACGCCTACTACGGTTCGGCGCAAAAGGTCCGCACGCTCATTCAGCGCGACTTCGACGCCGCGTTCTCGAAGGCGGATGTCCTCATTTCGCCTACGGCTCCCACCACAGCGTTCAAACTGGGGGAGAAAGCGAACGATCCCCTGGCAATGTACCTGAACGACGTCGCCACCATTCCCGCCAATATGGCTGGTATCCCGGGCTTGTCGCTGCCCGGTGGCCTGGCTGACGAGGACGGCTTGCCCGTTGGCGTGCAACTCCTGGCCCCTGCCCGCCAGGATGCCCGCCTGTACCGCGTCGGTGCTGTGCTGGAGTCGATCCTGGAAGAAAAGTGGGGCGGCCCGCTCCTTGCGCAGGCTCCTGAATTGAAGACACCCGCTCTCGGTGCCGCATCCAACTCCGCCGGAGGTTCAAACTAATGTCCGTCGTCGCAACCCTGAGCTTCGAAGAGGCCATGGAGAAGTACGATCCTGTTCTGGGTTTCGAGGTCCACGTGGAGCTCAACACCAAGACCAAGATGTTCTCCTCCGCACCGAACGTCTTCGGCGATGAGCCGAACACCAACGTCAACGAGGTGGATCTCGGCATGCCCGGCGTCCTCCCGGTGCTGAACAAGACGGCTGTGGAGTCCTCCATCAAGATCGGCCTTGCCCTGAACTGCAAGATCGCCGAGTACTGCCGTTTCGCCCGGAAGAACTACTTCTACCCGGACACCCCGAAGAACTTCCAGACCTCGCAGTATGACGAGCCCATCGCCTACGACGGTTACCTCGACATCGAGCTTGAGGACGGCACGATCTTCCGCGTTGAGATCGAGCGTGCCCACATGGAAGAGGACGCCGGAAAGCTCACCCACATGGGTGGTTCCGCGGGCCGCATCCAAGGCGCCGACTACTCGCTGGTGGACTACAACCGTTCGGGTGTTCCGTTGGTGGAAATCGTCACCAAGCCGATCCAGGGTGCCGGAAGCCGCGCCCCGGAGCTGGCCAAGGCCTACGTTGCCGCGGTCCGCGAAATCGTGAAGAACCTTGGTGTTTCGGACGCCAAGATGGAACGCGGCAACGTCCGCTGCGACGCCAACGTTTCCCTGCGCCCGCACGGCCAGGAACGCTTCGGCATCCGCTCGGAGACGAAGAACGTAAACTCGCTGCGCGCCGTCGAGCACGCCGTTCGTTACGAGATCCAGCGCCACGCTGCGGTCCTGGACTCCGGCCAACCAGTGATCCAGGAGACGCGCCACTGGCACGAGGACACGCGTTCGACGACGTCGGGCCGCGCCAAGTCCGACGCCGACGATTACCGCTACTTCCCCGAGCCGGACCTGGTTCCCGTCGTCGCCTCCCGTGAGTGGGTGGAGGAGCTTCGCGCCACCCTTCCGGAGCCGCCGGCCGAACGCCGCAAGCGGCTCAAGGAAGCCTGGGGCTACTCGGATCTGGAGTTCCGCGATGTGGTCAACGCCGGCGTCATGGACTCCATCGAAGAAACCATCGCAGCCGGTGCCAGCGCAGATGTTGCCCGGAAATGGTGGATGGGTGAGATTGTTGGCCGCGCCAAGGTCGCCGACGTCGATCCTTCCGCTCTCGGTGTCACACCGCAGGTCATCGTCGAGCTGAACAAGCTGGTCGAGGACGGCAAGATCAACAACAAGATGGCTACGCAGGTCCTGGACGGCGTTCTTGCCGGCGAAGGTACACCGGCCGAGATCGTTGAAAAGCGCGGCCTCGCGGTGGTTTCCGACGACGGTCCGCTGCTGGAAGCCATCGACGCCGCCCTCGCGGCACAGCCTGACGTCGCGGAGAAGATCCGTGGCGGCAAGGTCCAGGCCATCGGCGCGATTGTGGGCGGTGTCATGAAGGCAACGCGTGGCCAGGCTGATGCCAACCGCGTTCGCGAGCTCATCCTGGAGAAGCTCGGCGTCGAAGGCTAAATTCGGCGGCGAATTGCCCAAGTAGCTCGCAGTTGTGGTTGTTTTGAGAGCTCAGAACAACCGCAACTGCGAGCTACTTTTTTCTGTAAGGGGCGCAGAATGGATACATGGCCACCATGACACCAGGCCTTCGCAAGGCCCTTATCGCCAGCGGCGTTGCCGTCGCCCTGACCGGCGGCGGGGCTGCCGCAGTGTGGGCAGGCACTCAGCCCAGCCCATCGCCGTCGAGCGCTACTGCCTCAGTAAGTCCCTCGGCATCTGACGGCGCCAAGCGCGCTGAGGGGCGGGCACAGGGGATCCATGGCGAGCACATTGTGAAAGAGCAGGACGGCACCTTCCGCACTGTGGTCACACAGACCGGCAAGATCGAGTCCGTGAGTGATTCCGCCATTACCGTCAAGAGCGAGGATGGCTTCACGCAGAGCTACGCAATCAACTCCGGGACCAGCATCTCACGCATGCCCACCGACCTCTCGGAACTGCGCAATGGCAAGGGTAAGCCCACGCTACCTTCGGCTACCGCGGCGGATCTCAAGTCCGGCGACACCGTACGGATAGCAGGGACCAAGGACGGCGACACTGTGACGGCACAGCGCATTGTGGCCGGTGAGCTTCCAGCTGTCCTCAAGGGGCATGGTCTCAGGGGGCACGGACACAAGGGGCTTTGACCGCGGAGTGGGCACCGCCTCCAGTGCCACCTGGCCCGCGCCGCCGTGTTGGTCAAGACCAAAATCAGCTATGCTTGAATCAAGTTTTTAAATATTGATTCAAGGTCGGGGATTAGTGTGAGAGTAAATGTCGGGGAGAGGATAGCTCGCCGGCGGCTTGAGACGGACCTCAGTCAGCGCGATCTTGAAGGTCTCACTGGGATTTCCCAGAGCACGCTGCAGCGTATCGAGTCCGGTAATCGTGTTGCCCGCATGGACGAGATCATCTCCATTGCCTGGGCTCTAGGCTGCCCGGTGGAAGCGATTCTGGACGAGACGCCGGTCCGGGACCGGGTGCTGGTAGCAAGCCGTGCCAGCACATCCACTGCCGACGCTGCGGCTGTCAAGGCGCGGCTGACACAATTCCTGGAAATGGACGCCTACCTAGCCATGCACGGCATCGGCGCGTAATGGCGGAAAAGGAATCCATTCCTGCAAGCGTCGGCCACAGCGAGCGGCCGGCCTATCTCGCGGCGAGGAAGATCCGTGACCAGCATGGGTTGGGCAGCGGGCCAATCGCTGATCTCCACGGGCTTATCGGCCTTGTCTCACCCGGAGCCGACGTTGCAATCCTGGACATGCCCGAGGGGATGGACGGCATGGTGGCGACGGACCCTGTGCGCGCAAAGACGGTGATTGGAGTGGCCACCACTTCTGTTCCCGAGCGCCAGCGATCATCACTCGGACACGAACTCGGTCACATCGTTTTTGCAGACTACGAAGCCGGCTTGCGGCATGACCCGTCTGAGCGGACGCCCCAAGAAATGCGCGCTGACACCTTTGCCAGACACCTACTGGCTCCTCTTCAGGGCGTTGTAGCATTCCTTGAAGACTTGCGTGCCGTTCCAGGCCAGTTAACCCTTCGCCACGTTTCCTCGGTCGTACACCACTTCCAAGTGTCGCCTGCCATTGCCCTGATCCAAATGCAGGCCTGTGGATGGATCGCAACTGCGCAAAAGACGGATTGGTGGGGTGAAACTGCCAAAGGACTGGCGCTGCGATTCGGGTGGATCGGTGACTATCGGGCCATGGCTGCAGAAAGTCAGACACCCCGGCCACCGCAGCGGCTCATCGAAAACGCCACCGAGGCCTACATCCGGAATCTGATCTCCGTGCAGGGCCTTGCAGCACTTAGTGGGGTGGATCCCGAACGTCAGCTCCAGGAGCTCGAAGAATCAGGGATCAGGCCTGAAACTATCGAAGTGGCATGGGCCGATCTGGACGCCTTCGGACCGGCCTGACCCATGCCCACACAGATAACGATTCTGGACGCAGGACCGTGCATCACTTTCTGCGCGGCTTCCAAGCAGGCCCTACTGGTCGCGGTCCTGCAACGTGGCTCAAACCAGCTCCACGTCCCGGATGTTGTGGATGATGAGGTCGGCAAGCGCGGCTCTAACCGACGGGATTTCCCGCCCGGAACAGTAAGCAACTGGCGGTTACTGACCGAACATGAGCACGTCGGAATCCTTGACTCATCGGTGTCTTCTGATGATGCCCAAGCCCTATCGGATGCCGTCAAGAAACTATCCGGCACACCGCTGGCCGAACGCCTCACGAACAGTAAGGACCTAGGCGAAATCCTGGTCATCGCTCACGCCATGGTCCGCAAGGATCGGGGCGAGGATGTGTACGTAGTTATTGACGAACATCGGGGACAAAAGCTGGCCACCCAGTTCGGTATCAAAGTCATCGACTCCGCATGGATACTTGGCAGCGCGGTTGCTCGCGGGCTGATCGCTGACCGTGGGGAGATGCGGAAGACCTACGATAACCTCCGGAAATATGACGCAGGTCTGGTCCACATCGAGCAGACCCATCTCCTCACAAAGGGGCTGTGGGCGCGGAAGCCGGAGTCGGTGCCCTCAGGAGAGGCGGAAACTGAAGCAAGGGCTGCCCTGGAACAGTTGGCCGCCGCCAACGACAGAACGTAACCAGTCGGTCGGCGTCATGCGATTAGGGTATAACTGTGAATCAACCGTTGGACGAGGGTCCGTTCTTTCATGGCACAAAGGCCAACCTTCGGGAAGGTGATCTCCTGAGCGCGGGCTTCAGGTCGAACTACCGGCCCGAGGTCGTGATGAACCACATCTACTTCACTGCTCTGCGGGATGGCGCAGGGCTGGCTGCCGAACTCGCGGCCGGCGACGGGGCTCCGCGCGTTTACGCAGTCGAGCCGACCGGGCCATTCGAGGACGATCCCAACGTGACTGACAAGAAATTCCCTGGGAACCCCACCCGGTCATACCGCAGCACGGCCCCACTCAGGGTCCTCGGAGAAGTCACCGATTGGACACGGCTGGAGCCCGAGGCGCTGCGAGCGTGGAAGGAACGGCTGGCGGCAATTCTTGCTGATGAACGTGGCGAAATCATCAACTGACGGGGATCCTTGGCTGACCCGGGAATCTTAGAGCGCTACGGTCCTGAATCCGAGGTTGGCGCTTGCCGAGTCAGGCGTGTTGGAACTCCGCGCGGCCAGCCGGTAACGGTTGCAGTAGGAGTCATGGCAAAGGTATGAGCCGCCGCGCATGACCCTTCCGCGCCCAATCGTTGGGCCTGGTGGGTCATCTACGGTTCCGGCGGCCAGGCATGCTTTGTAGTACTTGGGCAGGAACCAATCGCTGCACCACTCCCACACGTTGCCGCTGGTCTGGTACAGCCCATACCCGTTGGGGGCGAATGACCTGGCTGGCGCTGTGGTGAGGTAGCCGTCCTCGACGTCGTTGCGTACCGGGAACTCGCCCTGCCAGATGTTGCAGTTGTGCCGGGCGTTGCCTTCCGCGCTGTCATCGTGAAGTTCGTTGCCCCATGGATAGCGCTGCCCGGCCGCACCGCCGCGGGCTGCATACTCCCATTCCGCTTCGGTGGGCAGTCGTCGGCCCGCCCACGCACAGTAGGCTAAGGCGTCGTTGAAGGACACGTGCGTCACTGGATGGTCCGGGATGTCCGTCCAATGGGAGAGGGGCCCGGCCGGGCGGGCCCAGTCTGCGCCGCGGACATTGAGCCACCAAGGGACGTTGTTCACCCTGTTCAGGATGTCGTGCGGCTCGGCCTTGACTGCCAGATGGAACACTGCCGAGGTCCCGAACTCTTCAGATTCCGTACGGTGCCCCGTGGCATCCACGAATGCCGCGAACTCCGTGTTGGTGACCGTGGTGGCGCTGATGGTGAATCCGGAAACGGACACTTCGTGGACTGGCGTCTCGCCGTCGCCGTCGTAGCCTTCGCCGAAAGGATCGCCCATGGCGAAGGTCCCGGACGGGATCTCGACGTCTCCATTACCCGCCGTCGCGGCATCCTTGCCGGAACGTACGACGCCGGCCGTCGGGTTCCGATGTTCGCCCACCGCACGCAGGGGGAGCGTCAGCCCCGGCTTCGAATGTTCCCGGGCGCCGGCGCCAGGGCTGCAGCAGTCTGCCATATTCAACCTTTCCTCTGCGGTTCTCCATCAATCTTAGTGGGACCGGCCACAGCCCCAACAATGATCAAAGCTGATTTCTATCGTCAGTTTCAATCATGATCTTGCAAACGTGAAGGTGGTCGCTTATGGTTTGTTAAACGGTTAACGAGCGTGTTTTGAATCACACTCTCCCGGCACCATTGATGACTCTGGCCCAGCACTGAGGAGACAGTATGAACTCGACGACGCAACAAGCTCCGGCTTTGCCGGAAGCGCGCCGCGTCCCGGAGGCATTGCCCGGAAAATCCGGCATGGGGAGGCGCAAGGGCAACAGGGGGCCCCAGCAAAGCTTCCGGTCAAGGCTGAGGCGGGATCAGCAGATGCTCCTGATGATGCTCCCGGGTGTTGCTTTCCTGCTGCTCTTCTTCTACATCCCGATCCTGGGCAACGTCATCGCGTTCCAGGACTACCAGCCCTACCTCGGCATCGGGGACAGCCTCTTTGTTGGCTGGCAGAACTTCGTGGACCTGTTCGGCAACCCCGACTTCATCCATGCATTCTGGAACACGCTCTACCTTGCGGCGTGGCAGCTGGTTTTCCTTTTCCCGGTGCCGCTGGTGCTCGCACTGATTGTGGACTCACTGATCAGCACACGGATCCGGAGGATTTTCCAGAGCATCGCCTATCTGCCGCACTTCTTGTCCTGGGTCCTGGTGATCGCATTCTTCCAGCAGATGTTGGGCGGTGCGGGCTTCGTCAACAACCTGCTTCGCGATATGGGTATGGATCCGATTCCGTTCATGACCAATCCGGAAACCTTCCCCGTCATGGTGATCGTCCAGATGATCTGGAAGGACGCCGGCTGGGCCATGATCATCTTCCTCGCCGCCCTGGCAAGTATCGATGCCTCGCTGTATGAAGCAGCCGCTGCTGACGGTGCTGGGCGTTGGCGCAGGATGTGGCACATCACCTTGCCTGGGCTAAGGCCCGTGATCGTGCTCCTTCTGATCCTTCGCATCGGCGACATCCTTTCCGTTGGCTTCGAGCAGTTCATCCTGCAACGCGACGCCGTGGGTGCAGGAGCGGCGGAAGTGCTGGACACCTTTACCTACTACACCGGTGTGGTCGGTGGCGGCTGGAGTTCAGGTGCCGCGGCAGGCCTGGCGAAGGGTGTGGTCAGTGCCCTGCTGATCTACGGCGCCAACAAACTTGCCCACCGCTTGGGCGAAGACGGAATTTTTGCAAAGCAAGCACGCTGAGCCCACGCGGCTGCTGCAGAAGCTGCTGCACAAGGAGAACCCCATGGCAACAACACTTTTCACGAGGAAACCGCGGGAATTGAGCTACAACCCCAAACGACCCGTATGGAAGGAACGCCCTTCTCCTCTCTACCAGACGGTAAAAGCCGTCGTCCTCGTCCTTTTCAGCCTGTCCATCCTGACGCCGCTGCTCCTCGTGGTGTCCACGTCCCTGGCGGACACGGAACAACTCGTACAGGCAGGCGGATTCGTGCTTTGGCCGGAGCGGCCCACCTTGGAGGCCTACGCGACCATCTTCAAACGTCCCATGGTTCTGCGGTCCCTCGGGGTCAGCATGGTCATCACCGCCGTGGGCACCCTTCTTGCGCTGTTCGTCACGATCACCATGGCGTACGCCACCAGCCGATCAGTCCTTTTCGGCCGCCCCGTGGTGCTCGCGGTGCTGTTCACGCTCTTGTTCGCGCCGGGCCTCATCCCGTCCTTCCTCATGATTCGACAGCTCGGGCTGCTGGATTCCCTGTGGTCGCTGATCCTCCCGGGCATATTCGGCGCCTTCAACTTCGTGGTGATGCGCTCGTTCTTCATGAACATCCCGGGCGAACTGATCGAAAGCGCCCGGATCGATGGTGCCAACGACTGGCAGATCCTCTGGCGGATCGTCATGCCACTGTCCAAGGCCGTCATCGCCGTCGTCGGTTTGTTTTATGCCGTTGGTTTCTGGAACTCGTTCTTCAACGCACTGCTGTACATCAATGACCACAGCAAATGGCCCATCCAGTTGCTGCTCCGGAACTTCGTAGTCCAGGGCAGCGGGGCGGCAGACCAGTTGGGAATCACCACCACACCTCCGCCGCAATCCATCCAGATGGCTGTAGTGGTGGTGGCGCTGGTTCCCATCCTGATGGTTTACCCGTTCCTTCAAAAGCACTTTGCCAAGGGCGTCATCACCGGCGCCGTGAAGGGCTAGTCGTTTACGCGGCATGCCGGACCAATAAGAACAGCATCAACTACCAGTAAAGAACCAGAAAGGGTTACGCCATGACGAGCACTACCTCAGGACAGGCTGGATTCAGCCGTCGCGGCTTCCTTGGCCTCGCGGGCCTGGCCGTCACCGCCGTCGGCCTGTCTGCTTGCGGGGGTGGTGGAGCTGCGAGCAACGGAGGCGCAGCTGCCTCCGCTTCGGTCAAGCTGCCCACCTACAAGGAATTCACCGGAGTGAGTCCGGATCTTGCCGGTAACGCCAAAGGCCTGCAGGCCGGCTACTTCAAACTGCCCACCGCCGTGCAGTCCGTGAAGACTCCGCCGCTTAAGGGCAAGGTGACCGGCCTGACGGAAACCTTCGAGACCATGAGTCCCGGCCTGAAGGACAACCCCTTCTGGCAGCGCCTCAACGCCAAACTCGGCGGCGACCTGGAACTGCAGATCGCCGAGGACATCGGAGATGGTTATCCGGCCAAGTTCGCCACTGTCCTGGCCAGCAATGAACTGCCGGACATGATGTGGGTGCCGCCGAACCAGGGAATTCCCAATGTTGGCCCCATGCTCGAGGCGAAGTTCCAGGACCTGACGCCCTACCTCTCAGGCGACGCAGTGCTCGAGTACCCCAACCTGGCCGCGCTGAAGCCCGATTCCTGGAAGACCGCCGTCGTGAACGGCAAGATCTGGGGAGCACCCATCCCGAGCACCCCGTTCGGCCAGGTGTACCTGGGCAACCACGACGTATGGGCACAAGTAGGTGGTTTCGAGGCTGCCAGCGCGGACGAGTTCCTGGACAAGGCCAAGGAACTGACGCGTCCTGGCGATCAGAAGTATGCCCTTGAGCCCGCCTATATCAATGCCCTGCACATGGTTACCGAGTGGTTTGGCGCCCCGAACAGCTGGGCGGTCAACAAGGACCGTACGCTGACGCATTTGTACGAAACCGACGAGTACATTGCCGGCGTGGAGTTCACCGCCAAGATGTTCGCAGCCGGCGTTTTCTACCCGGATTCCAAGGCCACGGACATTCGTTCCCGCGTTGCCAATGGCAGTGTTGCGGCACAGGTGGTGGTGGGTCCCCATGACCTCCGCAGCTACCGGGCACTGAACAAGACCGCGAAGTTCGACATCCTCATTCCTTTCAGCGCCGACGGGAAGGTCAAGCCAACCTACGACATGGGCTATGGCACGGTGGGCTTCACGCCGTTCAAGAAGGCTGAGGAAGGCAGGATCCGCGAGCTTCTGGCCCTGATCAACTACCTGTCGGCACCGTTCGGCACGGTGGAGTACATGCAGAAGAACTTCGGCGAGCCCGGGCAGGACTACACCCTGGATGGTTCGGGCAACCCGGTGCTTACGGAGACTGGAACCACCAATGCGCCCGGTTTGGTATCGGCGTTGAACATCATGTCCAGCCCCGAAAACGTCATCTTCAATCCGGGATTCGACGACGACACCCGCTATGTCAGCCAGCAGGAAGAGAAGCTGCTGGAACTCGCATGGCGCAACCCCACCAATGGTTCCTACTCCGATACGAACGCCAAGGTGGGGGCGAAGATCACCAAACAGCTCCGCGACAAGGTGGTGGACATCATCACGGGCCGGGCCAAGATCGATGAACTCAAGGACGCGGTCAAGCGCTGGAAGAGCGAAGGCGGTGACAAGATGCGCGACGAATACCAGGCCGCGTTGGATCCCGAAGCTCCCGTGTTCAGGAGCTAGCCTCAAAAAACCAGAAGAAACACCAACAAGCAGGGGGAAATCATGGCAAAAGCGAGTAACACGGGAGTCCGGCCCACCATTCGCATGGTGGCCGAACTCGCGGGTGTTTCCACGGCCACGGTTTCCTATGTGTTGTCCGGTCGCCGGGGTGATGCGGGACCGGGAGTTTCGGACCCGACGGCGGAGAAGGTCAAGGCTGCCGCGGAGCGGCTTGGCTACCGCCCCAACCAGGCTGCCCGGGCTATCCGGACAGGGCGGACGAACACCGTCATCCTGTCACTGACCATGCTGTCCGATCCTTGGTCGTTATCCGTCATCGAGGCGGTGCAAAAGGCGGCAGCTCCGTTCGGAATTACGCCGATGATCCTCGGCGACGCCGACTGGGTGAAGGTCCTGGGCACTCATAACGCCGACGCTGTGTTCGTGGACGCAGTCCGCCCTGAGCAACGGGGCGCCCTTCGGAAGCTCGCGGAGCATGGGACCACGCTCGTGGTTTTTGACGAAGAGCTTGAACCGGAGGGCTTCGACGTCATCAGGTCCATTGCAGGGCCAGGCTGCCGCATAGCCGTGGAGCACCTACTCCACGGCCATCGGAGGATCGCTTGCCTCACCCCTGCCACGGTTGCCGGCGCCTCGGGCGGCACCCGCTACCGGGCCTACTCAGAGGCCCTGGTGGACGCCGGCATCCCGGAAAGCGAGGATTATGTGGGCCTCTTCGATGGCACGTCCGCCGGTGCGTATGCTGCCACAACGCGGCTGCTCAGCCTGCCGGAGCGGCCTACTGCCATCTACGCCACCACGGACTTCGCCGCCGTCGCAGCCATCAATGCGGCTCAACGGCTCGGGCTCGCCGTTGGTGTTGACGTGGACATCATTGGCGTGGGCAACACTGTGGAGGGGGAGCGGATGTCGCCGTCGCTCAGCACGGTGGGCCCCGTGGATTTCTTCGGCAAAGTGGCCCGGCTTCTCTTGCAGCGGGCGACGGCACCCGCTGGCCCGGAGGCCAAGGGCGAGCCGGCGGTCCTGGACTTCCCGTGGCACCTGTTCGTGCGCGAATCCGCACCCCACCGCAGCTCAGCAACCAGACTTTTTTAAACGAACCAGCAGAAGGAAATTGCACCTCATGGAAAAGGATTTGAAGGTCGGCATCGTGGGTTTCGGCCTGCGCTCCGGGCTGTGGAGACACGCCCATAAACCGGGTCACGGCTCTGAAGTCACCATCGTCTGTGACGTGAGCGAGAGGGGACGGGCGGACGCCGCGGCGAGCATCCCCTCGGCCCGCATCACCAGCGACCTCGAAGAAGTGCTCGCCAGCGACCTGGACGCTGTCCTGGTGTTAACCCCGGATAACCAGCATGCCGCCGTCGCGGTCCGTACGCTCAAGGCCGGCATTGCGACCTTCTGTGAGAAGCCCCTGGATATCACCGTGGAGGCAGCGGACCTGATTTTGAAGACGGCCTATGAGACCGGAACGCGCTTGTACGTTGGACACAATATGCGGCACATGCCGGTTGTAGTACAGATGCGCCAAATCATTCAGGAGGGCAGGATCGGCGAGGTCAAGGCCATCTGGTGCCGGCACTTTGTCGGCGATGGCGGGGACTATTACTTCAAGGACTGGCATGCCCAGCGCGCCAATGTCACCTCCCTGCTCCTCCAAAAAGGGGCGCACGACATCGACGTGATCCACTGGCTGGCCGGCGGGTACACCAAGCGGGTTGCCGCCGTCGGTGATCTCGCGGTCTATGGCGATGTCACCAACCGCAGCAACAACGCGGGCAAGCGCATGGGCGAATGGTACTCGGTGGACAATTGGCCGCCCACGGAGCAGAAAGGCCTGGCTGAGGTGATCGACGTCGAGGACATTTCCATGATGAATATGGTCCTGGACAACGGCGTTCTGGCTTCGTACCAGCAGTGCCACTTCACCCCCGATTACTGGCGCAACTACACCATCATTGGCACCAGGGGCAGAATCGAGAACTTCGGCGACGGCCCCGGGAACACCATCAACGTCTGGACCAGCCGGACCTCGGGCTATGCGGCGCCGGACGAGGTACACACAATCCAGGACGGTGACGGCGGCCATGGGGGCGCAGACCCGCGCCTTATCGAGGAGTTCCTTCGCTTCGCTTCCCGAGGCGGCCAAACGCAGACCAGTCCCGTAGCTGCACGGCAGGCAGTGGTGGCCGGCGTACTCGCCACCGAATCGCTGCGCGGCGACGGCTGCGCGCGGGAGGTCCCTGCACTGCCCGCCGGGCTTGTGGCCTACTTCGACGCCGGACAACCGGCCTTGGCCCGTGGCTAGCTAGCGGGGGCTGGATAGCTCGATAAGTTCGGTCATGACGGTTTGAAGTGACTCGCAAACCGTCATGACTGATTTCCGTTTCATCGTTTCGGGCCTGGCCAGGATGTCGATCTTACGCACCGCGTTCACGCCGGAAAGGGGCCGCAGCACAACGCCGGGATCCAGGACGCGCCGCGCCGTGAACCTTGGCAGGAGTCCGATCGCGCCGCCAGCCGCCACAAGCGCGGCAACAGTTGAGTAGTCGTTAATGCGGTGAAGCACTTCGGCGGGCCGTCCACTCACGGCAACGACGGCGGCGAGCACGTCCGCGGGGGAGTAGCCGTCGCGGCTGGTCACCCAGGTTTCATCCACGACGTCGGACGGCTTCAGTTCGCGCCGGGATGCCAGCGGGTGGTTCGCGGGTAGGGCGACGTCCAGGGGTTCGTCGGCCAACGGGATCACGGCCACTTTGTCGCCGGGCCATGGCGGGCTGTTGTCCATCCTGTGAGCCAGGACGAGGTCGTAGCGGGCAACCAAGCCCGGGAAATCTTCCTGGGCCACGTCCTCATCCGAGAGTCGGAGCCTTGGCGACTTTCCGCCGTCGGACGCCAACAGCGCTGCCAACGGCGCAAACAGCGCCTGCCCCGCACTGTGGAAGGCACTGACACTGACAGGCGCGTCCGGAGCGTCGTGATAGGCGCCGATCGCTGCCCGCGCATCCGCCATGGCGTTCACGACGGCGGCCCCGGCCTCGGCGAGGACCTGTCCGGCGTCGGTCAGCACCAGGGCGCGCCCTTCCTTGCGTGTCAGTGGAACGTCCACCGATTTCTGCAGGAGCGCGAGCTGTTGCGAAACGGCCGATGGGGTGACCATAAGAGTCTCGGCCACAGCTTTGACACTGCCTAGGTCCCCGAGTTCACGAAGCATCTGCAACTGATGGATTTCCATTAGCAAATCCTAAATCGTTGATTGAGAAGAATCTAGTTGTGCTAAATCGTCAGCGGCGCTCTAATGGAGTCAGCAGCAGCGAAGCAGCCCCAGCAGTGAGGAATCCCATGAAGGCTCTCTACAAATCCGGACCACACGCAGGGTTCGAACTCGTTGACCGTCCCGAGCCCGAAGCGGGACCCGGCGACGTCAAGATCCGGGTCATGACCACGGGCATCTGCGGTACCGACCTCCACATCCAGAGCTGGGATGCCTGGGCCCAAAGCATCATCGAAACGCCGCTCATTGCGGGCCACGAGTTCTACGGTGAAGTAGTGGAAGTGGGCGAGGACGTCCGAGACGTCAAAGTTGGAGACCGGGTGTCCGGTGAAGGCCACGTGGTTTGCGGAATCTGCCGCAACTGCCGTGCTGGACGCCGCCAGATGTGCATCCACACCGTCTCCGTTGGAGTGCAGCGCGATGGTGCGTTCGCCGAATTTGTGGTCATTCCGGAGACCAACGTGTGGGTCCACCACGACGAATCCGTCACGCCGGAACTCGGTGCCATCTTCGATCCCTTCGGCAACGCTGTCCACACAGCCCTGAGCTTCCCCTTGGTGGGCGAAGACGTCCTCATTACCGGCGCAGGACCCATCGGGCTGATGGCCATTGCCGTCGCCCGCCATGCTGGCGCCCGCAAGATCGCCATCACTGACGTATCTGCTCCCCGACTGGAACTGGCCCGCCAAATGGGCGTTGACCTCGCCGTCGACGTTTCCAAAATGCGCGTCCGCGACGCACAGCGGGAGCTGGGTATGCGCGAAGGATTCGATATCGGCTTGGAAATGTCCGGACACCCCACGGCACTGCCTGAGATGATCGACAACATGAACCACGGCGGGCGGATCGCCATGCTGGGCCTTCCCAGCCAGTCCATCGACATCGACTGGGGCAAAGTGGTCACCCACATGCTCACGCTTAAGGGCATCTATGGCCGCGAAATGTTCGAGACCTGGTACGCGATGAGCGCCATGCTTTCTTCCAACCCTGTGCTGCACCGGAACATCTCCGCAGTGGTCACCGACAAGCTGTCGGCGACCGACTGGGAGAAGGGCTTCGACATCGCCCGCGCCGGAACCGGCGGCAAAGTAGTCCTCGACTGGACCGAACTCTAACCCCGCTGCCGCCACAGAACCTTTCCCGACGTATTCAGGAGCACCCCATGTACTCAGCCATCAAAGACCAACTCCAAGGCGAACTCGACGAGATCCGCAGCGCCGGCCTCTTCAAGACCGAGCGCCATATCGACTCCCCACAGGCCAGCCACATCGCCGCCGGCCAACTCGGCCAGCCAGCCAACACTGTGCTGAACTTCTGCGCCAACAACTACCTTGGCCTTGCCGACCACCCGGACATCATTTCCGCAGCCAAGGCCGCGATGGACGAGCGCGGCTTTGGCATGGCCTCTGTGCGCTTCATTTGCGGCACCCAGGATCTTCACCTGGAGCTCGAGGACCGCGTCTCGGCCTTTTTGGGCACCGAAGACACGATTCTGTTCTCCAGCTGCTTCGACGCCAATGGCGGGGTGTTCGAGTCCCTCTTCGGCCCGGAAGACGCCATCATCTCGGACTCCCTCAACCATGCATCCATCATCGACGGCATCCGCCTGAGCAAGGCCAAGCGCTTCCGCTACGCCAACCAGGACATGGCTGACCTTGAGGCCAAGCTCGTTGAGGCCGAGGGCTCCCGCCGCAAGATCATCGTCACCGATGGCGTGTTCTCCATGGACGGCTACCTCGCACCGCTTGAAGCCATCTGCGACCTCGCTGAGAAGCACGACGCCCTGGTGATGGTGGACGACTCCCACGCCGTCGGCTTCATGGGATCCACGGGTGCCGGTACTCCTGAGCACGCCGGTGTTTCGGAGCGCGTGGACATCTACACCGGCACGTTCGGCAAGGCCCTGGGTGGGGCATCCGGCGGGTACGTTTCAGGCCGCGGGGAAATCGTCGCGATGCTGCGCCAGAAGGCCCGCCCGTACCTGTTCTCCAACTCACTGGCGCCTGCCATCGTGGCCGCCACCATCAAGGCGATCGAGCTCGTCCAGGAATCCGGGGAGCTCCGGACCCGCCTGTTCGAAAACGCAGCCCTGTTCCGTCGCCGCATGAGCGAGGAAGGCTTCGAGCTCCTCGACGGCGAACACGCCATCATCCCCGTGATGTTCGGTGACGCCGTAATAGCCGCAAAGGTTGCTGACGAGATGCTCGGGCACGGTGTCTTCGTTACCGCCTTCAGCTACCCAGTAGTGCCGAAGGGCGCGGCCCGCATCCGCGTCCAGCTTTCCGCCGCGCACAGCAGCGACGACGTCGAAGCTTGCGTCCAGGCGTTTGTGAAGAGCCGGGCGGCAGTCGCCTAACAGTCCCCGATGCTCTCTCACATCCTGCCGCGTCAGGCCTGATCTTCTCTCACATCCTGCAGCTTTCCACCGGATGTTCTCTCCCTTTCTTGACGCAAGGGAGAGAACATTCGGCGGTTGGGGGTTGGATGTGAAGGAACATCCGGCCGTTGGGGGTTGGATGTGAGAGAGGGATGGGCACCTCTCGTGCCGTCTGACAGGATGGAGCCATGGCTTCGAATTATGACGTGGTAATCGTTGGCGGCGGCATTGCGGGGCTTTCCCTGGCGTCCGCGCTCGCAGGGAAGTGCACGGTTGCACTGGTGGAGGCCGAGCAGTCGTTGGCCTTCCACACCTCCTCGCGCTCGGCCCGCCAGTTGATTCCGAGTTATGGACCTCCCACAGTGCAGGAACTCACGGTCCGGACCCTGGAGCTGATGAGGGCCCGCGACGCCGAACTTCCGGAGCCCGTCCTTACCCCACGCAGGTTCATGCTGGTGGGCGATGAGGAAACAGTCCGGGCAGAAGCCAGCGGCAACATGCACACAATCACCCACGCTGAAGCCATGCAGCTCTGCCCGGTCCTGAAGCCGGACTCGTTCCAGGCCGCGGGGTTGGACAACGGCTCGTTTGGTTGCAATGCACCGGCCTTGTTGGAAGATCACCGGAAGAGGGCTCAGGCGGCGGGAGCTGACATCATCACCGGTGCGCGTGTCCACTCGGCCCAGCGGCTCGGAAGTGGCTGGCAGGTGGGTGCCGGAACGGAAGGTTTCCAGTCCGCCGTCGTGGTTAATGCCGCAGGTGCGTGGGCGGATGAGTTGGCGGTCATCAGCGGCGTGGAGAAGTTGGGACTGCAGCCTTATCGGCGGACCGCGGCGATTGTGAACGTCGAGCAATCGCTGACGCCGCAAATGCCCATGGTGGCTGCAGCCGATCACTCGTTCTACTTCCGCGCCGAGGGCAACCAGGTGCTCATCTCGCCGTCGGAAACCGTGCCCAGCGGGGCCGAAGACGCTAAGCCGTATGCCGGTGATGTGGACAAACTCATCAGCAGGCTCAACTCACTGACAACCTTGGGCATCCGTTCAGTGGATCGTGCATGGACGGGGTTGCGGACAGAAGCTGCGGACGGAATCCCGGTGGTTGGTTTCGACGCCGAAGCGAAGGGCTTTTTCTGGCTGGCCGGGCAGGGCGGCTACGGATTCCAGACGTCCTCGGCCATCGCCGAGCTGGCGGCCGCCCTGATCCTGGGCGAGGTAAAAGAGGACAGTCCGGAATCCCGGACAGCCGAACAGCTTGCGGCCGTTCGCTGGTCCATCCGGCGCTGAACAATAGGGACATGAGCGGAATCAGCAGTCCAGGACAAAACAGCACTCTTATCACCAACATCGGCGAGCTGATGACCCAGGACCTGGAGCATCGTGTCCTCAAAGACGCCGCGATCGTGTTCGAAGGCGAGCGCATTGCCTGGATCGGGTCCAACAACGACGCTCCTGTGGCGGATACAAAGATCGACGCCGAAGGCCGCGCCGTCCTGCCTGGCTGGGTCGACTCGCACTCCCACCTCGTTTTCGCCGGTGATCGCACAGCCGAGTTTGAGGCCCGCATGGCCGGGCAGAGTTACAGTGCCGGCGGCATTGCTGTCACTACGGGGGCTACCCGCGGCGTGAGTGACGATGAACTGACGACTCTGGTGAGGGACCGTGTCACTGAAGCCGTCTCGCAGGGGACTACCTACCTTGAGAGCAAGACCGGCTACGGCCTGGACGTGGAGAACGAAGCCCGCAGTGCACGCATCGCCGCGGCTCTGGTGGACGAGGTCACCTACCTCGGCGCGCACCTGGTGCCGGCCGGGTCCGATCCGGAGGAGTACACGGACCTGGTCTGCGGTGAAATGCTCGACGCCGTCCTGCCGCATGTGCGCTGGGCGGATGTGTTCTGCGAGCGCGGTGCGTTCACGGAAGAGCAGTCCCGCAGGGTCCTTACGGCTGCCCGGGACGCGGGGTTGGGGCTGCGCGTGCATGGCAACCAGCTGGGCGAGGGGCCAGGCGTTGCGTTGGCCGTGGAGTTCGGGGCCGCCAGCGTGGACCACGTGAACTACCTTTCGCAGATGGACATTGACGCGCTGGCGGGAACCTGGAAGGGCTGGGACCCGGCTACGGGCAGTGGCGCCCGTGGAACCGTCGCAACGTGCTTGCCCGCTTGTGACTTGTCCACGCGACAGCCGCTCGCGCCAGGCCGGGAGCTCATCGATGCCGGCGTCCAGATCGCCCTGGCCGCCAACTGCAACCCCGGGACGTCGTACACGAGTTCCATCGCATTCTGTGTCACCACGGCGGTCCTGCAGATGCACCTCAGTGTCCACGAGGCCGTTCGGGCGGCGACGTACGGCGGCGCCCTTGCATTAGGCCGCGAGTCCGGGAACGACGTCGACGGCGAACGGGCGGTGGGTTCGCTCGCCGTCGGTCATCGCGCGGACCTTCACATGCTGAAGGCGCCCTCGGCCACGCACCTCGCGTACCGGCCGGGGATCCCGCTGACGCATTCGGTGTGGCGGGCGGGCGTTCGGGCCGTCTAACAAGACCCCTGGCACAGCTGACAGACTGTGGACATGGCAAGGGGAATTCTTCGCATATTTCCGGGGGCGGCGCCGGGAGACTTGGGCCGGGCAAGGACCACGACGGGTTTTGTCCTGGCGGTGCTCATCCCCGTTCTGGTCACCGCAATGATGTCTTTTGCCCCGGATCTGAACTTTGCCACCCATGTCCTGGTGCATTTGACCGGGGTGATGGCGGTGGCGTTCATCGGCGGTCTATGGCCTGCGGTGCTGGCCGCGATTCTGGACTCGTTGCTGCTGAATTATTTCGAGACCGAACCAGTCGGGACTTTCAGAATCAGCGACCCCCAGATTCTGTTTGCCGTGCTCGTGTTCCTGGGTGCGGGGATTGCGGTGTCCCTCGTGGTAGGGCTCTCGGCCAAGCGGGCTCAGGAGGCTATTCATGCCCGTGCCGAGGCGGCGACACTCTTGGATTTGGCCAGGAACGCCCTGATAGAGGACGACACCATTGCGGCATTTCTGGATAAGGTCCGTGAGACCTTCCAAGTGGGCTCGGTGGGATTATTTACCCGAACCCCCGGCGCCATGACTTCCGGTACAGGAACCTCCAGCACAAGGGACGGCTGGGAACTCCAGGCGCAGTCAGGTGAAGCGCCGCCACAGCCTCCGGGTTCGGCTGATTCAGGGGCCGGGGCCTATGAAATGGCAGATTCCGAGACGGCCCTTGTGGTCTCTGGCAGGCCACTCACTGCCGGCGAGCGGCGGCTGCTGGCGGCCCACGCGACCCACCTGCTTTTACTAAGGCAACGTTATGCACTCCAGCTCAGGCTGAAGACGACCACGAAACTGGCTGAGGGCAACAGCATCCGGACGTCCATTCTGAACGCTGTCAGCCATGACTTGCGGACACCATTGGCCGGAATCAAGCTGGCCGTGACCGCCCTGCAGCGCCAGAAGCGACGGCTTCCCGAAGAGATACAGGACGAGATGCTCCATACCATCGACTCCTACGCGGACCGCCTTGACTCCTTGGTGGACAATCTGCTGGACATGTCACGGATCTCCAGCGGATCCACTGCCCCGCTTACATCCTCGGTGACGTGGCGTGATGCCATCGAAGACGCGTTGCGGGGACTGCCGGCAGGAGCCATCCGGATCGATCTTGCTCCTGACATTCCAGCCATTGATGCTGACCTGGGCATGCTGGAACGCGTCATTGCCAACATCGTCGAGAATGCCCTGAAATATGCGGCAGGCTCGGATATCGTCATCGTGGGACCTGCCAAAGGTTCGGGGGTGGCGACGATTGAAGGACGCCCCTGCGGAGAGCTGAGGATCGTGGACCACGGCCAAGGTGTGGCCGCGGCGGACGTGATCGCCATGTTCGAGCCGTTCCAGCGGCTGGATGATGCTCCGGCCGGCCTGGGCATAGGCCTCGGACTGGCCGTCGCGAAGGGCTTTACCGAAGCGATGGGCGGCCAACTGAAGGCTGAACCGACGCCGGGAGGGGGACTGACGGTTGCCATCCGCCTTCCTCTTTCCACCGGCGACGGGAATGCTCATCCCGCATCCGGCAGCGCGGAACGAGGTGAGGCATGAGGACCGTGCTCGTCGTAGACGATGAACCCCAACTGCTACGCGCTTTGCAGGTAAATCTGCGCGCCGAGGGATACGAGGTGCTCACCGCAATGGACGGCACCACGGCTCTGCAGCATGCCGAGGTCAACCATCCGGAAATTATTGTTTTGGATCTTGGACTGCCGGACATCAACGGCGTTGACGTCATCACCAGGATCCGTCGTTCCAGCAGCACTCCAATCATTGTCCTGTCCGCCAGGCAAGGGTCCGTGGACAAAGTCCGTGCCCTCGACGCCGGTGCGGATGACTACGTCACGAAACCTTTTGGCCTGGACGAACTCCTGGCACGGTTGCGCGTCGCTGAACGCCGTCTCGGGACGTCCGACGGCGGCGAACAAGTCGTGATTGTCGACGTCGGGGACTTCGCAGTGGACCTTGAAAAGAAGAAAGTGACCCGCGACGGCGCACCAGTGCGGCTCACCCCGCGGGAATGGGCCATCCTGCAACTGCTGGTCTGTAACCCGGGACGTCTCATCACCCAGCAGCAGATGCTGGCCAGGATCTGGGGCCCGGGATACGACGGAGAAACGCATTACCTCCGCGTCTACATGGGACAGCTGCGCCGCAAACTTGAAGCCGACCCTGCCCGGCCCAGGCATCTGCTCACCGAAGCCGGGATGGGTTATCGCTTCGAGCCGTAACCGGCAGCGCGGAAGGGGTGTAAATGATTCGTAAATAGAAACGTCTTTCCCGGTTTGATGCTTTCCCTTGGTGTTAGCTTCGGCTGTGACCGCGGCGCATTATGCCGCGCGGAAAGGAAATAATGACCACGTTGAGCAGGCCCCCTGCTGACCCATCGGCGCCCAAGCCAGCCGGAAAAGCCGCACTGAAAAACTGGCTGCTGTTCGGGCTCCAGGACAGCAAAGGCACCCATCAGGGCCCTGGCGGAATAACCGCGGCCAACGAGAAGAAGCATCCGTGGTGGCAGGTCATGTGCCTGACCGGCGTCGATTACTTCTCCACCCTGGGTTACCAGCCC
Source organism: Paenarthrobacter sp. 10N417 (assembly GCF_056394745.1). Lineage (NCBI taxonomy): Bacteria > Bacillati > Actinomycetota > Actinomycetes > Micrococcales > Micrococcaceae > Paenarthrobacter > Paenarthrobacter sp. 10N417. The sequence continues at coordinate 75,027 of NZ_JBFTIL010000011.1, forward strand.
GCGATCGCGGCACTGGCCGCCGGCGTGATCTCACCATTGGCGACCCTGGTGCTCATTGCCGTCACCTTGTTGGGCGCCCTGCCCGTCTACCGCCGCGTCGCCCGGGAAAGCCACCGTGGCGAAGGCTCCATCGCGATGCTTGAACGGCTCCTGCCACGCTGGGGCGGCAAGCTCTTCGTCCTCATCCTGCTCGGGTTCGCCGCAACCGACTTCATGATCACCATGACCCTCTCCGCCGCCGACGCAAGTGCACACCTCATTCAGAACCCTGTCGCCCCCGGTTGGTTGCAGGGCCAGAACATCCTCGTCACGCTCTTCCTCCTGGCGCTGCTGGCTGCCGTCTTCCTCCGCGGCTTCAAGGAAGCCATCGGAGTCGCTGTTGTCCTCGTCGTCCTTTACCTGGGCCTCAATGCCATAGTCGTGGTCGTGACCCTCACCCAGGTGTTCACGCACCCGGTCGCCATGGGCGGCTGGTGGAACGCGCTCTGGACCTCGCACGGGGACCCTTTCATGGTTGTGGGAATCGCCCTGCTCGTCTTTCCCAAACTTGCCCTCGGTCTTTCAGGGTTCGAAACAGGTGTCGCCGTCATGCCCCAGGTCCGCGGAGACGAGGCCGACACCGAGGAACACCCGGAGGGCCGCATCCGCGGTACCCGCCGAATGCTGACAACCGCCGCTGTCATCATGAGCGGATTCCTTATCACCACCAGTTTCATCACCGTCGTCCTGATCCCGGAACAGGAATTCCAACCCGGCGGACAAGCCAACGGCCGCGCCCTGGCGTTCCTCGCCCACGAATATCTCGGCGTCGGATTCGGCAGCATCTACGACATCAGCACCATCGCCATCCTGTGGTTCGCCGGGGCCTCCGCCATGGCAGGACTGCTGAACCTCGTCCCGCGGTACCTGCCGCGCTACGGGATGGCCCCCGGGTGGGCCAAGGCCGTCCGCCCACTGGTGCTCGTCTTCACTCTCGTCGGTTTCCTCATCACCTTCCTCTTTGAAGCCGACGTCGATGCCCAGGGCGGCGCCTACGCTACCGGCGTTCTGGTGCTGATGACCTCCGCGGCGGTTGCCGTCACGCTCTCTGCGCGCCGACGCAGGCAGCGTAAACGCACCATCGGCTTCGGCATCATCTCCCTGGTGTTCACCTACACCACCATCGCCAATATCTTCGAACGCCCCGAAGGTATCAGGATCGCGGCAATCTTCATCCTGGGAATCATCGTGATTTCCCTGCTCTCCCGCATCCGACGCTCCTTCGAACTCCACGCCACCCGCGTCCACTTGGACCGCCAGGCCCTGGAATTCATGTCCGACACCCTCGAAGGACCCATCGCGATCATCGCCCACGAACCGCTCCGGCTCACCGCCGAAGCGTACGGGGACAAGCTCACCTCAGCGATCGAGGTCAGCCATCTGCCCCTGGAGCAACAAGCCATCTTCCTCGAAGTGATCGTCGACGATTCATCAGACTTCGAAACGGAACTGCAAGTACACGGTGTGATGCGGCACGGGTACCGGATCCTGGAGGTCCACGGTCCCGTCGTACCGAACACCATCGCGTCCGTCCTGCTCCACATCCGGGACGTCACGGGGCTCATGCCACACATCTACTTCCGATGGACGGAAGGAAATCCTTTCACCAACCTCCTGCGCTTCCTGTTCCTGGGCGAAGGTGAAATCGCTCCCGTCACCAGGGAAGTGCTGCGGGAGGCGGTGCCTGATGTCACCCAGCGCCCGTGGGTCCACGTCGGCTGAGAAAGGAGGTGTTCGCGGATGGGCGCGCATCAAGACGATACCGACGGCGGCGTGAGGTTCGCTGCGCTGCCGGACTCAGTGGAGGGTTACGGAGGCCGGGGTGTAGACGGCGCTGCGTATTGCCCTCCGGGGGGCTACCTCTTCAGGGACAAAGCCGGAGACACATGGTGGATTATTTTCCAGGTATCTCCTGACCAGGGTTCTCACGGACCCAAGGTCCGTGGAGATGTCCTGGGCTGCAGCGAAGCCTACGACGAGCTTGTTCACGTCCGGGTGCTGGCCTCCGACGTGCTCCGCGAAGATGCTGATTCTGCCTTCCGTCAGCAAGCACCCTCCAGCTACGAAGAGGCGGCAAGGGTTGCCGCAAGCATCCCGCGAGGCGTAAAGGAACCGTAAAGGATTCCCGATTTTCCTGCTTCCACGTTTTCTCCGGTGCTACGCTCCCGGAGATCATGTCGGCAGACAGGAAGACGAGGCAGTGACAACATCGGCCCGGAAGGACATTCCGGACAGCATCCCAACCCCTGAACGCAAACGGCAATCAGGAAATCCGCTGGTGCGATGGTTGTTGGAACACCGCGTCCACCAGCCCGTCGGTCCTGAATCCGTTGAGGACCACGCCACGCAGCAAAGCTGGTGGAAGGTCATGTGCCTGACGGGCGTTGATTACTTCTCAACGTTGTCCTACCTGCCGGGTATAGCAGCACTTGCCGCCGGTGCCCTTTCCCCGCTGGCGACGTTGTTGATCGTTGCTCTGACCTTGCTGGGCATGCTTCCGATGTACCGCAGGGTGGCAAAGGAAAGCCCACACGGGCAGGGATCCGTGGCCATGCTGGAGAACCTCCTGCCTTTCTGGCGCGGCAAAATTTTCGTACTCGTCCTTCTCGGATTCGTTGCGACATCGTGGATCATCACCATCACCCTGTCCGCGGCCGACGCAACGGTGCACCTTCTGGAGAACCCGTTCCTTCCGCCGTTCCTGGAAGGCCAAGCAGTGGCAGTGACGGTCGTACTCCTGCTGATCCTGGGCGGGGTGTTCCTTATGGGCTTCAGCGAGGCCGTCGCCGTGGCGATACCGCTCGTGGCCGTGTTTTTGGGACTGAACGCCATCATCATCGGCGTCGGGATCCCGGCGCAATTGTCCTCCTGGTCCGAAGCGCTGACTGCCGCGTCCGGGGGTGGCCTGGGTGGACTGATCCTGCCTGCCCTGATCGCCTTCCCCCTCCTCGTCCTGGGCCTTTCGGGATTCGAGACCGGCGTCAGCATGATGCCCCTGGTTTCGGCGAAGGGTGCGACTCCCGAGGAACGGCTGGCTGCCCGTATCAGGAACACCCGCAAACTCCTCACCACCGCTGCGGTCATCATGAGTGTCTATCTGATTGGCAGCAGTTTCGTCACGACTGTCCTGATACCGGCAGAAGCATTTCGGGAGGGCGGGGAAGCCAACGGCCGTGCCCTGGCCTACCTGGCACACCAAAGGCTCGGCGAAGGATTCGGATCCATATACGACATCAGCAGTGTCCTGATCCTCTGGTTCGCCGGGGCATCAGCGATGGCGGGATTGGTCAACATCGTCCCGCGATATCTCCCCTCCTACGGCATGGCGCCGGACTGGACCCGGGCGGTGCGTCCCGTTGTACTCGTCTACACAGCCGTGAGCGTACTGATTACCATCGGCTTCAACGCGGACGTGAACGCCCAGGCAGGAGCCTATGCCACGGGAATTCTTGCCATGATGGTTTCTGGCGCCGCCGCGGTGACCATCTCAGCCCTCCGCCGAAAACGACGCCGGGCAGCCATCGGTTTCAGCGTGCTGACCCTCATTCTGCTCTACGCCCTGATAGCGAATGTCATTGAGAAACCTGATGGACTCACCATCTCCGGCTTCTTCATCCTCGGCATCATCGTTGTGTCGCTCGTTTCCCGGGTTAGCCGGACGACCGAGTTGCGTGTGGACCGCATCGAATTCGACGAGAATGCGCGTCGTTTTATCGCAGATTCCCTCGACTACGACGGCCGGCTCAACCTCATCGCCAACCGCCCCGAGGCACGGGATGCTGCCGAATACGCGGCCAAGGAAACCGATCAGCGGGAACTGAACCCGGTCCCTGGCTCCGCCGACGTCATCTTCCTGGAAATCGATGTCAGTGACCCCTCCAGTTTCAGCGACACGCTCACTGTTACCGGCGTCGAAGTTGCCGGTCACCGCATCCTGCGAGCCCAAAGCCCCGCCGCACCGAACGCGATTGCTGCGATCCTCCTGGCTCTGCGCAACGCCACTGGCGTCCGTCCCCACGCTTACTTCGAATGGTCTGAAGGTAACCCGTTGGCACACCTGATGCGATACCTGCTGCTGGGCCGCGGCGACACCGCACCCGTCGTCCGGGAAATCATCCGCGAAAACGAACCCGATCCCGACCTTCGCCCAGGCATCCATGTCGGTTAACCCAAAGCCGGCGGCTAACCCAAAGCTCCGCTCCCGGACCCCTGGACCACCCCAAGCCGGGAACGGCAACGGACGCACGTTGTGGAAGCACCGTGACCCGCAGGCGCGCCGTGAGAACGTCGTCAGGCGCGCCCTCTCACATCCAGTCCGCTCGGTACCCATCGCTTTCCTGGCAGTCATCCTCCTTGGCGCAGCCCTGTTGATGCTGCCCGTCTCCCGCAACGGTCCTGATCCAGCCACGCTCATGACGGCCCTGTTCACCGCCGTGTCCGCGACGTGTGTCACGGGCCTGATTACCGTTGACACGGCGACCTACTGGACACCTTTCGGGCATGTCGTGATTCTGGCACTCATCCAGGTTGGCGGGTTCGGCATCATGACCCTCGCGACCCTGCTTGCCCTGCTCGTCCGCAAAAGCATCGGCTTGCGTGGCCAGCTTGTTGTGCAGTCAGAAACGCACACCCTCAACCTCGGGGATGTTCGCTCCGTGCTGTTCCGGGTCGCCAGAATCATGGTCGTTTTTGAAGCGGTAACAGCAGCAATCCTGACTGTCAGGTTCTGGCTCGTGTACGACTCCAACCCGGCCGTTGCACTGTGGCACGGCGTCTTCCACGCAGTATCTGCCTTCAACAACGCGGGGTTCGCGCTCTACAGCGACAACCTCATCAGTTTCCGCGAAGACCCTTACATTCTGGTGCCCATCTGTTTGGCCATCATTTCCGGTGGCCTCGGATTCCCCGTACTCATCCATTTGCTCAACGGCGGGGGACTGCGGCTCCGGAACTGGACAGTACATTTGCGTCTCACAGTCTTCGGTACGATCTTCCTGCTCACGGCCGGCTTCGTGTTGTTCGCCGCCTTCGAATGGAACCGGGCCGAAACCCTGGGGACGCTGTCCATCCCGGGCAAGATCGTCGGTTCCCTCGCTGGAAGCGTGTTCCCCCGGACCGCGGGATTCAACAGCATCGACTACGCGGTGGCCTCACCGGAGACGCTGATGGTCAGCGACATTCTGATGTTTATCGGAGGGGGAAGCGCCGGAACTGCAGGTGGAATCAAGATCACGACTTTCCTCCTCCTGGCATTCGCCATCTGGAATGAAGTCCGGGGCCGGGGCGATGTGACCATAGCCCACCGGTCCATTAGCCCGGCCTCGGTACGGCAGGCCCTCTCGGTAGCACTGCTCGGCATCGGTGCAGTCATTACTGGAACCATGCTGCTGCTCATGTTCACCGACTACAGCCTCGAGAAGGTCCTGTTCGAATCCATCTCGGCGTTCGCCACCGTCGGCATGAGCACAGGAATCACGTACAACCTCCCTCCATCGGCTGAGTGGGTACTCATGGTTCTGATGTTTACAGGCCGCATCGGGACGGTCACGGTCGCTTCGGCATTGGCCCTGTCCTCCCGCCCCCGCCTGTTCAAATTGCCTGAAGAACGGCCCATCATCGGCTAACAGGAACAAGCTGGGCCTTCCCGGCCGCTCTTCACCGATTCCCACCGTTTCCACTGCCAGCACTTTGCCACCCTCCTGACTACTGGCCTGCCCAATTGCCGGATCCACTTCAGTAGATGATCCTTGTGAGATCGAAACTGATCGTTTAGTGTTTCTATAGATCATAAAACGTCATTGGCTGAGCAGGAGTGAAACACACTATGAGCGAGAACACACTGGGCGCCTTCATGGAAGAAGAGCTGGTATCACAGCCCGATGTCTGGCAGCGTGCCATTGACCAGACCGATGCTGAGAACCTGCTTCCCGCCGACGGTCAGCGGATCGCCGTCATTGGCTGTGGCACCTCCTGGTTCATGGCCCAGAGCTATGCTGCCGCCCGTGAATCCGCGGGCAAAGGCGTGACGGATGCCTTTGCGGCGTCGGAGGCTTTCCTGAACAGCAACAGTGCAGATCGCCAGTACGACGCCGTTGTGGCCATTACGCGGTCCGGCACCACCACTGAGGTGCTGGAGATCCTGGCCGGGCTGAAGGGCATCGTCCCCACTGTTGCCATCATTGGCGATACGGCGTCTCCAATCGTTGATCTGGCCGACGCCGTGATCGGTCTCCCGTATGCAGATGAGCGATCCGTGGTGCAGACCCGCTTCGCGACCTCGGCACTGGTGTACTTGCTCACCAGCCTTGGGATTGACCTGAAGCAAGCTATCGAAGACGCAAGGGATGCAGTGACAGATCCCGTGGCACAGGAACTCCTGGATGCAGAGCAATTCACGTTCCTCGGTACCGGATGGACTGTTGGCCTGGCCCACGAGGCAGGACTTAAGATGCGCGAAGCCGTGCAGGGCTGGACCGAGTCCTACCCGGCCATGGAATACCGCCACGGTCCCATCTCCATCGCGGCGCCAGGACGCGTGACGTGGTTGTTTGGCGCACAGCCCGAGGGCCTTGACAAGGACATGGCAGCCACGGGTGCCCTCTACATCCACACGGACAAGCACCCGCTCGCTGAACTGGCCCGCGTCCACAAAGTGACCCTGGAACGTGCGCGCGTCCGCGGCCTCAACCCGGACCTGCCCCGGAACCTGACGCGCTCCGTCATTCTCGACCCCTCCGCCTAGGCACCCGTCATGGTTCTCGGGCACGCAGAATCAGCAGTCCTGGCATTCGACGTCGGCGGCACAGACGTGAAGGCTGGACTCGTGGATGCCTTTGGAAACGTCCTGGGTATGCGCCGGGTCCCCACGCCGCTGGATCCAGCACATCCCGGGGAAGCCGTGCTGGACAAGCTCGCAGGCCTCGCTGATGAACTCGCATCCGAGTTTCCGGACATCCCGGCCAAAGCAGCCGGAGTCATCGTCCCTGGCATCGTGGATTCCGCGGGAGGAATCGGGATCTACTCCGCGAATCTCGGGTGGCGCAATTTCCCGTTCACCGCCGAGGCAGAGAAGAGGCTGGGGCTTCCCGTGGCGTTCGATCACGACGTCCGCTCGGCCGCTGCGGTGGAACACACCTTTGGCGGATCCAAGGAGTTCAACGACGTCGTGGTCATGGTGGTGGGCACGGGAATCGCCGCCGCCGTTTTCTCCGGTGGTGTGGCCGTCACGGCCGGTGGTTTCGCGGGAGAACTCGGCCACGCCCAGGTACCGGACCCCGACGCCGGAACTGAAGCAGCCGGAACTCAAGCAGCCGGAACTCAAGCACCAGGGGCCACCATCCTCGAGGCCGTGGGTTCGGCAGGCGCCATCGCCAAGCGATACAGCAGAAAGTCGGGCAACATCGTGGACGGTGCCCGGGACGTCCTGCTCCGGTCCCAAAATGGAGATGCCATGGCTGCCCGTGTGTGGGCGGATGCGGTGGACGCCCTCGCCTTCACCATCTGCCAGTGCGTGAACATCATCGGCACTGAAGCGGTAGTGATCGGGGGAGGCCTGGCCGAAGCAGGCGAGGACCTCCTGGAACCGCTCCGCGCGCGGGTTGACCAGATCCTGGACTTCCAACGACGTCCGCGCCTCATCCAAGCCCAGCTTGGCCAGGACGCCGGGCTCCTTGGCGCGGCATTGAACGCACGTGCGCTCCTGGACAGTGCGCGATGACCGGCCCAGCAGCGGCCGGAACGTCCCGAAACGCCGCAACCCGCATTGTCACCGTGACCCCCAATCCCGCCATCGACATGACCTACACAGTCCACGGAATCACCGAAGGCGCCAGCCACAGGGTCCCCACACCCATCAGCCGCGCCGGGGGCAAAGGGCTCAACGTTGCCAGGGTGGTTCATCAAGTGGGCCATCCCGTGCTGGCCATTGCTCCTACCGGAGGAGCCGCTGGACAGACCCTGGCTGCCGAACTTTGGACCAGCGGCGTGCCCCACGCGCTGGTGTCTGTCGCCGCCGAGACCCGCCGCAGCATCGCGCTCGTGGACACCGTCGCGGGCGAGACCTCCATCTTCAACGAGGAAGGCCAGGCGCTCCTGCCGGACGACTGGCGCTCACTGACCGCCGCCGTCGTCAAAGCCGTACGCGGCGATGCCGGAGAAACTGCGGCAGCTGTGCTGGTGGGTTCCGGCAGCCTGCCACCGGATGCACCTGCCGATTTCTACTCGTCCCTCGTAAAGCTGGCGCACGACGCCGGCATCCCGGCCATCATTGACACCTCCGGACCCGGAATCATCACCGCAGCCCAGGCCGGTGCCGATGTCCTGAAACCCAATCACCACGAGCTCGCGGAAGCCACGGGGGAGTCGAGCGTGGAAGCCGCTGCGCTCTCGCTGATTGCCATGGGTGCCCGCACCGTCCTCGTCAGCGCCGGCGCGGACGGAATGCTCGCCTTCGACCACGCAGCACCGGGCGGGTACTGGAGTGCCAGCCTCCCCGAGCCCCTGAGCGGCAACCCCACAGGGGCGGGCGACGCCGGTGTGGCGGCTGCCGCCGTCGCCCTCGCCGAAGGCGTTACCGAACCCCGCGAGATTCTCCGCCGGGCTACTGCCTGGTCGGCCGCCGCAGTGCTCATGCCCGCAGCAGGCGAGATCTCGCCGAGATACCAGGAACTTGAAGACCAACTGATCGTGACATGGAAGGAGACCCGGTGACCCTTGTCAGCACGCGGGAATTGATGGACAAGGCCGCGGCCAGCGGTACGGGCCAAGGCGCGTTCAACGTCATCCACGTGGAAACAGCGGAGGGGCTGGTGGCGGGTGCCGAGACAGCGGGTGTTCCGCTGATCCTGCAGATTTCGGAGAACTGCGCAAAGTATCACGGTGGACTTGAGCCGATTGCTGTGGCGACTTTGGCGATCGCCCGCGACGCATCGGTGCCCGTTGCCGTTCACCTGGACCATGCCGAATCCGAGGACCTCGCCATCGCGGCCGTGGACCTCGGTTTTGGCTCCGTAATGTTCGACGGCGCGCAGTTGCCCTATGAGTGGAACGTCGAAGTCACGCAACGGGTAGCCCGCTACGCCCACGAGCGAGGCGTTTACATGGAGGCCGAACTCGGCAAAGTGGGAGGCAAGGACGGCGCCCATGCACCCGGTGTCCGGACCGACCCCGACGAGGCGCAGGCGTTTGTTGAAGCAACGGGTGTGGATGCGCTCGCAGTGGCCGTTGGCTCCTCCCACGCCATGACCGAACGCAGCGCAGCACTGGACCTGCACCTGATTACGCGGCTGAAGTCGGCGGTCGGAAAACCGCTGGTCTTGCATGGCTCTTCAGGCGTCACAGACGAGATGCTCGTAGCTGCGATCGGCGCAGGTATGACTAAGATCAACGTATCCACACATTTGAACGGGTTCTTCACCCGCGCCGTCCGTGAGTACCTCGATGCCAACCCTGCAGTGGTGGATTCCCGGAAGTACATCAAGGCCGGCCGGGACGCACTGGTGCTGGAATCCGCACGTATGCTCACGCTGTTCGCCAAAGCGAAATAGCCAGACCCCGCGAAAGGCTCGTCATGACCCGCACCGATCGGCTGACCGCCATCCTTGACCTCCTGGCCGAATCCGGCCATGTGGAAGTCGAGGACATCGTGACGCGGCTTGGCGTGTCACCGGCCACGGCGCGCCGGGACCTGGACAGCCTTGCAAAACAACGGCTGCTCAGCCGTACACGGGGTGGCGCTACCACCGGATCCGTATCTTACGACCTCCCGGGCCGATACAACCGTGACGACCACGCCTTGGCCAAGCAGGAGATCGCCCTGGCCGCCTCCGCCCTGATCCGACCCGGAGCGGTGATCGGCCTGAGCGGGGGAACCACCAATACGGCTCTGGCGCAGTTGCTGTCCACCCGTGAGGACCTCAACGCGCCGTCCAACAGGCCCACTCTCACGGTGGTAACCAACGCAATTAACATAGCCTCGCAGCTCGCCGTTCGTCCGAACATCAAGATCATGGTTACCGGGGGAATCCTCAATCCGCGCTCCTACGAGCTCGTGGGCCCCTACACCGACGTGATCATGCAGAAGGTTGCCCTGGACATCGCGTTCATCGGGGTCAACGGCGTTGACCCCGATCTCGGCCCCACCATCACCGATGAAGGCGAAGCCATGGTGAACACCGTCATGGCGCGCCGGGCCACTGAATCCTACGTGGTTGCCGACTCCTCCAAGGTGGGCCGTCGCTCCTTTGCCGCCATGGCCGGGTATGACTTCCGGCACCTCATCACGGACGCCGGGATCAGCGCCGCGGACAAGGCTGCGTTCGAAGCCAAGGGCACGGAAGTCATCGTCGCCCCCGGAAACTAAGTGCTTCCTGCTAGAAACGCATTCTCGGCGCGTGAAGCACTGAATCGTCAACATCCCTTGGCACCCACTGGCTGAACGGTTCGTCCAGACTGTACTGGCCGTCGTCGGTCCTTATCAGTGTGCGGAGTTCGGCGTTCTCCGGGTTGTTCAGGGATTCGAAATATTCAACAGTCCAGTGGAACCAGCGCATGCAGAACAGTCTCATGGTCAGTCCGTGAGTGACCATCAGGGTATTTGGGGCGTACGTCGGCTTTTGCCAGTGGCGGTAAAGGGTCTCCATGAACGAGGAGACGCGGTCGTAGACGTCCGAGCCTGACTCGCCCTCGCGGAACCTGTAGAAGAAGTGGCCGTAAAGGTTGCGAAGCTCCTTCTGGTCCTCTATCTCCCCGGCGATCTGGAAGTTGGCCCAGTCCTGCTCGCGTAGCCTGGGTTCTTCGATCACGCGCTCGATCAGCGGGCCGAGGTCCAACGCCTCAAGAGTCTGGTATGCCCGCAAGTAGGGGGACACGTAGACGCAGACCTGCTCGCCGTCGAGCTTCCGCCTGAGGGCCTCGCCGGCTATCCGTGCCTGCTCAACTCCTAGTTCGGTGAGCGGGATGCGGTAGTCCGGCACACGGTTGTAGATTGACGTGTCGGCATTCGCGGCGGACTGGCCGTGCCGGATCATGAAGATTCTCCCTGGGGCACTCATCCCACCAAGCATAGGGTCTGCCTACGGGTGGAGCGGGAACGTGCGCAGTTCACGGCAAAGTGGCAGGAACTGCAGGCAAGATAGGTACATGCTCCTTGCTTCCCGCCGCCGCCTGCGCGCCGAAGTACTCATCGTACTGGGCCTGTCTCTGGGCCAATCAGCCGTGTACTCCGTGGTGCAACTTCTGGACAAGATGACACGCGCGCCGTTGTCCGAGGCAACTTCGACGCTTAACAGGTCCCAAAGCACCCGCGAGTATTTCGATCTCACGTACCAACTGCTGGACATTATCTTCGCTTTGGTTCCGGTGGTCCTGGTGTTCTACTTCCTGTCATCGCATTCACAGGGTGGCCGGGAAGGTGCAAGTGGCTCAGGCTTTGCCCGATTGGGGTTCAATTTCGCGCGCCCGGGCAAGGACCTTTTGCAGGGGCTGGGCCTCGCAGCCGCAATTGGCATCCCTTCACTTGGCTTGTACGCTGCTGGCCGTGCCCTCGGAATCACCACCGCCATTGTGCCCAGCGGCCTGGAGGCTTACTGGTGGACTGTGCCTGTGCTGATTCTCTCCGCCGTTCGCCATGCGATCGTTGAGGAAGTGATCGTCGTCGGCTACCTCCTGGACCGCTTCGGAAAATTCGGCTGGAGCACCCCGTTGGCCATTGTGGTAAGCGCGGCGCTTCGTGGCAGCTACCACTTGTACCAAGGTTTCGGACCGTTCATCGGCAACTTCGCCATGGGATTGGTCTTCGCCTGGCTCTATACCAAGACGAAGCGGGTGATGCCTTTGGTGATTGCGCATGCGCTGCTGGACATCGTCGCGTTCGTTGGCTTCAGCCTCTTCGGCAAGGCGATAGGCCTGGGTTAGGCATCAATTAAAGAAATTCGGCCGCCATCGGTGGGTGACGTCGTTGGCACCCGCTGATGGCGGCCGAAGCTTGACCGGACACACAGGACCGGGGAGGGGAGCAGGCCCCCAAGGGAAGTGACGCGTCAGATGGTGACGGCGCCGGAGGCTGTTTCGAAAGTGACGGACATGATGCCAGGCGTACCGTGCGGGGCCATCCACTGGACAGCGACGTCCTCGAGCGGCTTCTCAACGGGTTCGCCCAGCCATTCGGTGACGCGTTCCGCCGAGCCCGCAATGGTGAGGCTGGACATCTTGACGTCACTGTCATAGACCTTGGACGGGTGCAGTGAGGGGTCGCCCTCCCACTTGAGCAGGTACGGCACCTGGGGATCGGCGATCAAGCCGAGAATGCCGATCTGCTGCCACACGAGTTCGCGGCCATCCGGGAACTTGCGGTTGCCCGGAACTGCGGAACGGCCGAGGCGTTCTTCGAAGGGGGCGAGGTCGTCAACGGCGACGCACCAGCCCATCCAACCGCCGCCAGCCGCCGAGCGTGCTCGGACTGCCTGGCCAAAGGGTGCCTTGTCAGAAGCAGGATGGTCCAGGACCTCTACGACTTCCAGGTATTTGTTATCCGCCAAGGGAATGATCATGTTCCGGGTACCGAAGCGCGGGTGCACTCCGCCCCGGACTGCGTCCACTCCCAGAGCTGCGGAAATTCGTTCGGTAGTGGCCAAAAGGCCATCTCGTTCACAAGCGTAAGAGACGTGATCCATGCGCATGGCTTCATCTTGGCACTTTGTGATCGGGGTCTCAGCTAAGGGAAGCCTAACTAACATGGGACCTTGCTGTATGCCATTCGACTGCGTCATGCCGGGTCGCCCAAAGACCGAAAAATACTGCCTTCGTCACAAAGCTGTCCAAGTACCCGGGCGCTTCCTAGACTGGCCCCAGCCCACGCCTACAGCGATCAACGGCAAACCCGCGCGCCACTAAGAGGAGAATTCAATGTCCCAAGGATGGTCTTTCGAAACCCGCCAGATCCACGCAGGGCAGGAGCCTGACTCTGCCACGGGAGCGAGGTCGCTTCCGATCTACCAGACCACGTCCTTCGTTTTCCCCAGCGCAGAGAGCGCAGCCAACCGCTTTGCCTTGGCCGAGCTCGCCCCGATCTACACCCGAATCGGCAACCCGACTCAGGATGCCGTTGAGCAGCGGATCGCCAGCCTCGAAGGCGGGCTGGGCGCATTGCTCCTCAGTTCAGGACAGGCCGCGGAAACCTTCGCCATCCTGAACATTGCCGAGGCCGGTGACCATGTCGTCGCCAGCCCCAGCCTGTACGGCGGCACCTACAACCTGCTGGCACACACACTGAAGAAGTTCGGTATCTCCGTGACGTTCGTGGAAGACCCGGACAACCTGGACCAGTGGCGCGACGCCGTGCAGCCCAACACCAAGCTGTTCTTCGGCGAGGTGGTGTCCAATCCGCGCCAGGACGTGCTGGACATCGAAGGGATTTCACGCACTGCGCATGAAGCTGGCGTGCCGCTGATCGTGGATAACACGCTCTCCACCCCATACCTCATCCGTCCCATCGAATGGGGTGCGGACATTGTGGTGCACTCGGCTACCAAGTATCTGGGCGGCCACGGTGCGGCGATCGCCGGCGTGATCGTGGACTCCGGAAACTTTGATTTCGGCAAGGACCCGGAACGCTTCCCTGGATTCAATACTCCGGACCCCAGCTACAACGGACTCGTTTACGCCCGGGACCTTGGCAAGGACGGCGCGCTCGGAGCCAACCTCTCCTACATTCTCAAGGCCCGCGTGCAGTTGCTGCGCGATCTGGGTTCGGCCGTTTCCCCGTTCAACGCCTTCCTCATCGCCCAAGGGCTGGAAACCCTGAGCCTGCGCGTCGAGCGTCACGTCTCGAACGCCACCAAAGTGGCTGAATGGCTGGAAGCCCACGACGACGTCGAATCGGTTGCCTTCGCGGGTCTGCCGTCCAGCCCTTGGTACGACCGTGGCCGTAAGTACGGGCCGAAGGGTACCGGCGCAGTGGTGGCATTCAACATCAAGGGTGGCGTCGAGGCCGGCAAGCGATTCGTCGATGGCCTGGAGCTGCACTCCCATGTTGCCAACATCGGTGACGTCCGCTCGCTGGTTATCCACCCGGCGTCGACTACCCACAGCCAGCTCACGGTCGAACAGCAGCTGGTTGCGGGCGTGTATCCCGGCCTTGTCCGCCTGTCGGTGGGAATCGAGCACGTGGACGACATCATTGCTGACTTGGAGGCTGGTTTCCGGGCTGCCAAGGGCGCTTAGCGGGGCGGCCGCCCGCCGACGAAAATTCGCCGGGCGGCCCTTCTCGCTGCGTGTTCCTGAACGAAGGGACCCCAAACCGTCACACAGCTGTCACATTCTTCGCCAAAACAGCGGTATTTTTCCTAGACTCTACGTATTAGGTCATGAGTGCCAGTGACAGCCCCGGCTTGCTGGCCGGCAACCCTCCTCCGCGGTGGGGTGCCCCGGGTGAAGACCTGGCCTGTCGCACGCAAGGCGGCAGGCAAGCGCGAGGTTAGGTGTCAAAGGAATGACCATTACTGCTACAGCACCCCCAAAACCGGGCAAAGAAGACGGGACGGTCAAGTACGCCGGCGTAGGTTCGCTGGAACTTGAAGCCGGCGGTTTTCTCCCGGATGTTGTGCTGGCCTACGAAACCTGGGGGCAGCTGAACGAAGATGCGTCCAACGCCGTCCTCGTTCAGCACGCACTGACGGGCAGCACGCACGTGGCCCGCGGTGCCACCGACGAGGAAGGCTGGTGGGAGCAACTCGTTGGTCCCGGCGCGACGATCGACACCAACCGGTTCTTCGTTATCTCCATCAACATTGTGGGCGGCTGTTACGGCAGCACGGGACCATCGTCCCAGGCTCCGGACGGGCGGCCTTGGGGATCCCGCTTTCCTCTCATCACGTTGCGCGACAGCACCGTGGCTGAAGCCCGTCTCGCGGATGCATTGGGCATCAAGGCATGGCACGCAGTCCTCGGCGGTTCCATGGGCGGGGCGCGGGCACTTGAGTGGGCGGTGACCTTCCCTGAGCGTGTTCAGAGGTGCGCAGTAATTTCTGTCGGCGCCTACAGCACAGCTGAGCAAATCGCTTTCGCCCAGTCGCAGACGCTCGCCATCCGCCAGGACCCGAACTTCAACAACGGCGATTACTACGGTGGACCAACTCCCGAGGCGGGCCTTGCCCTGGCCCGACGGATAGCGCATATCACGTACCGATCAGCCCTGGAGCTTGATTTCCGCTTCGGCCGCGAAGCCCAGCACCAAGAGACGCCCCTGGCTGCTCCGGTCCTGGGGGAGCGTGGCCGCTACCAGGTGGAAAGCTACCTCGACCACCAAGGCACCAAGCTGGTGCGCCGGTTCGATGCCAACAGTTACATCGCCATCACCGAGGCACTCATGTCCCACGACATCAGCCGTGGCCGGGGCACCTTGCAGGAAGCCTTGGCCGGCGCCACTGCTGAATTCTTTGTGGCAGCCGTCGACTCGGACCGCCTCTACTTCCCGGCCCAGTCATTGGAACTGGCACAAAACCTGCCAGGCAACGTCCCCGTCCACGTGATCGAGGCCCCCATCGGGCACGACGGCTTCCTCACCGAAATCGGGCAACTGTCAGCCCAACTGCATCAGGCCTTCTTCGCGTAAGCCGGCTCAGCCGTTCATGATCTCGCCGCGCTGCTTCATGTAGTCCTCCATGGCGATCTCGCCGTTGCTGAACTTGAGGTCCAGCTCGGCCAGCTTGCGAGCACGGAAGCCTTGCTGCTCAGAGCCGCTGTTGCTGGGAAACGTAGGTGAAGAAGCGTTCGACGGCGGTCCCGCCGGCGGTTGCGCGTCGGCAGGACGGATGGTGGTGGGCTCCCCGGGATAGCCCGGGTAGTTCGGAGTGGGATACCCCTGCGCCGGATAATTCGGTGCTGGAAGATTCTGCGGGGGATAGCCGGGGCCAGGGTAGTTCTGGCCAGGATAGTTCTGACCCGGGAAGCTACGGTCTTGGAAATTACGGTCCTGAAGCCGCCGCGCCCGGGACCTGTTGTACAGGCGGATCCCCATGGGAATCAGCCACGAGCAGACGATGATCCAGAAGATCAGATTGTTCACGGTGCAGGCCTCCTAGGTCTTAACCCAGCTTAGTCCTGCGGTTTCACACCAGCTTGGTCTCCATGCCCAGGAACCTCCCGTATCGTTCCGCCTCGGCCTCCAACGCTTGTTGTTCCGCTGTTGTGAAGGGTCGATTTACTCTGACGTCGAGTTCGCAGATCCCACCGGAGAATCCGTGACGCCACCATCCGGCCAACCTGCCCTCCAGCAACACGACGTGAATGGGAGCATCGCCCTCCGGGAAATAGGGAGCCCTTCCGCCGAGGTAGTGCCTCGATTGGGAATAGCCCATCACGTACTCGTCATAACACTGGATGAGATCCACGCGGGGGAGCCGCGGCCCATCGTCAGCTGGCGGAGTCGCTGCAAAGGCTTCGACGTCTTCTGCTGGCAAGCAGAAGTCCAGGCCGTCAATCGCCACAGTCGCCAAGGCGCCCGGAAGGGACTCTTCAGCTATCTGCAAGCCAAGCCGCACATCCTTCATGGTCAGTCCGGACCAGGCGGCACAGTCCTTGATGGTGGCGGGCCCCCGGCTGGTGAAGTATCGCAGCGCCAGCTGGCCCAAAGCCCATTCTCGGTCGTCCCCGATCAAGGGCGCGTTGCCAGTGGCGGGCACACGTTCGTGGAACAAGGCGTAGGTCTGTTTGAGCGCACCCCCTGCAGAACGGACCGGGGCGCCGCTCACCAGGATTTTGCTGATCTCTGCGTGCATGAGGTGGTAAACGAGGCCTAGTCCTTTCCCGGGGAGCCCCGCCTGTTCCAGTACCCCGGCTAATTCTTCGCGTGTTTTGTGGGCTCCACCGGCCACGGCTTCGGCAAGGATGTCTCCGCTCCTGGCAGCGGCATGCTCATCAACTCCCGTCTGCCTGTACATGCCTTTGTTGCCTTGATGAAGGCGATCCGCAGACAATCCCATCAACCAGCCGAGGTCCTCACGATGCACAAAATGCCACGTTGGCCGCAGGATATGCGTCCGGAGGATCCTGCCGTCAGCCACCGCCTGCTCCACCTCATTGGCAGTGGTCCTGGGCGTTCGCTGGGCAAGGCTCCACCTCGCATAGGGAAACTCCTGCGACTGCACGGCAAGGAGGTTTCGCAGCACGTTATCAATGCTTTCACCGTAAGGATCACGCAACTGCTGACGCCGAAGCCTGAACTGCACAACGTCAGCCGGAGTCAGTGAAATGTCAGCGTGCATCGCGGAGCTCTTTCCGCGCGTCAGTCCTGCAAGCGCCCGTCACCCTTGCACCCGTCACCTTAGCCGCGCGGCAGCATGGTGCCGTTCGGACCGAAGACCGGTCCCGGCGTCGGGCGCTTTGGGGTAATGCCATCGCCGGAGGACCGATGACGCAACCTTCGGATGACCCAGGGAACAAAGTACTCACGGGCCCACACCAGATCCGAGGAACGGGCCTCACGCCAGGTGCGAACCGGCAGGGGCTTCGGCGCGAGCGGCTCCAGTGTGTGCTGGACGTTCAGCGCTTCCAGGACCATCATCGCGATCGTGTGGTGTCCCAGCGGTGAGAAGTGCAGGCGGTCTTCGTCCCACATCCGGGGATCGGCCAACTGCCTCAGGGACCACATATCGGCGATGATGGCGTCGTGCCGTGCAGCCACCGTCCTGAGGTTTTCGTTGTAGATGGCCACCTTGCCTCGGATGCGGCCCAAGACGGAGGACGCAGTGTCCGGTCCGTTGAACAACACCACGGTGGCACCACTGGAGGCCAGTTCCTGAACGGCACCATCCAGCTTCTCCGCCAAAAGGTCCGGGTCGCCGCCGGGCCGGATGAGGTCATTGCCGCCGGCCGAAATAGAGACGAGGTCCGGCTGGAGTTCCAAGCAAGGACCAACTTGTTCATCCACGATCTGCTGCAGTAACCGCCCACGGATGGCAAGGTTGGCGTAGGCAAAATCTTCGTGGCCGCGGCCCAGTTCTTCCGCTACACGGTCAGCCCACCCACGGAAGCCGCCGGGATTCTGTGGCTCGGGATCCCCGATGCCTTCCGTGAACGAATCCCCCAGTGCCACGTAACGGCTCCAAGGGTGAGTTTGTACCGGGTCGCCCGGCTTCACCAATGAATTGACGTCACTCACGCTTTCCATCCTGCCTTGAACCTGCAAACCTACGCCACCGTAGGTTGTTACCCATCAGTAACTGCAAGAATAGACCCATGACTGAAGCCGTTGCATTCCCCGCGCCCGTTGTCCTGTGGTCCCATGACGAAGCCGAGCGGGAGGGCAAACCGCTTCTGCTGCTGTTGCACGGCTACGGCTCCAATGAGGACGATCTCTTCAGCCTCGCCGGCCTGCTTCCCGAGGGATTTGTAGTGGCTTCCTTGCGGGCACCAATGTCCATGGGCCCCGGCTTCACGTGGTTCCCGCTCACGGCGTCGATCGAGTATTCCCTTGAAGCAGTAAAGCTTGCCGCTGATTACGCCCTTGAGTGGTTGGACACGGTCAAAGCCAATCATTCTTCAGTGACACTGCTTGGCTTCTCCATGGGCATGGCAATGGCGACCACCATGCTCCGCTACCGTCCCACGGACTTCGCTGCCGTCGTCGGGCTTTCGGGTTTTGTGGTGGACGCTGGCGATGACGCCGCTTTCCGCGATGCTGAACTGGACGGCACCTTGCCGATGTTCTGGGGCCGCGACCAGCAGGACCCCGTTATTACTCCGGACAAGATCGAATACACCATGGGATGGGTGCGCAACCATGTGGACCTCACCAAGGTGCTCTACACCGGCATGTGGCATGGCATCAACCAGCAGGAGATCGGCCACGTGGGCGAATTCCTGACCCACAAGGTGCTCTCCACCACGTAGAAAAGCAACGCGGGGTCACTTGTGGCCCCTTGGAAGCCTCACAATGGGCCAAAAGTGACCCCGCGTTGCTTCAGGCGCTGGTGATCCGGACGGTCTGGCCGTTGACGGTAACGGTATCTCCGGCGTGGAGTTGGCGGCCGCGGCGGTCGTCGATTTCGTCGTTGACCTTGACCAAGCCGTTCTTGATGAGCTCCGTAGCTTCAACGCCGTCCTCCACGAGATTGGCGAGCTTCAGCAGCTGCCCGAGGCGGATCATGTCGTCGCGGATGGGGATCTCTTCGATTTCGGGGTTGCTCATACAGCAATGATGCCTGAAGTAGTGTGGGGTCAGTGCCGCAGCCTTCTCTCCGTTCAACCCTTCCGCTCGCCATTGGCCTCCCTGTTGCAGTAGCAACTGGCCTGGTCATTCCGCTTCAAGGAAGGATCAACGGGGCGCTCGGGGCCCGGTTGAATGATGGCATCGCCGCCGCCGTGGTGAGCTTCACCACAGGACTCGTGCTCATCGCTGCCATTTCCGTTGCCACGCCCAAAGGCAGGGCAGGTCTTCGGCGCATCGTCCCGGCAGTCCGCAACCGGAGCTTTCCCCGCTTCTACGTCATGGCCGGCGGGATCGGCGCTCTCTTCGTCTTCGCCCAGTCCTTCACCATTGGCCTGTTGGGTGTGGCCCTGTTCACCGTTGCTGCGGTTACGGGACAGACCCTCAGCGGACTCCTCGTGGACCGCATGGGCATCGGTCCCGGCGGCAAACGGTCCATTACGGGAGTGCGGATCCTGGGCAGTGTGCTGACGGTTGCCGCAGTTGCTTGGGCTGTTTCCCCTCGCTTCGGGGGCAATACCGATATCGCCTCCCTGTTGCTGCCCGTCCTGCTGCCTCTGGCGGCAGGGTTTCTCATGAGTTTCCAGCAGGCCATGAACGGAACCGCCACCGTTCACTACGGGACGCCTGTGGCCGCCACGCTGGTCAACTTCATCGCCGGTGCCGTCATCCTTTGGATCGCTTGGCTCATCAAACTTTCCGTGGCGGGCGCGGGCAACCCACTTCCGGGTGAATGGTGGTTCTATCTGGGCGGCCCCATGGGCTGCCTTTTCATTGGGCTTGCAGCGCTTTTGGTCCGAAGCCTTGGCGTGCTGGTCACCGGTCTTGGCATGATTGCCGGCCAGCTGGTCGGTTCCTTAGTGCTCGACGTCGTGATCCCCAGTCCCGGTGCGGTGGTCGCCTTGCCCACGGTGTTGGGTACGGTGCTGACGCTCGCGGCGATCATCGTAGCCACGTTGCCCTGGCCCCGGGGAGCATTCGTACGAAAGGTCCCGGCTAAAGGCCGGTAGGCTAGGACACGCAGCTTTCTGCACAGTTATTATCCGCACCAATTCCCCAGCCCACCCCGCCGGACAACCTCGTCCGGAATCCGGGGCAACCACCGCGGACCGCACCCAGCGGCCCTGTAGAACAAATGGAGTACCCATGGCAGCAAAATCCGTCCTTGACCAGGTCATTTCCCTCTCCAAGCGGAGGGGCTTTGTCTTCCAGGCCGGTGAAATCTATGGTGGCTCCCGTTCGGCGTGGGATTACGGACCCCTTGGTGCGGAACTGAAGGAAAACATCAAGCGCCAGTGGTGGCAGAGCATGGTCCGCGGCCGCGAAGACGTCGTTGGCCTGGACTCCTCAGTCATCCTTCCCCGCCAGGTTTGGGAAGCCTCCGGCCACGTGGAGGTCTTCTCGGACCCCCTGGTGGAATGCCTGTCCTGCCATAAGCGCTACCGTGCTGACCACCTCGAGGAAGAGTACGCGGAAAAGAAGGGCCGTCCCGCCGAGAACGGCCTGAAGGACATTGCCTGCGCCAACTGTGGCACCCGTGGCCAGTGGACCGAACCGCAGGAATTCTCCGGCCTCCTGAAGACCTTCCTTGGCCCGGTGGCCAACGACGAAGGCATGCACTACCTGCGCCCGGAAACGGCCCAGGGCATCTTCGTGAACTTCAACAACGTCCTCACCACGTCCCGGAAGAAGCCGCCGTTCGGCATTGGCCAGATCGGTAAGTCCTTCCGCAACGAAATCACACCGGGCAACTTCATCTTCCGTACCCGCGAGTTCGAACAGATGGAGATGGAATTCTTCGTCGAGCCCGGCACCGATGAGGAATGGCACCAGTACTGGATGAAGGAACGCATGTCCTGGTACACCAGCCTGGGCATCCGGGAAGAAAACCTCCGCTTCTTCGAGCACCCGCTTGAAAAGCTGAGCCACTACTCCAAGGGCACCACGGACATCGAGTACCGCTTCGGTTTCCAAGGCTCCGAGTGGGGCGAACTCGAGGGCATCGCCAACCGCACGGACTTCGACCTCTCCACGCACGCCAAGGCCTCCGGTACGGACCTGAGCTACTTCAACCAGGCCACCAACGAGCGCTACACCCCGTACGTGATCGAGCCCGCTGCCGGTTTGACCCGCTCCTTCATGGCCTTCCTGATTGACGCCTACACCGAAGACGAGGCACCCAACGCCAAGGGCGGCGTCGACGTCCGTACCGTCCTGAAGCTGGATCCGCGGCTCGCCCCGGTCAAGGCGGCCGTCCTTCCGCTGAGCCGCAACGAGGACCTGTCCCCGATGGCAAAGGCGCTGGGCACCCAGCTGCGCAAGAACTGGAACATCGACTTCGACGACGCCGGCGCCATCGGCCGCCGTTACCGTCGCCAGGACGAAATCGGTACTCCGTTCTGCATCACCGTGGACTTCGATACCCTCGAAGACCAAGCCGTGACCATCCGTGAGCGCGACACCATGAGCCAGGAACGCGTGTCCCTGGACAAGGTTGAGGCTTACCTGGCAGCACGACTGATCGGCGCCTGACCGTGGCTTTGGAATACCGCGAGTGGAAGGAAGGCGACGACCTCGCCCTCCTGGAAATCTGGGGCGGCCCGGAGACGCTGCCCGCAGAACAGTTCCGTGCTGCTTTGGCGCCTTCAAGCAACCAGCCTTGGCGCCGCTGCATCGTCGCCGAGGACGTCGTTGACGGCGTTCGTATCCCCGTTGCCGCCGGCGTAGTCCACGAAGCGTCCCTGCACCCGGAACGTCTCTGGGCTTACATCGAGGTTGCCAAGGACCATCGCCGGAACGGCGTTGGGGCCACCCTGCTGACTATGCTGCGCCGCGAAGCCGGAAACGCGCCGTCGGGCGTTTCCAAACTCCGCAGCAAAGTTGAGCCGGGCACGCCGGGCGCTGCTTTCGCCGATGCCGCAGGTCTTGGACCCATCCAGCGTTCCCAGTTGGTAGTGGTGGAGCCTGAGCCGCTGAAGCTCCCGCGGTTCGGCGACGGTTCCGAGGAAGCTGCGTCGGAGCGCGTCGAGGACCTCGCCACCGGTTCCGTGGAACTCAGCGAAGTGGTGGGCAGCTACTACTCAGCCGTCCATCACTGGGACAGCCCGGGTGAGCTCAGCATTCCTACGGTGCAGCGGCTCTTCCTGCACGATCTCACCGGGGCGCACGGGGCCATTGTGCTTCGTGCACCGAAGGCAAGTGCCTTTGGTGGGGGAGTGCCGGCCAGCCGAAAAGGCAAGATCCAGGCCTTCGCCATCAGCTACGCCCAGGGCAACTCCGAAGAACCCTCGGATGTCTTCCTGGGTCACGATCCGAAGCTGTCCGTCGACGACGCAGAGGCTGCTGTTCGGGACCTGCTGGCGCTCATCGCCTACCAGCACCCAGTGCTGTTGGAAGTGGACGAATCGATGACGGCCCTGCGCGGTGTCCTGGCTCCCTTGCTGGAGTCGGGCAAGGCCCACGTTCGCGGTGCTGACACACTGATCGTGAGCGACTGACCAGGTATTTCGCACGTCCGGATCCCGCTGTGCCCATCGCCGATGGGCAGGGCGGGATCCTGGCTTTAAGCTCAGCCAGCATTCATGGTGGAAAAGCCTTGACGCGGCCATGGCGCAGGAGTAGGAAGACGACGTAAGCCACGCGCCGGCACACTCGGAGGGAAGCGGCGTCTGTGGACCAGTTCCGGTCTCCTCTGAATCGGCGGTAACAACAAATGAACGGTACGGCCTTGGACGGGCTGCGGGATCAGCTGCGTGGACAGCTCATCACTCCTGAAGACCCTGAATATGATTCGGCACGGGCAGTCTTTAACGCCATGGTCGACAAACGTCCGGCGGGAATCGTCCGGGTGGCCCAGGTAGCGGATGTGATCGCGGGGGTGAACTTCGCACGGGAGAATTCCATGCCTCTGGCCATTCGGGGCGGCGGACACAGTGCCCCTGGATTTGGAACAGCGGATGACGCCCTGGTGCTGGACTTCGTCAACCGAACGGGGGTCCGGGTGGACCCGGAGACCGCCACTGCGCGGGCCGAAGGCGGGACGACATGGGCTGACTTCAACCACGCAACCCACGCCTTCGGACTGGCGACCACTGGCGGGATCGTCGGTTCCACGGGAGTGGCCGGACTTACCCTGGGAGGCGGCATAGGTTATCTGGCCCGCAAGTACGGTCTCTCCTGTGACAACCTCATTTCCGCCGATGTGGTCACGGCGGATGGAAAGTTCCTGGTGGCCAGCGAAGACCAAAACGAGGACCTGTTCTGGGCGCTCCGGGGTGGTGGCGGCAACTTTGGCGTGGTGACCTCCTTCGAGTTCAAACTCCATCCCGTTGATATGGTCCATGCCGGAGTCATTCTCTATGGCGCAGAACATACGGACACCGTTGCCCGGTTCTACCGCGATTACATCGCGAACGCGCCGGAAGAGTTTGGCGCCTTCCTGGGATTCCACCAAGGCCCGCCCGTCCCGTTCCTTCCCGAAGAGTGGCATGGCAAGCCTGTTTGTGTGGTGGTGGGGATGTGGACAGGGGACATGGGAGAAGGCGAAGCACGGTGGCAGCCCTTCCTGGACGCCGCTCCTGTTGCCGGCTCGCTGGTAGCTCCTATGCCTTACCCAGCCCTGAACGTTGCCTTCGACGCCCTGAACCAGAAGGGAATGCAGGGGTACTGGAAAGCGAACTTCCTCCCCGAGCTCAGTGATGGCGCCATCCAGGCTCACGCTGAGCATGGCGCGACGGTCACCAGCGTCAATACGGCCGTGCACATTTACCCGATCGACGGCGCCGTCTCACGCGTTGGCGTCCACGACACAGCCTTTGCGCATCGGGACATGAAGTTCGCGCCGGTCATTGCCGCGCAATGGATGGAGCCCACGGACAACGAAGCCAACATCGCCTGGGCGCGAGGGTATGCGGCGGCTCTTGCACCGCACTCGGCGCTGGGCGGGTACATCAACTTCATGGACACCGAAGACCAGAACCGGGTCACTGACAATTATGGCCCCAACTGGGATCGTCTGGTTGAGGTCAAGAGCAAGTACGATCCCGGCAACGTTTTCCATGTGAACCAGAACATCAAGCCCGCCTGAGGGAAGGCTTTGCATGTGACCCGGCTAGGCTTGAAGCCATGAGGTTTTGCAGCTGATGGGTCACGGACACTCCCACGGTCACGGTCATTCTGAAAGTTCCGAGCCAACCCC
Source organism: Paenarthrobacter sp. 10N417 (assembly GCF_056394745.1). Classification (NCBI taxonomy): domain Bacteria; kingdom Bacillati; phylum Actinomycetota; class Actinomycetes; order Micrococcales; family Micrococcaceae; genus Paenarthrobacter; species Paenarthrobacter sp. 10N417. Next base: position 99,467 of record NZ_JBFTIL010000011.1, read on the forward strand.
ACAGGCGATTGCGTCCCGGAAGCGCGCCAACTGGCTCCTTGCTGCGGTGCTGGTTCCACTTGGAGTGCTCACTGTCATCGCCATGATGGTCATGTGGCCCTCGGGCAGCCGGGACGGAATCTCCTTCGCGAGTCCCTACCAGGCTGCCCCGGGGGTGACGTTTGATACCGGAAAGATCCAGAGCGTGGTGCAGGAAAGTTGCACCCAAACCGGACAATCCACGCAAGGACAGACGGACACTGGCCAGACTGACACCGGCCAAACAGGCCAGTCCGGTGGTTCAGATTGCACTTTTGCCTTCACCCAGCCGGACAAGGGCGGGGAAGCCGTCAAAGTAGTGATCAACCCCGACGTCGCCAAATCCCACGGGGTGGATGTGGGGGACTCGATCCGCTATCTGAATCTCTCAGGTGTCCAGGGCGCATCTCAAGGCAACGGCTCGCCGTCGTACGTTTTTGTGGACTTCGTGCGGACCCTGCCCATTGCCCTGCTGGCCGTGCTCTATGCGGTGGTAGTGATCGCTGTGGCGCGCTGGCGCGGCTTCCGGGCGCTCCTTGGTTTGGTTGGCGCTTATGCCGTGCTGGTCGGCTTCATCCTGCCGGGACTTGTGGAGGGGAAGCCGCCCCTCATGCTGGCTTTGGTGGGCTCCACGGTGATCATGATCGGGGTCCTGTACTTCGCCCACGGATTCTCGGCGAGGACGTCCACGGCACTGCTCGGAACCATCTTCGGGTTGGGCATTACAGCGCTCTTGGCGGCGTGGGCCACCGATGCTGCCAACCTTGCAGGCGTCGGTGACCATAACGCTGCCACGCTGATAAATATGTCGGACAAGATTTCAATCTCCGGCATCATCTTGTGCGGCCTGATCATCTCAGGCCTCGGCGTCCTCAACGACGTCACCATTACCCAATCCGCTGCCGTGTGGGAACTTTACGAACTGGCCCCGAACACCAGTGCCCGGAAGCTGTTCTCCTCTGCGATGCGGATTGGCCGGGACCACATCGCCTCCACCGTTTACACCATTGCCTTCGCTTACGCTGGTGCCGCCCTTCCCATCCTCATCATCGTGATGCTTTACGACCGCCCACTTGCCGAGGCCCTGACCACTGCGGAGTTGTCCGAGGAAGTCATCCGGACGCTGGTCGGCTCCATCGGGCTCGTGCTCGCCATCCCGGTTACCACGCTGATTGCCGTCCTGGTGGTCAAGGCCACGGGCGTGAAGCGTGCCATCCCGGCGCCGGCTCTGTTCGTGAATCCGGACGATGTGGACGATACCGGTACGCTCGCTGCTGCGGCCGCCGTCGTGGGTTCTGGCCGAGGTGAAACGCTCGACGGCGGCCGGTCTTCCCGCGCGGTCGGCAAGCCTGCCCGCCCGGGGAGTCGCCGTGCCCAGCGTGAGGCGGAGCGCCGCGGCGACGATGATGGTGCGCGCAACTCCATGTGACGGCGGGGCCATGACATTTGTCATCTTGGACCGGTGACACCCTCCACGGGTCCACGGGGGCAATCCCGGCTTGAATGGATGGTGGAACAAGACCGCCAATCAGGGAGAACCATGGGAATCACGGGAGTGCCGGCAGTCCACGCCGTCGGACTGCACAAGAGCTTCGGGGAGGTCCGTGCCGTTCGTGGCTTGGATCTGACCGTGCACCAAGGCGAAGTTGTGGCCTTCCTTGGGCCCAATGGTGCAGGCAAGACCACCACCATTGACATGATCCTAGGTCTTAGCACCCCCGACCAAGGTGAGGTTTCGATTTTCGGCCACTCGCCCCGCGGCGCCATCGCCCGAGGACAAGTGGCCGCCGTCATGCAGACCGGCGGATTGCTTCGGGATATCACTGTCCGCGAAACCGTTCAGCTAACGGCCGCAATGTTTGACTCCTCGCGGCCAGTGGAGGAGGCGCTGACCCGTGCCGGCATCCTGGATATCGCCAACCGACGGGTGGAGAAATGCTCGGGCGGCCAGCAGCAGCGCCTCCGCTTTGCGATGGCGCTGGTGTCGGATCCCGGACTGCTGATCCTGGACGAACCGACCACCGGCATGGACGTAGCTGGCCGCCGCGATTTCTGGGCCGCCATCAGGGCGGACGCCTCGCGCGGCCGGACAGTAATTTTCGCCACCCACTACCTTGAGGAAGCGGACGCTTACGCGGATCGGATCGTCTTGGTCCGTCAGGGCACGGTAGTTGCCGATGGCACGGCGGCCCAGATCAAGAACCTTGCCTCCGGCCGCACTGTCAAGGCTTCCTTGCCAGCCGCTGACCGGCATCTTCTGGCGGGACTCCCACCAGCGGACACCGTTGACTACGACGGCGGAAGGCTCGCCGTACGCACGGGGGACTCGGACGCGGTGGTCCGCTACCTGCTGAACAGCACTGCAGCACACGATCTGGAAGTCGTGGCGAACAACCTTGAGGAGGCCTTCGTGGCGCTCACAGGGGATGGAGCAGAATCAGAAACCACCGAACCCGCACTCGAAGGAGACCGGGCATGAGTACGGCAACAGCAATGCAGGACCGCAAGCCCTCCGCGGGCGGTATCAACCGGACGTTCCTGTGGATCGAGATCAAGCGGATGCTCCGCAACCGCAGGACAGTCATCTTCACAGTCGTCATGCCCGCGATCTTCTTCTTCATCTTCGGCCTGTCCAACAAGAACCAGCAGTTGCCCAACGGCCACAGCTATGGTCAGTACATCCTGATCAGTCTGACGGTGTACGCAGCCATGACCGCGGCCACCGGAGCCGGCAGCCAGGTGGCGGTGGAACGTGCGCAAGGGTGGAGCAGGCAGCTCCGGCTTACTCCTCTGCTTCCCGGTGCCTATATTGCTGTCAAGGCTGCGGCAGCCCTGACGTTGTCGCTCGTCGCTGTGATCGCCCAATTCGTCATCGGCGCTTTGRCCGGGGTCACCATGGACCTCCAGACATGGGTGACAGCTGGATTGGTTGCCTGGCTGGGTTCGTTGGTTTTCGCAGCGCTGGGCTTGTTCGTGGGGTATCTCATGCCAAGCCAGAATGTAATGCAGATCCTTGGCCCGGCACTGGCTATCCTGGCCATGCTTGGCGGGCTCTTTATGCCGATCGAGATCATGGGCGAGACCTTTGGTGCCATCGCCAAGTTCACCCCGGCATATGGGATCGGGCAGTTGGCTCGGAGCCCCATCACTGGCGACTTCGATGCAATGTGGATCGTAAATGTGGTCATCTGGCTCGCGATCTTCGTTGGCGGAGCCGCGCTCGCATTTCGTCGCGACACCAAGCGCGTCTGATCCTGTCCACGTTGACTAGGGTGGGGGTCATGAGCTCCGAGAAGACCGGTGGCATGTTCCGTGGGCCTGGACCCAGAAGATGGTTTGCAGGCGCAGGCTTATCCATTCTTCTCTGGGCTTGGCCCACGTGGAACCTGGTGTGGTCCGTCAACGAGCCGCTTCCCTGGAAGCTGGCAGCCTCCACATCATTGATTGCCTTCTTCGTCGCCTACGCCGTTCTGCCGATGTACAGCCGGCGCCGCGGCAGCCGGACAGGCCTGGTGTGCGTCGGCATTCTCTTCGCCTTGAACGGGCTGGTGATTTTCCTGGTCGGCCGGGAGGCACTCTGGAYGTGGCCGTTCCTCGCCTGTGCGATTGCCATGACAGCGTTGCCACCGCGCGTTGACTTCGCCCTGATCGTGGCGCTTGCGGCAGTCTCCTTGGCTACCGGGCTGTCCACAGACACACCGGAGCAGGCCTTTTCCCAGCCGGCACTCATCTTGTCGCTGGGCCTCATGATGTCTTCCTTTGCACGGATGATCCGGCAGACGTCCCGGTTGCGTGCGGCACAAAGCGAACTGGCGGATGCGGCCGTTGCCGCCGAGCGGAGCCGGGTTGCACGCGACATGCATGACATCCTGGGACACTCACTGACGGTGATCGCCGTCAAGGCTGAATTGGCCGGCCGGTTGATGGAAGGAGCCGCTGGGCCGTCCTTGGACAGGGCAGCGGCGGAAATCAGCGACGTGCAGGACCTTGCCCGCGGCGCCCTCGCTGATGTGAGGGCCACTGTCGCCGGTTATCGCGGCGTCAATGTCCTCGCCGAACTCGCAGCTGCCAGGAGTGCGCTGGAATCGGCAGGGATCGAGGCCGAGTTGCCCGGGACAGTTGAGCAAGTTCCTGCCCGGCATCGCGAGCTCTTCGGCTGGGTATTGAGGGAAGGCATCACCAACGTTGTGCGGCATTCCGGCGCCGCGCGTTGCCGCGTCCTGCTGACAGCGTCCGGCGTCCTGGTGGAGGACGACGGCGTGGGGCCGGCTCCCGAAGCCCGTCCGGGAAGCGGGCTGGATGGCATACGGGAGAGGGCGGCTGTGGCTGGCGGAAGCGTCAGCGTCGGCACCAGTGACCTTGGAGGGTTCAGATTGGCAGTTGACGTATGAGTATCCGATTGGTGATCGCTGACGATCAGGCACTGGTGCGTGGGGCTTTGGTGGCATTGCTGGGGTTGGAGCCAGACATTGAGGTGGTTGCAGAATTGGGCGATGGCACGGGCGTCGCCGCTGCTGTGGTGGAGCATTCCGCGGACGTCGCGATGCTGGATGTCGAGATGCCGGGCCTGGATGGAATCAGCGCAGCAGCTGCCGTACGCCGGGCGGCGCCTTCGTGCCGGGTACTGATGGTTACCACCTTTGGGCGGCCTGGCTACCTAAAACGCGCCATGCAGGCCGGAGCATCGGGGTTTGTCGTCAAAGATACCCCGGCGCGACAACTGGCCGATGCGGTGCGCCGCGTTCACCGGGGGCTTCGAGTGGTGGATCCAGCACTCGCTGCGGAATCGCTGACGTCCGGCGACAGCCCCCTGACGGAGCGTGAGACGGAAGTGTTGAGGGCTGCCGCTGCCGGTGGAACTGTTGCGGACATTGCCAGGACAGCGATCCTTTCCGAAGGGACGGTGCGGAACTACCTCTCCGCGGCGATGGCCAAGACCGGTGGAAGGACACGAGCCGAGGCGGTACGAATCGCTGCCGATAACGGTTGGCTCCTGTAGGGAATTACGGAACAGACGCGGGAACGTGCTGTGCCGAATAGTCGCCCGAGAGCCGATTTGCCCTGATTTGCGACAATGGATGGGTGACTGTAGTAGCAACGCCCCCTGCCCCAAAGCTTGAGCTTCCGCCTTTGCAGCTCGGCGGGATCACCGTGGACACTCCCGTGATCCTTGCCCCCATGGCGGGCATCACCAACTCAGCCTTCCGCAGGCTCTGCCGCGAATACGGTGGTGGCCTGTACGTGGCCGAGATGGTGACATCGCGTGCGCTGGTGGAACGGACTCCGGAATCTTTGCGCATCATCTCCCATGACGAGGATGAGAAAGTGCGTTCCGTGCAGCTCTACGGTGTTGACCCCGTAACGGTCGGCGCGGCAGTCCGCATGCTCGTCGAGGAAGACCGGGCTGACCACATCGACCTCAACTTCGGCTGCCCGGTGCCCAAGGTCACCCGCAGGGGTGGCGGTTCCGCGCTGCCATGGAAGATCGACCTCTTCACGTCCATCGTCCAGACCGCGGTTAAAGAAGCTTCCAAGGGCGGTATTCCGCTCACCATCAAGATGCGCAAGGGCATTGACGAGGACCACCTGACATACCTCGACGCCGGACGTATCGCGCGCGATGCAGGCGTGGCCGCCGTCGCCCTGCACGGCCGAACGGCCGCACAGTTCTATTCCGGCCAGGCTGACTGGTCCGCCATCGCGCGTCTTCGTGAAGCGCTGCCAGACATTCCAGTGCTGGGAAACGGTGATATCTGGTCCGCCGAGGACGCTGTCCGCATGGTCCGGGAAACCGGCGTGGATGGCGTAGTGGTTGGCCGTGGTTGCCAGGGCCGTCCGTGGCTGTTCGGTGATCTGCAGGCGGCGTTCGAAGGCAGCGACCAGCGGCACCGTCCGGGCCTGCGGGAGGTCGCCGAAGGCGTGTACCGTCATGCAGAGCTCATGGTGGAAACCTTCGGCAACGACGAGTACAAGGCACTGCGGGAAATCCGAAAGCATATGGCTTGGTACTTCAAGGGATACGTGGTGGGCGGGGAGCTTCGCGCCAAGCTGGCCACGGTTCCCACTCTTGAGGTCCTGCGCGGACTCCTTGAAGAGCTGGACATGGATTTGCCGTATCCGGGCATCGATTCCGAGGGTCCGCGCGGCCGCGCCGGATCACCGAAGAAACCCGCGCTGCCCAAGGACTGGCTCATGAGCCGTCAGCTGAACGCGGAACAAAGTGCTGAAATCTCCGCAGCAGAGCTGGACGTGTCAGGCGGCTAGCTTCACACGTGTAAGACTGGCTCAAGAGGCACCACACCACGGCGCTTGAAGGAGGCAGATACCCATGGGAACCGAAGCGATGCTGGGCCGCACTGGAACGCCGCACGATTACGTGCTGGCAATTCCGGGCTACACCGAAGCAGATTCTGCGCGGTGGGTGGAAGAGTCGCGAAAGACCACGTACCGTTCCGATTTTGAACGCGACCGCGCACGGGTCCTGCATTCCTCGGCCCTGCGACGGCTGGGCGCAAAAACCCAGGTTGTTGCTCCTGATACCGACGATTTCGTTCGTACCCGTCTGACGCACAGCCTGGAGGTTGCGCAGGTAGGCCGTGAACTTGGCCGTTCACTCGGATGCGATCCGGACGTCGTGGATACCGCATGCCTTAGCCATGACCTCGGTCACCCACCTTTTGGCCACAACGGTGAATCTGCCCTGAATGAGGTGGCACACACCATTGGTGGCTTCGAAGGCAACGCGCAGACGTTGAGGTTGTTAACGCGCCTGGAACCGAAAGTCCTTGCTGAGGACGGCAGGCCCGCCGGGCTCAACCTGACCCGCGCCAGCCTTGATGCTGCGTCCAAGTACCCGTGGTCCGCCGTCGACGCCCCCGTCATCCATGGCCACCGCACCAGCAAGTTCGGCGCGTATGAGGACGATCTTCCCGTGTTCGAATGGCTGCGTGAAGGCGCTCCGGGCAACCGTTCCTGCATCGAGGCCCAGGTGATGGACCTCGCGGACGATATTTCCTATTCCGTCCATGACGTCGAGGACGCAATCGTTGCCGGCCACTTCCAACTGAAGTGGATGGAGAATCCGGACCACCGTGCCCGCGTCGTGGGCTACACCAAGCAGTGGTACCTCCCACACAACGATCCTGCTGACATTGATGCTGCCCTTGCCCGGTTGGAGGCCACCGCCGTGTGGGTTCGTGAGGCCGATGGCAGCCGCAAGTCCATGGCCGCGCTGAAGGACATGACCAGCCAGCTCATCGGCCGGTTCTGCCAAAGCGCCATGGAAACCACGCGTGACCATTTTGGCCCTTCCAACCTGACCCGCTATGGCGCCGAGCTGATGGTCCCGGAGGACACAGTGACCGAAATCGCGGTCCTGAAGGGCCTGGCCACCACGTTCGTCATTTCCACGGACCACCGCCAGCCCGTTTATGAACGCCAGCGCGAAGTCCTGCACGCCCTGGTGGGCGTGCTGAACGCCACAGGCGACCGCCACCTCGAACCGATGTTCGCCGCTGACTGGCGTGACGCTGCCGACGACGGTGCGCGGCTGCGGGTAGTGATTGACCAAGTTGCATCGCTGACGGATGGTTCAGCGCTGGCCATGTACGAGCGCCTGGTGGGGAGCCTGCCGTCGCTCTGGTAACGCTTCCGTCGGTCCGTTAACGGCGGGGCTTCTTGGGGCAAGCGGCTAGGATGGTCACGTGGCTGGCCTCATCAAACGTGAAGATATCGACGAAGTACGCCAGCGCACGGATATCAAGGAAGTCGTTGACGGTTACGTCACCCTGAAGAGTGCTGGCTTGGGCAGCTTCAAGGGCCTGTGCCCCTTCCATGACGAACGCTCACCATCCTTCACTGTCCGCCCCCAAGTGGGCAGATATCACTGCTTCGGCTGCGGCGAAGACGGGGATGCCATCTCCTTCGTCCAGAAAATGGACCACAGTTCCTTCCACGAGGCAGTGGAAAAGCTGGCCGCCAGGATCGGCTACGAGCTGCGTTACGAGGACGGCGGCACCGGTCCGAACCGCGAAGAAGTGGGCAAGCGCCAGCGCCTCCTGGATGCCCATAAGATCGCCGACGAGTTCTTCCGTGCCCAACTGCTGACGCCCGGAGCCGCCGAGGGCCGCAACTTCCTCGACGGCAGGGGCTTTGACCGCGCGGCCGCCGAGCACTTCGGCGTGGGCTATGCGCCGCAGGGCTGGGACTCGCTCCTCAAGCACCTGCGCGGCCGTGGGTTTACGGATGCCGAACTCAAACTTACGGGCATGTTTTCCGAAGGGAACCGGGGCATCTATGATCGCTTCCGTGGCAGGCTCATCTGGCCCATCCGGGACATTGCCGGGGATACCATCGGCTTCGGCGCCCGGAAACTCTACGAGGACGATCAGGGTCCAAAGTACCTGAACACCCCTGAAACGACTCTCTACAAAAAGTCCCAGGTCCTCTATGGGATCGACATCGCCAAGCGCAACATTGCCAAGGACCGGCAGCTGGTGGTGGTTGAGGGGTACACCGACGTCATGGCCTGTCACCTGGCAGGAGTCACGACGGCGGTCGCCACCTGCGGCACCGCGTTCGGCACCGAACACATCAAGATCGCCCGGCGCCTGCTTTCGGACGACGGCACCGGGGGAGAAGTAGTGTTCACCTTCGACGGAGACGCCGCCGGCCAGAAGGCCGCCCTCCGCGCCTTCGAGGAAGACCAACGATTCGTCGCGCAAACGTACGTCGCGGTAGAGCCCACTGGCGCTGATCCCTGTGATCTTCGTCAACTCAAGGGCGATGCCGCAGTACGTGAACTCATCGATAGCAGGAAGCCGCTCTTCGAGTTCGCCATTCGGGCCTCGCTCCGCAGGCACAACCTGGACACGGTAGAAGGTCGCGTCGCGGCGCTTCGGGAAGCGGCGCCCGTTGTGGCACAAATCCGCGACTCCGCCATCCGCCCCGCCTACATCCGCGAACTAGCCGGTTGGTTGGGCATGCCGATTGAGGAAGTCAGCCGCTACGTTGGGGCCGCAGCCAAGCGCGCGGCATCCGGCGCTGCTTCATCTGGCGCTGCTTCATCTGGCGGGGCTCAGTCCGGCGCTGCGGAGCAATCCACGACGACGACGGCAGCATCGTCGAACGGTCAGGCGTCGAACATTCAGGCCTTCAACCGTCCCGACCCGCGGGACCCCGTGGCAGGCATGGAGCGCCAAGCGTTGGAAGTGGTCCTCCAAGAGCCCTCAGTCCTGGGCGACGGGGCATGGGAGCGCTTTGAGGCGTCCCATTTTGCTACTCCTGCCTACGCGGCGGTCCACGCAGCCGTGCGTGCCACAGGACTGGCCCACGCGGCTGATCCCGTGGCATGGGTGGAGCACATCAGGCAGGAAGTCCCGGAGCCTCTGCGCCCCTTGGTTTCTGAGTTGGCAGTAACTCCTTTGCCGGCCAGCACCCCGGAAGCTATGCAACGATATTGCCGGGACATTTTGGCAAGGCTTTTCGAGCTGCAGATCACGCGCATTAAAGCGGACAAGATGGGCCAACTGCAGCGCCTTGATGCAACTGCATTTCCCGAGGAATTCCAGCGCCTGAACCGGGAACTGATGGTGTTGGAAATGCAGCGTCGAGCCTTGCGTTCAGACTCCTGAGGGCCCCTGCCGAGGACCGTCGGAAGTGGCCTGGAGGTTCGATTTCGTTTTCCGGCGGGGCCCTGTTAAGCTAGTAACCGCTTCATTCCTCCGTAGCTCAATTGGCAGAGCATTCGACTGTTAATCGAAGGGTTACTGGTTCAAGTCCAGTCGGAGGAGCGCACAATACCCCCGTTCCGGAGTTTCGGAACGGGGGTATTTTTATACCCCCAGGGGGTATCTCCGCCCGATTCGCATTCGCATAAAACCTTTGCTAAAGTCATAACCGCTTCATTCCTCCGTAGCTCAATTGGCAGAGCATTCGACTGTTAATCGAAGGGTTACTGGTTCAAGTCCAGTCGGAGGAGCGCAAGGACCCCGCATCGGTTTCACACTGGTGCGGGGTCCACCTTTTTTACACGAAATCCATCTCCACCTGAAGGAAGCGTGCGGCTTCGGCCACGGCTGCCAGGAATGCTTCCTGTTCGGTCGGGGGTGTCCGGGGTTCACGAGGATGCCACTCGTGGGGAGCGGAGTAAACGCGGGTGAAACCTCCGCCCGGTGGCGCATAGAAGATTCCAAAGCGCTGGACCGGCCACTCGGGTGACGTCTCCGGGGCAACCAGCAACGCGGCGTCCACGTCCGGGTTGTACCACTGGGCGATGGGCCGGCGGCGATCATCCGTGAAAAGGCCAGCAGCGTAGAGCGCCGCGGACTGGGGACTGGTCACAGAGCACAGGCGATCCCACCAGAGCGGCAGGATGCGTTCATCCCGACGCTGCCAAGGTGCCGGAAGCGGCTGCAGCTCTTGCCAATGTGGCACATCTCAACTTTATCGCCGGGGACGGGCCGGCAACAGGCCCTGCCTAACCGGACAAACCGAGTCTCGGATAGAGCACCTCGAAGCCCTTGGTCAGGCCGGCGTTCAATGCGATGCCTACATGCCCGCCGTTTGGCACCTCGTAATAGGTCACCGTCATTCCGGAAGCTTTGGCAGCTGTGGAGACAGCCTTCGCAGCTGCAACATACGTCACGTCATCCGAGCCCACGGTGAAAACGGCAGTGGTGTCGGGAAATTGCTTACCTTTCATGATGTTGATGGGCTTCTGTGCGTCATAGGCTGCCTGGTTGCCACCAAAGATCTCGGCCAGGTTGCCTGCAGGATCCTCCGCGCCGGGGAACTCCTCACCGGAGATGTCCACCACATTGCCCCACATCTTCGGGTATTTGAGCGCAAACGAGATGGCGCACTGCCCGCCGTTGGAGTATCCGGCGATGGTCCAATGGTCGCGGTCCGGGAGGATGTTCAGGTTTGCTTTGGCCCAGTTCACCACGTCAACGTTGATGTACTTCTCCACGTTTCCGTATTTGGCTGTGTCCAGGCACAGAGTGTCGTCTTGATCCGGTCCGATCTGGTCGGCCACGATCGCGATGGGGGCAAGGCCATTGTTCTTCGCAGCAAATTCATCCAACGCGGCCGAAACGTACTGGGGGTCGGGGAGGCCCGGCTGGCCCATCATGAGGACAAACAAGGGCAATCGGGGAGGGTTCTCCGTCAGGGCAGCAGGTGGCAAGTAGATCCCGGCAGGGCGGGCATTGAAACCCGAGGCGGTGGCTGGAATGACCTGCGTTCCCACCTCGCCCTTTGTTGGCATGTTGGCTGGCGGTTTCCAGTTTTGCCAGAGGGGTCCGGAAGGGAGGGGAGCGTCCGGGTCCGGTTTGCTCAGTTGGATGGCTTCCTCAGTGGAAATCCCCAGCGCTGAGCCCAGGGTCCTGTTGAGCCCGAACTCCATGTTGACGCCCAGCGCAGTGACCAGGAGGAACACAGGAATCGATATGGCCGCCACCACCTTCCGCCACCGGGGAGTGTGGCGAAAACTAACCACGGCCAGCCCAAGGGCAGCGAAGCCGGTGATCACCCAGAACCACACGCGAGGTGTCAGCCCCACGTGGAAGACGTCCAGGACATCCTCAACGATCCAGACCGTAAACCAACCCAGCGCCGCTGTTACCACAATGCCAACCACTGCAGTGATCACCCAGCGCGAAGACGGCCTGAGGAACAGCAACAGGAAAAGCCCGACGCCGATGACCACGGCTATCGTCATGACCACCGGGCCGCTGATCTCGATTTCCAGGAGGCCCTTCATGACTGCCGCATCCGTCCGGTGGCGGTCACGCGGCCGGCTCCCGGGCAACCATTTGCCGTAGCAAACCGGCGCTCTGTGCGCGAGACAAACCCGGCAAGTACGCCGAGCCAACGGCAAGACCTATGGAAGGCAGGGCCAGCGGGTCCCGGTAATACATGTACAGAGTGCGGTGCTCGGGCTGGAACCGCGATTTGAAAGCTGCCAGGGACTTGAAGCCGTACATGGGTTCCAGTGCATTGCCCAGCATTGCCAGGACCCGGTCCAAGGCGCTGTGGTCACCGTCGTCCGTCGCGGCCCCTGTATTGGCCAGCGGGGAGCCTGACAGCGAGATGTGGGGAACGTCGTCCTTGAAGTGCGTAACGGCAGAGGCGATCAGGAATTCCATGACCCCTTTGAATCCAGTGGTTCGGCGGCGCATGAAGTCCAAGGTCCAACCCGACACCACGCCGTCGGTAAAGACCGGCAGCCAGCTCGTGACCCCATGGACGAGGCCGTCGTCGTCCACAGCCACGCAACACATGACTTCGGGATCCTTCAGTTCATCCAGTCCGCCCAACGTGAACCCCATCTCGGGAAGGGCCTTGTCCGCCACCCACTCTTCCGAGATTTCGGCCAGTTGTGCCCGGATCCCCGGTGGCATCTCCGCGTAGTGGTACCAGTGGTCCCTGATGGACAGCTTCTCAGCCCTGTTCACCGCGGTCCTGACGTTCTGCCATTCCTTGCCTTTGAACGTCATCGCCTGGATGTTCAGCAGCGTTTCTTCGGCCACCTCCAGTTTGCGGAAGCCGCGGGGGAGGAGGGCCTCGTCGAGCTCCGCCGTGGCCGAGTAGAAGCACGGTGTGAGGCCCAGTGCCGCGCAATGGGCCAGGAAGCCCGTCGCAGCCTCGGTATGGTGCTGGCGGGCCCCGAACGGACCCGCCACGGTCAGGGCAACTCCGTTGTGCACTTGGTAGGCGAGGCCAGCCCTCCTGTCGGGAGTGAACCAGTATTGGTTGTTGTCCCACAGGGCCATCCAGGACAGGGTGCCCCCGCCGTCGTGAAGCAATTCACGAGTGTGTCCCAGATCTGCAGCAGGGTCTTTTGCCAGCGTCCGGAACCGCTGGAAATTGTTCAGGACCATCAAAAGGATGCAGAGCCAGATGACATCCCCGCCCAGTCCGTAGAGAACAGTGCTCAGCAGTCCCTGCGGCAGCTCAACGACGAACGGAACGGGGAAGGGGACCAGGATGTGGGTCAATTGCCCTGCGAGGTCCCACAGCGATGAGCGGCTCGGGTTGCCCTCTACGAACCAGAAGGCCACGTAAAGGACCGCCGCCACAGCAGCCATGATGAGGGTAGTCCTGCCCAGGACGCGATATCCGGCATCGCTGGACTCCACCCGGAATTTGTGGCGGTTGATCACCAGCAGGACCGCGATGATCAGCGGTGCCAGGATTGCGGGAACGGCATAGAGCAGGAGGTAGCCGATGTCGTCATTGCCGAGTGTCACTTCCGGATCCGTCACGTACTGCAGGATTGCCACGCTGGTCACGAACGCCAGGTACAGCTGGATGACCAGGGTCAGTCGGTATGCAAGGCGGCGACCACGGCGCAGCCCCTCGGCACAGACAAGCAGCAACAGCACCGGGATCACTGTGAGGATGGTGGCACCGAAACTCTGCACGCCCACAACGCTCTGCAGCGTGACGCAGCTCTTGTCGTTGTCGCAGGCTTCCTTCACTTCGTCCACGCTGGGGCTCGCTTGAAGCATCACCTCGGAAACCACAGAAAGCGGCCCCACCTCCAACGTGCCCGTTAACTGGGTGAGCAAGGGGCCAAGGGCGAAGACACCCACCACAGTGCCCACAAGGAACCGGGTCTCACGAAGGCTCGAGGAATGAAGCGAGCCCGCACGCCGTCGCAGCACCAGGGCCTGAACGGCCCAACCGGCCAGAATGCCGATGACAGCGCCGGCAAGGGCCTGCAGTGTTTGTGCGACGCCTACAAACAACGCAAACATGAGCGTTGCTGCCAGCAGCCATGTCCGGAGGCGACGACGCCAGAGTGCGTCCAGTGTCGCCGTCGAATATCCCAAGGCAGCGGCGGCACCACCGTACGCGCCCACAACGTACTCGCCACCCAGGAAACTAAGCCATTGGTCGCTGTTGTCCGTCCCAAAAGCAACGAGCCCCATCAGCACCAAGGCGCTGAGCGCGGAACCAAAGATAAATGCTGCCAGGGCCAACCATGGACCCATACTGCGCTCGGCGATGCCCACGCCCACCAGGATCAGAACGGTACATGCCAGATAGTCCAGCAAGGATGAGGCAAAGAATGACGAGGTGAAGATGGACCAACCCGGCCCCGGATCCAGCGCCAAACCCAGCCCGACTTGTTCCAGGAGTGCCTCGTTGGGGCCGGCGATGAGGCTCCCCGTAACTGCGCCGACAAGCCAAAGGAACAGCACGAGTCCCAAGGTCAGGGGCAGACGTCGTATGGCCGCCAGGCCGTAAACAGTGCCCCGATATCCCACAGCCGCACTCATGTGATGTCCCCTTCACCGGCGAAGCGGGGGAAACCCCCGGCTGGCCACCATTCTGCCCTGCCGGGCGCCCTAAGGGGAGGGCTTACGGGGGCCGATAGACCCGGGGCCGATAGACCCGGGGCCGACAGGCCCGATTACGGTTAGTCCCGATGCCAAGGGCCCGGGTTCACCCGGTACAGCAGGGCGGCTCCAATGACGGCGCCAAGTATCGCCCCGAACAGTGCACTCCCGGCCAGGCGGCCCAACAACGCCCCGACGACGGCGCCAAGCACGGCCCCGAGGAAAAGGCCCCTGCCGTTGCGGTGCGGTTTCTTGGTCATGGTCAAAGCCTATGGCCCGGTTTGATGAATGCCGTACTAGTGGATTGCCGGGATTAGTGGATGGACGGGCCTAGTGGATTGACGGGCCTAGTGGATTGAAGGGACCGTCCGCGGCCGGACCACGAGCCACAGCGCGGCGATGGCTCCGGTGATGCAGACCGCCTGGACCGCGCCCATGGGTACCGCTGAATCGACACCGAGCCAGCCGACCACAGGGGGGACGATGCCCGCCATCATGAATTGCGCCGCGCCGAGGAGCGATGCCGCCGTCCCCGCTTGGGCTCCATGGTTCGCCAAGGAGAGGACCTGGACGCAGGGGAACAGGAAGCCTGTAGCGCAAATGTAGAACCACAGCGGGATCAGGATGCCCCAGAGACCTGCGTGCAGGAGATCGAGCACGATAATCAGGGCCGCCATCAGCAGCATGAACACCGTGGCTCCGGCCACGATCCACTGCGGGGCCACGCGTCGGATCAACCTTGAGCTGATCTGGACGCCCGCCACGATGCCCAGCGAATTGACGCCGAAGAGGAGGCCGTATTCCTGGGGAGAGAATTCGTAAATGTTCTGGAACAGGAAAGTGGAGGCCGACAGGTAAGCGAACAAACCACCGAAGTTAAGGCTGCCTACCATTAACATGCCCACGAAGATCCGGTCCGTCAGCACCGTCTTGTACCGCTGCCGCACTGTGACTGTGGACTTCCCGCGCCGTTCAGCCGGCAGGGTTTCGCGAATGAAGAAGATCGCGGCCAATATCACCAACGTGCCGTAGCAGGCCAGGAAGTAGAAGATACCGGGCCACGGGAACACCAGCAGCAACTGGGAACCGATGATAGGGGCAAGGATCGGGGCAAGCCCGTTGACCAAGGACATCCGGGAGAACATGCGGACCATCGAGTAGCCGTGGAACAGGTCCCGAACCATGGCCATTGCGACGACGCCGCCACCGGCGGCACCGATACCCATGAGCACGCGGAAGAGGGACAGGAACCCAATGTCCGGAGCCAAAGCAGCGCCCAACGATGATCCGATATGAAGGGCAGTGGCGAGGATCAAGGGCAGGCGACGGCCAAACTTGTCGCTGAAGGGACCAACCACCAGCTGCCCAAGGCCAAACCCGACGGTGGTGCCAGTCAGTGTCAGCTGGATAGCCGTGGCTGAAACGCCAAAACTCTCCTCCAGCGCAGGGAACGCAGGAAGGTAGAGATCCACAGTGAAGGGCCCCAAAGCGGTCAGGGCACCGAGAAGGACAATGTAGACAAGCTTTTCGCGTCGGCTCAGGGAATCGCCCGGAGCAATGGGATTGGTCACGATCATCTATCCTATGGCCGTCACATCATATTTATGCAGCTACCTCAGGCGCGCCGCGGTGTCATGGGCGAAAGTTGAGCCGGAACCTGAATGATAGTTTTGAGGACAGGTGCCCGCGGCGATCTCTTTCCGGCCGCGTTCGCCCGACACGATGCCCAGAGGAAGCAGTTAGGCGGAACCCAATGAGTGGACGTCACACCGGCCGGACCAGCACGAGACCAGCCATCCGTACTTTGCCGAAGACCCTCAAGCTCGTTGCCCGTTTGGCTCCCAGGCAACTCAACGATGAGATCGCCCTTGCCAAGGTCGAACTCAAGCGCAAGGCCACCCAGGTTGGGGTGGCCGGCGCGTTCTTTGGCGTAGCCCTTGTTTTCATGTCGCTCCTTGTGATCGCGCTGGTGGTGGCCGCGATTCTTGGGTTGGCTACCATCATGCCGGGTTGGCTTGCGGCGTTGATCGTTGCAGCGGTCTTTCTTGTCATCGTCGCGCTCGGGGCCTTGATCGGCGTCGCCAAGTTCAAGAAGGCCATGCCGTTGATCCCTGAGGACACCATCCGTGGACTCAAGCACGATCTGGGAATTGCGAAGGAAGGCTCGGCCTTCGACGAATCGATCCTCGATCCCAATTCGCCCGCTGCCAAGGCGGCGAAGGCCGCGAAGGAAGCTGCCGCTGAAAAGGCGAAGGCAGAAAAGGCCGCAAAGGAAGCAGCCAAGGAAGCGGACGCCGTCAAGGCACCCACCGAAGCAGAACTCCGCCTGCGCCTGGACAAGCGACGCGAACACCTCACGGGCGTGCGCGATGAACTTGGCGAGCAGTTGGACGTCAAAAAGCAGGGCCAGGCTTTGCTGGGCACGGCCACAGTGAAACTCCAGGAGGGAAAGGACTTTGCTTCAGCGAAGTTCGCTGACCTAGGAGAGGCGGTCCCTGAGGACCTCACCGGACGCCTTGCTTCCCGGTGGAAGGACCTCGTGGCTTTCGCCGCCGCTGCTGCAGTCTTCGTGGTTGCCCTGCGGAAGCTGCTGAAGAAGTAGCAGCCTGCCGCAGTACCGCACACACTGGAGTAGAGGAAGGGGGACACCATGAGGTTTATCGGTGCTGGTTCGCATCCGGACCGTCCCCAGGTGGACCACGACCTCCTCTTCACTGTTCCCAACATGCTCACAGTTCTGCGCTTCATGGGCGTCCCGCTCTTTGTGTGGTTGGTCCTGTGGCAGAAGGAATACGGCTTCGCTGTGCTCGTGCTGGTCAYCATGGGCAGCACTGACTGGGTGGATGGCTACATCGCCCGCCGCTTTGACCAAACCTCCAAGCTGGGCAGGATCCTGGACCCCCTGGCGGACAGGGCGGCGCTCATAGCCGTAGCAGTCACTTTGGCGATTGCCGGCGTCGTGCAGTGGTGGTACCTGGCCGCACTGGTGGTGCCGGACGCCATTCTGGCCATTGCCTCCCTGATCTACTTCCGCAGCCATCCGGACCTTCCCGTGAGCATCATCGGCAAGATCCGCACCGGGTTCCTGCTGGTGGGCACGCCGTTGCTGGTTCTTTCCAAATTGCCGATTCCCTACACGGACGCCTACTTCGCCGCCGCCTGGGTTTTCCTCGGCCTCGGACTGCTGGGCCACTGGATCGCGGCCTACAACTACTACTGGGCCATCCTGCGTAAAGGCAAAGAACTGCGGTCCAACGACGGCGGACACGGCTGATGGTGTGGCTGGCGGTTTCCCTTGCCGTACTTGGTGCCTTTTTCCTTGCCATTGGCGCCCAACGCCAAGGAAGCGCGGTCAAGGCCGATACCGGCGGCCTGGCCCTGAGTTCCAACGGGTTCCTGCGGCTTCTACGCAATCCACGATGGATGCTTGGGCTCTTGCTGTTGTGCCTGGGCATGGTGATGAATGCGATCGCCCTTGTATCGGCACCCCTGACGGTGGTGCAGCCGATTGGTGCGATCGCACTGGTCATTACCACTGTGGTCAACGCCAAGGATCAAGGCTTGAGCATCAACCGCGCCACCGTCGTGGCCATCACGGCCTGCGTCACTGGGTCCGCCTTGTTCGTACTCCTGGCTGTGTTTGTCACGCAGGAAAACCACCACGTCAGCGCTGCAGACGAACTGACAATCGTGATGCTCCTGGCCCTGGCCGTGGGCCTTTTCGGCACCCTGGCCGTGGTGTTTAAACACCGTATGAGCGCCTTCATTTACATCTTGGGAGCAGGCATACTGTTTGGCTTCGTGGCCGTCCTGACCCGAATCATCGGCAAGCATCTGCTGGATCCCAACGGTCTGTTCCTGCTCAATGTCCAGTGGTACACGCTCATTGCCATCGCGGCCGCCGGTGGCCTGGGTTCCTGGTTCGTCCAGAGCGCCTATTCAAGCGGCCCTCCGGATTTGGTCATAGCCGGACTCACCGTGGTGGACCCCATGGTGGGCATAGCCATCGGCATCGTTATCCTTGGTGAGCTTCGTCCCGATGTCCATGCTGTGATGGCAATCAGCATGGCCGTCGCAGCTTCCCTTGCTATCGTGGGGGTTATTGCCTTGAGCCGGCACCACCCGGAAGTCACCAAGCGTAAGAAGGACGCGAAGGCGGCTGCAAGCCGGAAGGCCTAGGCAAAGCTTTAACTTGCGCCGCCGCTTTCCAGCGGTCCGGCAACCCGGCGACACCACGGCATTGACCCGTTCAACGCTGTTCCGCACCGTGACCATCAGGAGTTCTCCACGTGACCATTCCCGACACCAACAAACCCCTTACCATCCTGATCGCTGCGGACACCTACCCGCCGCACGTAAACGGTGCCGCTCAGTTCGGCTACCGCCTGGCCAAGGGAATGACGGCGCGCGGACACAACGTGCACGTGTTGGCTTGCCGTCCGGACACTGGCAAGAGCTACACCGAGTTCCGTGACGAGGCCACCGTGCACCGCCTCCGCTCGCATGGAGTATTCACCCACGAATACTTCCGCATCTGCTTCCCGTGGGAAATCAAGAAGGAAATCAGCCTCCTGTTCGACAAAGTCCAACCGGACGTGGTGCACATCCAAAGCCACTACATGATTGGGGAACACGTACTCTACGAGGCCGTAAGGCGCGGCATCAGGATTGTCGCCACTAACCACTTCATGCCTGAAAACCTGAACCCGTTCCTGCCCTTCCCGCAGTGGTTCAAGAACATCGTAGGGCGCATCTCCTGGAAGGACATGGGCAAGGTGATGGGCCAGGCTGACGTCGTCACAACACCCACTCCTCTGGCCGCCAAGGCGATGCACCAGCACGCTTTCCTCCGTAAGGTCTTGCCGTTGTCCAATGGAATTGACTCCGGCGCCTATGAGCTTCAGCCCGGCGAGACGATCGAACCCCATGCCAATCCGACTGTTCTTTTCGCGGGACGCCTTGCGGAAGAGAAGCACGTTAATGTGCTGATCGACGCCATTGCCAAGACCCCGCGAGAACTCAACGTCCACCTTGAGATCGTGGGCGGCGGGGAAGTGCGCCCGGCCTTGGAAGCACAGGTGGCCAAGCTTGGCTTGGGGGAGCGGGTGAAATTCCTTGGACTGGCAAGCGATGAAGAGCTGCGCGAGGCCTACATCAAGGCCGACATCTTCTGCATGCCAGGCACCGCTGAACTTCAATCGTTGGTGACACTCGAAGCAATGTCTGCCTCCACTCCGGTGCTCTTGGCCAATGCCATGGCACTCCCGCATCTGGTCCGCGACGGCGAAAACGGATACCTCTTCACACCGAACGACAGCACGGAGCTCGCGTCGAAGATCACCAAGCTGGTGGAGCTTCCCGAAGACCAACTGAAAGCCATGGGCAAGGTAAGCCGCGAGATGGTGGAGCCGCACAGCATCAACGGGACACTCCAGACGTTCGAGGACCTCTACCGCGGGGCTTCCTACGAGGACATGGTGGTGTGACAAAAGCACTCTCAAGTAGCTATTAGTATTGCTAGAGTGCATTTGCCCCAACTGCTGCTTCTTAGCGGCCGGAGGGGCGTCACGGGGCTATAGCTCAGCTGGTTAGAGCGCGGGACTCATAATCCTAAGGTCCTCGGTTCAAGTCCGAGTAGCCCTACCTTTACACAGGAGCCGTGGTTGGCGTTTCATACGTCAGCCACGGCTCCTTTCTGTTCTCTGGCGACGCCCGAATTCTTCAGCGCCTCGCCCGCGGGCTGATGACGCCTAAATCCGGGCGTCGTCAGCCCGTTTCGTGGGCACCAAGGAATTTGCGTGGCGCCGGCTGATCCGCCGAGTAGGAGATCGCGCTGTGAAAATCCCGGGAGCCTCAATTACTCCATCCGTCTCGTTGCGGTGAACGGTGCAACTACGGTATGTTACTCATCAGTAACTTACTACTCGCCGGTAACTTCCGGGGCCGTGACGTGGTCGCAGGTGACCACCCTTGAAGGAGCGCACATGTCCAACGCTGCATTCGACGCCAACAACCTTCCTTATGCCGATGGTGACTTCTACGCCTTCGAGCAGATGCTGACGGGCAAGGAGCAGGACCGCCTGGCCGAGGTTCGGGAGTTCCTGGCCCGCGAGGTCAAGCCCATCGCCGTGGACTGCTGGAACCGCGCTGAGTTTCCGATGGAGCTCATCCCTAAGTTGGCGGAAATCGACCTCGTCAGCCCTGTGCGCCGGCAAGGCTATTCGAATCTCTTCGCCGGCATCCTCCATGCGGAAGTGACCCGCGCCGACGCTTCCATTGCGACGTTCATGGGTGTCCATGATGGTCTGTTCACCGGCTCCATCGAAACCCTTGCTTCCCAGGAGCAGAAGGATGCCTGGCTTCCGGACATCTACTCCTTGAAGAAGATCGGCGCCTTCGGTTTGACCGAACCCCTGGGCGGTTCGGATGTGGCAGGAGGTACCCGGACCACCGCGCAGCGCGATGGAGACAACTGGATCCTCAACGGCGCCAAGCGCTGGATCGGCAACGCCACGTTCTCCGATTGGGTGGTCATCTACGCCAAGGATGTGGCCGACAACCACGTCAAGGCATTCCTCGTGGACACCTCACTGCCCGGATACTCGGCAAGCAAGATCGAGAACAAGATCTCCCTGCGTACTGTGCAGAACGCCGACATCATCCTGGACAACGTGGTGGTGCCGGACTTCTTCAAGCTGGCCAACGGCAACAGCTTCCGCGATACCAACAAAGTCCTCAAGGTGACCCGGCTCGCCGTCGCCTGGCAAGCCGTGGGGCTTCAGCTCGCTGCCTTCGATGTGGCCCGAGCCTACGCGGTGGAGCGCCAGCAATTTGGCAGGCCCCTGGCGGCCTTCCAGTTGGTGCAGAACCAGTTGGTTCAGATCCTGGGCAATGCGGTGGCATCAATGGGCATGATGGTGCGGTTGGCCCAGCTTGAGGATGCGGGGGTTGCAAAGGACGAGCAGTCAGCGTTGGCGAAGGCGTTCACAACCGCCCGCATGCGGGAAAGTGTTGCCCTTGGCCGCGGGATCCTGGGTGGCAATGGCATTGTCACGGACTACGAAATGGCAAAGATCTTCTCCGACGCGGAGGCCATCTACTCCTACGAAGGCACGCACGAGATCAACACCCTGGTGACTGGACGCGCCATCACGGGAGTTTCGGCCATCGTGTAGGTTTTCTGCCATCGTCCAGGTACAAAGCCCCGCACCAATGCCCTCTATTCCAGCGGCAACAGGATGGATGGCCTCAGATCCTCCACGAATCCCAAAGGGTTGACGTAATCCTCGCCGCGGCGGACGCCCCAATGTATGCAAGCAGTAGAGCTGCAGTGTCCGGGGACCAGGGAGCCGATAACCTGGCCCTTTTGCACGGCATCTCCGGGTTTTAGGTCGCTGATCACCGGCTCAAAGCTGCTGCGAAGGCCCTCGCCATGATCGATCGTCAGGACCGGACGGTCAACCACGACGCCAGCAAAGGTCACCACGCCATCGGATGGCGAGGTGACCGGGGCGCCGTCGAACGTTGGCCCCAGGTCCACGCCGCGGTGTCCGCTCAGCCACGGCTTGTCCGGCGGATCGAACGCGCGAAGGATGGCGGGCTTGGGGGAGAGTGGCCAAGCCCACCGCTCCTCTGCCGGCGCCGTTGCACCCGGGATTCCGGCCAGGGTGGCGGCGAGGACAAAAGTGGATATGGAGAGCTTCAAAATGGCCATGTACCAAGGCTTTCCGCTCCCGCCCTGCCGTACCATCCCCGGGCTGTCCTATGTGGACAACATCGCGTTCGGTCGGTCAAACGAGTGGTGCTGCTGTAGTACACTTGGTGGAGCAGTTTGCTGTGCCCTCAAGCTAATTCAGGAGCATGTCTCATTCAGATATGTGAGGGTCCAGAGCTGACTACGCGTATCCAGCCCTCCACCAGCGAAGCCTCTTGGCTTTAGGCTGCGGAGGATTGTGCCTCTTGCGGTCCGGTTGAGCCTTGTGGCCCCACATCGGATGAGAAGTGCAATGGATGCCAGGAGCCGCGCCCGTCCGGGCAAAGGCTAAACAACCGTCAACTATTGGCAGGGTAAGAGCAGCCCCATGGGCTCTCTCATGAATGACCTGCCGGAAGGAGCGTCGGCATGCCCGTCGTAACTATGCGCCAGCTGCTTGACAGCGGCGTCCACTTTGGACACCAGACCCGTCGTTGGAACCCGAAGATGAAGCGCTTCATCTTCACGGAGCGCAACGGCATCTACATCATTGACCTTCAGCAGTCGCTGTCCTACATCGACCGCGCCTACGAGTTCGTCAAGGCTACTGTCGCCCACGGCGGCACCGTCCTGTTCGTCGGCACCAAGAAGCAGGCTCAGGAAGCAATTGCCGAGCAGGCTACCCGCGTTGGCCAGCCGTACGTGAACCAGCGTTGGTTGGGCGGTATGCTCACCAACTTCCAGACCGTCGCCAAGCGTATCCAGCGCATGAAGGAACTCGAAGAGATCAACTTCGAGGACGTCGCCGGCTCCGGTTACACCAAGAAGGAGCTCCTGCTCCTCAAGCGCGAACTCACCAAGCTTGAGTCCAACCTCGGTGGTATCCGCAACCTGACCAAGGCCCCGTCTGTTCTGTGGGTTGTTGACACCAAGAAGGAACACCTTGCTGTCGACGAAGCCAAGAAGCTGAACATCCCGGTTGTTGCCATCCTGGACACCAACTGCGATCCCGATGAAGTTGACTTCCCGATCCCGGGCAACGACGACGCCATCCGCTCCGTCAACCTGCTTACCCGCGTTGTTGCCGACGCCGTTGCTGAGGGCCTCATCGCCCGCAACCAGCGCGCCACCGGCACCACCGAGGCTCCGGAAGAGCCGCTGGCCGAGTGGGAGCGCGAGCTCCTCGAAGGCAGCAAGACTGAAGAAGCTCCGGCCGCCGAGGCTGCTGAAGCTCCCGCTGCCGAAGCTACTGAAGCTGCAGCCGGCGAAGCCGAAGCAACCAAGTAAATTTGGACCTTCCCTGAGACCGGAGACGGCATCGGGGGCATCTGACAGGATGGCGGCTCACACGGTGGGCTGCTGTCCTGTCAGTCCGTAATCACACAACTTTCTAGACAGAGGGGTTCACATGGCGAACTACACTGCTGCTGACATCAAGGCCCTGCGCGAGCGCACCGGCGCCGGCATGATGGACGTCAAGAAGGCTCTTGACGAAGCCAACGGTGACGCCGAGAAGGCCATCGAAATCATCCGCATCAAGGGCCTCAAGGGCGCTACCAAGCGCGAAGGCCGCTCCACCGCTGAGGGCCTGGTTGCTGCCAAGGTTACCGACGGCGTGGGCGTAATGATCGAGGTCAACTGCGAGACCGACTTCGTCGCCAAGGCTGACAAGTTCATCCAGCTGGCTGACAAGGTCCTCAACGTTGCAGTCGAGTCCGGCGCTGCCGACCTCGAAACCCTGCTCGCTACCGAGGTCGACGGCAAGCCGCTGTCCGAAATCGTCATCGAAGAGGGCGCTGTCCTCGGCGAAAAGGTTGTTGTCCGCCGTATTTCCCGCGTTGAGGGCACCACGGTTGACGCCTACCTGCACAAGACCTCCAAGGACCTTCCTGCACAGGTCGGCGTCCTGTTCGCTGTTGATGGTGAAGGCGAAGCCGCTGCCACCGCAGCACACGACATCGCTGTCCACGTTGCAGCCATGGCTCCGAACTACCTGACCCGCGAAGACGTCCCGACCGAACTGGTCGAGTCCGAGCGCCGCATCGCTGAAGAGACTGCCAAGGCTGAAGGCAAGCCGGAAGCTGCCCTCTCCAAGATTGTTGAAGGCCGTGTGACGGGCTTCTACAAGGGTGAGGTCCTGGTTGACCAGGCATTCGCCAAGGATTCCAAGAAGACCGTTGCACAGGTCCTCGAAGAAGCCGGCGTCAAGGCAACCGCAGTATCCCGTTTCCGAGTCGGAAACTAGTAATTCATGAAAAGGGGTGGTCACTTCGGTGGCCGCCCCTTTTTCATGCACCCGTCCGGGTAGTATCTGCGCGGACGCACAGCACGATAATCTAGCCAGAGTCCACCAACGGGAAGGCACCATGGAAACCGTCAATACTGCAATCCAGCCCGAGAAGACCCGCCGCCGTGTACTTCTGAAACTTTCCGGCGAGGTCATCGGCGGAGGCAAGCTCGGCGTCGATCCTGAGACCGTCCGCGCTATCGCCAAGCAGATCGCTGCTGCCGTCGCTGACGTCGAAGTAGCCATTGTGGTTGGCGGTGGAAACTTCTTCCGCGGAGCCGAACTATCCCAGAGCGGCATGGACCGTTCCCGTGCGGACTACATGGGCATGCTTGGCACGGTCATGAACTGCCTCGCGCTGCAGGACTTCCTGGAGCAGGCGGGTGTCGAAACCCGCGTCCAGAGCGCCATCACCATGGGCCAGGTGGCAGAGGCGTACATTCCTCGCCGGGCCATCCGCCACATGGAAAAGGGCCGCGTGGTCATCTTCGGTGCAGGAGCCGGTCTGCCGTACTTCTCCACGGACACAGTAGCTGCACAGCGTGCGCTCGAAGTCCACGCCGACGTCGTACTGATGGCCAAGAGCGGTGTGGATGGCGTCTACACCGCAGATCCCAAGAAGGATTCCTCCGCCGAAAAGCTTGATGTCCTCAGCTATGACGACGCCCTGCGCCGGGACATTCGGGTCATGGACCAGACAGCCATGACCATGTGCAAGGACAACAACCTCTCCATGGTGGTCTTTGGCATGGAGGGCGAGGGCAACGTTACCCGCGCCATCCTGGGTGAAACGCTGGGAACCCTGGTTACTCCCTAGCAGCGGCTAGGATATTTCTAGGACCGTCCGCCCCTCGTGGCGGATCTTTACTGTGCATTCCTGTAACGTGCATTGCCGCCCGCAGTTGGGCAGCGACTATTTTCTGAGGAGAAACCCGTGATCGAAGAGACCTTGCTCGAAGCCGGCGAGAAGATGGACAAGGCGGTTGAGGTAGCCAAGGAAGATTTCGCCTCGATCCGTACGGGCCGGGCAAACCCAGGGCTCTACAACAAGGTGATCGTGGAGTACTACGGCACACCCACTCCGCTGCAGCAGCTCGCATCCTTCGCAGTTCCGGACGCACGGACCATCCTCATCACGCCGTACGACAAAACGGCACTGCGTGACATCGAGAAAGCCTTGAGCGACTCCGAGGTTGGCGCCAACCCCTCCAACGACGGCAACATCATCCGTGTCACCATCCCGGAGCTCACCAAGGAGCGCCGCAAGGAATACGTCAAGATCGTCAAGGGCAAGGGTGAAGACGCCAAGGTCTCCATCCGCAGCATCCGCCGCAAGGCCAAGGACGCTATCGACAAATTCGTCAAGGACGGCGACGCCGGCGAGGACGAAGGTTCACGCGGTGAGAAGGAACTCGACGCCATCACCAAGCAGCACGTCGACAGCATTGACGAACTGCTCAAGCGCAAGGAAGCCGAGCTGCTCGAGGTCTAATGAACCAGGCAGAGCCGGCACCCGCTGGGCGGGTCCCGACACGCGATACGAGCAAACGCGTCAGGCGTCTGCGAGGGAACCCGACGCCGAAGGCAGGCCGTAATCTTCCGGCTGCCATCGGCGTCGGGCTTGCCATGCTTTTCGCCGTGCTTGGGGGACTGCTGTTCCTCCCGCTCGGATTCGTCCTGCTCACAACATCGTTTGCGGTGCTGGGCGTTTGGGAAGTTTTCAGGGCCCTCGAGGCCCAGGGGACCAGGATGCCGATCATCCCAGTGATGATCGGAACCCTGGTGATGCCTGTTTCCGCCTACTTTGGCGGTTTGGAAGGCTTGTTGTTCACCATGACGGCAAGCTGCGTCGCAGTGCTGCTGTGGCGCTCCATTGAGAGTGCCGCAGGTGCCCCCCGCAGCGTCTTCGCGGGTGTCTTCACTCTCGCTTGGATACCGTTCCTGATCAGCTTCGCCGCGCTCCCGCTGCATGCCAGCGGCGGCGCGACTCCGGTCGGCTTGTGGCCGGACGGCATTCCAGGTGGAGCCTGGCAGATCGCCACCATGCTGCTCCTGGTCGTATCGAATGACACGTTCGGTTACATCGTGGGCGCCTCCTTTGGGAAGCACCCGATGGCACCGAAAATCAGTCCCAAAAAGTCCTGGGAAGGATTTGCCGGTTCTGTCGCAGGCGCCATGATCATTGGTGTTCTTGCGTGTGTCCTCATGTTGGACAAACCGTGGTGGGTTGGCCTGGTGCTGGCTACCGGCATGGTTGCTGCTTCGACGGCGGGAGACCTCGCCGAGTCCATGGTCAAGCGCGAACTTGGCGTGAAGGACATGAGCAGCATCCTTCCCGGCCACGGCGGTGTCATGGACCGTTTGGACTCGATCGTCTTCGCGGCCCCTGTAGCCTATGTTCTGTTCGCGCTGCTGAGCGGCGTCTGACACCCCGATGAAGGAAAATTAGTGACTTTGGATATTCGTCGCCAGATTCCCGCAACGTTCGATCGCGTTGAGCGCAGCAAGTATGGCTACAACGCCAAGCAAGTGGATGCGTTCCTTAGCCGTGCCAGGACTTCTTTCGAGAACCCTGTGGGTGCCGCCGATCAAGTGGCCAGTACGGATGTACGCGATGTAGCTTTTGACCCGGTCAAGGGTGGTTACGACGCCAACAGCGTCGACGCCGCGTTGGATCGGCTTGAAGACGCTTTCGCAAGGCGGGAACGCGATGACCTCATCAGCCAGCAGGGCGAGGAAGCCTGGCTGCGGCAGATCGGTAAACTCTCCGGCATCCTTCGTGGACGGCTGCACCGGCCCGACGGCGAACGATTCCGCCGCCCGGCCAAGAAGAAAGTCCGCAGCTACAACGTCCAGGACGTGGATGCACTCTGCGCCGAACTCATCGGTTACCTGGAACACGATCAGCCCCTCAGCGTGGACACCGTTCGCCGCGCCGTCTTCCGCGCCGCCAAGGGCGACGAAGGCTATGACGAAGCCCAGGTGGATGCATTCCTTGACCGTGTGGTTGAACTGATGGCGGCCATCGACTGAGAAGGCCTCCAAACTAACGTGGTGTTGGGGAGATGGGTGGGTTGTTCTTCCACACATCGAGGTAGCGGCGCCTCCCTCGAGCCAGCACTGTAACGAAAAAAGCCAGTGCTGCCACGACGGCAACGCCCACCGCGACAGCGGCTGGCAGTCCTGCCACCAACAGCGCCGAGCCAACCAACAAGGCGATCAGTGCTGCGTTTACAGTTGCCATGAATATCATGCTGCTGCCGGCCACTTGGCTGAAGTCCTTCCTGCCGCCGAAGAAGTAGTACGTACGTTTCGAACCTTCTTGGTCGTCGTGGGATCCAGCCATAAGGTACCTCGCCATGCCTGGATCCAGATCTACGTACGCGGCCCGCAACCGGTTCATGGCGATGACGTACATAAGATCCTCCATTCCGACGCTGATGACGCGTATGTGGGTTAACAGCCCCACCATCAGGTCAATGGTGAGGATGGTCAGCGCGAATGCCCTGAAGGCTTCGGAGAATTGCGTAGCTTGTCCCACCAGGGCAACACTCAGCAGGCTGGCCGATGTGAACGTCAGGAACATGCTGATACGCGTGAGCACCTCACCTTGTGTAGTGCTCCTTGAAGCAAGAAGGCTCCAGTGTTCGGTGGCCAGCAGCTGGGCCCTGATGCTGGGCGACAACGCCGGTAGGGTCATGGGCGGTTCGGGGCTGGCTGCACCCGGTTCCTCGGACATGGCGTCATTGTCCACCTTGCGCCATGCCCGGACAACAGGGTGCCAATACAACAGGGCGCCGGTTCAGTGCCTTCTGTCAGCGTTCCGTTGCCACTGGCCGTTCTGGAACGTGCAGGCGGGACATGACGCGGTTCACGGAAGCCGGCACACGGTTCTTGGTCCAGACGGAGACTGCCACCGTCACTGCGAAAGCAGCGGGGACCGTCCATGCAGCCGGTTGCGCCAACCAGGCAGGAGCATTGCCCTGGCCCATGACAGTGCCCATCACCATGGCCCCGCCACACAGCAGCGCACCGGTCACCATCCCCGCAATTGCCCCGGCATCGGTCAGCCCACGCCACCAGATTCCCAGCAGCAACACGGGACAAATGGTGGAGGCCGTAAAGGCAAAGACCAGTCCAACGCTCCCGGCCAAGGCCAGAGTGTCTGTCATGAAAGCAAAACCCAAAGGCACGACGGCGGCAAGCAGCGCCGCGAGGCGGAATCCCCGGACGCTTCCCCCAAAGAGGTCCTGGCTGATGACGCCTGAGAGCGAAACGACCAGCCCGGACGTGGTGGACAGAAACGCGGCGAAGGCGCCGGCAACCACGAGGGCTGAGAGGAGTTCGCCGGCTGTTCCTCCCACGAGCTTGCCAGGCAACAGCAGGACCAGGGCGTCGGCTTGTCCTGATTGTGCCAGCTCCGGGGCGAAGATTCTTCCCAGAGCGCCGGACAGCGTGGGGAAGAGGTAGAACACAGAGAGCAGTCCAAGGACGATCAATGTGGTGCGGCGTGCCGATTGTCCATCTGGATTTGTGTAGAACCGTACCAGGACGTGCGGCAGGCCCAACGTCCCGAAGAGCAGTGCCACCAGGAGCGAAATGTTCTGGTAGGCGCTGGCGGCTGGCTGGCCAGTGGGATTGACCGGGAGCTGGGCTTGGTGCGGGGTGTCGTTTCCAGCCAGCACCAGGAGCACGAAAATCACGGGAACGGCCAACGCAGTCAGCTTGAGCCAATACTGGAAAGCCTGGACGAACGTAATGGACCGCATCCCACCTGCCACCACCGTGAGGCACACCACCAGCACCACCGCCGTCGAACCTACCCAAGACGGCAGTCCCGTGGTGATGCGGATGGTGAGCGCAGCGCCATGAAGCTGGGGCACGATGTACAGCCAGCCGACGGCCACCACTACCAGGCTTGTGACGCGTCGAACCATCTTGGAATCCAGGCGCGCCTCGGTGAAGTCCGGGATGGTGTACGCGCCAGAGCGCCGCAGGGGAGCGGCAACGAAAAGCAACAGCATGAGGTAACCAGCGGTGTAACCAACAGGGAACCACAAGGCATCGGTTCCGGAGAGCAGGATCAGTCCCGCGACGCCCAGGAAGCTCGCGGCGGACAGGTATTCGCCGCCAATCGCGGAGGCATTCCACCACGGCGGGACTGTGCGCGAGGCAACGTAGAAGTCTCCAGTAGTGCGTGAGATGCGCAGGCCATAGAAGCCGATGACCGCCGTCGTGATCGAAACTGCCAGAAAGGCGACCAAACCAACAGCAGGGTTCACTTGTCCTCCACAAGGTCCCGATATCGGGCTTCATTGCGTGCGGCCGCGCGGTTGTACAGCCAGGCGCTGAGGCCGATCACGGGGTAGATCCCCAGCCCCAGCAACAGCCAGTCGAGCGGAATGCCCAGGATCCGGGTCTCGGCCACCCCTGGTCCGAAGACCAGCAACAGGGCGAACGCAGCGAGAATGAGCAGGAAGCCGCAGGCCACCACCAATGCGAGCCGCAGTTGCGAGCGGATGAGGGAACGGACGAAAACGCGTCCCGCGTCCGAATCCTCGGCGACTTCGCCACCGTAAGGGAACCGGGTGGGGGTCGGTATGGCTGCTTGGTGTGGTGCCGTGACCCGAACGCGCGTCATCCTTGAGGCCGGATGCGGGTGGATTGCAGCTTGTCACGCACCGATGGCAGGTGGCGCCGGCTAATGGGCAGTTCCGCGCCAGCCACTCTTACGCTGGGGGCAGTCGCAGAAAGCTTCAAATGCCCCACATGGTCCAAGGCAATCAGGTAGCTGCGGTGGATCCGGATAAAACCGGCTTCGGCCCACTTCTGTTCCAGATCGCTGAGCGGGACGCGGATCAGGTAACTGGCTTCGGCTGTGTGCAGCCTGGCGTAATCGCCCTGCGCCTGCACGTAGCTGACATCATCCCGACGGATCATGCGTGTAGTGCTTCCCAAGTCCACCGTGATCATTTCGGGAGCAGGAGCGCCGTCCTTGATCAGCTCGCTGATCCGGTCCACGGATCGTGCCAGCCGCTCGGCACGGAGCGGCTTGAGGAGATAGTCGATGGCAGCGAGGTCAAAGGCCTCCAACGCGCAGTCTTCGTCAGCGGTGACGAACACGACGGCGGGCGGGCTGCTGCTGCGCGCGATGGCGCGGGCGATGTCCAAACCAGATAGGGCCGGCATATGGATGTCGAGGAACACGGCGTCAACGGACTCCCGGTCAAGGATCCGTAAAGCCTCGGCCCCGGACGAGGCGCGATGGATGGTCCCGATGCGCGCATCCCGCCCCAGCAGGAAAGCGAGCTCCTCCACGGCAGGCAGTTCGTCATCAGCGACGAGCACGTTGATCATGATTAAAGATTAGCCCGGTGTGTCAGGCGTCATGTCCTGGCTGGGATTTGGGCACCCGCATGGTGATCAATGTTCCTTCACCGGGGGCCGTTTCGATAACGAGGCCGTGCTCGTCCCCATAGACCTGCCGCAAGCGGGCGTCCACGTTGCGCAAGCCCACGTGCTCACCGTCCGTATGTCCGGCAAGCACGGACCGCAGGTGCTCAGGTTCCATCCCCACACCGTCGTCCTCGATGGTGACCTCGGCGAACGCGCCGGAATCATTGGCGCAAATGGTGATGTGTCCGGGGCCTTCCTTCGCCTCAAGGCCGTGCCGGACCGCGTTCTCCACCAGCGGTTGCAGGCTAAGGAACGGTATGACGGTGCTCAGCACTTCGGGTGCGATCCGAAGGCTCACCTGCACGCGCTCGCCGAACCGGGCCCGTTCCAGAAGAAGGTAGCGGTCGATGCAGCGCAGTTCCTCGGCCACCGTGGTGAAGTCGCCATGCCTGCGGAAGGAGTACCTGGTGAAGTCGGCGAATTCCACCACGAGCTCCCTGGCCCGTGCTGGATCTGTATTGATGAAAGAAGCGATGGCGTTCAAGGAGTTGTAAATGAAGTGGGGGCTGATTTGAGCACGAAGAGCCCGGACTTCTGCCTCCATGAGCAGAGTCCGCGACGCCTCCAATTCAGCCAGCTCAAGCTGGGCGGCAATCCAGTCAGCCACTTCGCTGGTGGCCCTTACCAGTCCGGCGCCAGCCGCAGGCGCAAGGGCAGCCACCGATCCGACCACCCTGGAACCAGCACGGATGGGGGCAATAACGGCACTGAAGTCATGGTGGCCGTGCTCGGATTTTGCGTGCGCCGAATGCCCTGCGTGGGGCACCACGGCAGTCCGGCCCGTCGCCAGCACCTCCGCGGCGTGACGCATGAGGGAGGGCCTCAGCTCCTCGGCAGCCCCATCCCATGCAAGGACCGAACCGGTGTCCGTGATGGCCAACGCATCACAGCCGAGGAGCATTCGCAGTTGCTTGCTCGCCTTGGCCGCGCCAGAGGCTTGCAGTCCGCCACGCAGGTGCTGCCCTGCACGCGAGGCTGCATGGAGTGTGTTGTAGGTGGCGCGTTCAGCATCCGTACCAAGGTCCCGGAAGGAGCGAATCACCTTCAACCCAACACCCACGACGACGGCGACGGCCAGCACGATCACGGCGATCGCGGCTGCGGTGAAGAGCGGGGAGTCAGGCATAGAGCCAGAGTAGCCGGATGCTCGCTCACATCCTGCGCGGTTTTTCCTGATGCTCGCTCACATCCCACCGGCTTTTTCCCGATGCTCGCTCACATCCTGCGCGGTTTTTCCTGATGCTCGCTCACGTCCCACCGTTCGGCGCAGCATCCTGACCGTTGGGCGACGGTGGCAGCTGGTTCTCTGGAACCACTGGCACGGCGCGTTCGATAGTGATTGCAGTCACATTGGCAAAGCGTGTGGAGCTGATGTGGACACATCACAATCAGGAGGAACCATGGGTAATGAGGCCCAACCCCAGGACGCAACAGCGTCCGTGGACTTCCAGGAAGTCCAGCAAACGGAACGGTTCAAGACGCTGCGCAAGCGGCACCGCAGTTTTGTCTTCCCAATGGCAGTGGCGTTCCTGCTTTGGTATTTCGCCTACGTTCTCTTGGCCGACTACGCCGTCGGCTTCATGTCCATCAAAGTTTGGGGCAACATCAACGTCGGCCTGATCCTCGGACTGCTCCAATTTGTCACCACGTTCGGCATCACCGCTTGGTACGTGAGCTACTCCAACCGGAAGCTGGACCCCATCGCTGCCGATATCCGCAACGAGATCGAGGGCCACCAGTTCGATAAGGACGGCAATGTGATCAGCAGGGCAGCCAAATGACCACGAACCACATCAGCACCCTTGTCCCCGCGGTAAACGTCGCCGCATTGAAGGATACGACGCTCCTCAACATGGGTATTTTCGCGCTCTTCGTGGCCGTCACCATGGTGATCGTCTTCCGGGCCAGCAGGAACAACAAGACCGCGGCGGACTACTATGCGGCCGGCCGTTCCTTCACCGGTTCACAGAACGGTACAGCGATCGCGGGCGACTACCTTTCGGCGGCCTCGTTCCTCGGTATCACTGGCGCCATTGCTATCAACGGATATGACGGGTTCCTCTACTCCATCGGCTTCCTCGTTGCATGGTTGGTGGCATTGCTCCTTGTCGCCGAGCTCTTGCGCAACACCGGCAAGTTCACCATGGCCGATGTCTTGTCGTTCAGACTGCGCCAGCGTCCCGTCCGAATAGCGGCAGCCCTCTCCACCCTTGCGGTTTGCTTCTTTTACCTGCTAGCGCAAATGGCGGGAGCCGGTAGCTTGATTTCGCTCCTCTTGGGCATCAGCGACTGGGGCGGACAAGCTTTGGTGATCATCGTCGTCGGCGCCTTGATGATTATGTACGTCCTGATCGGCGGCATGAAGGGCACCACGTGGGTGCAGATCATCAAAGCCATCCTGCTGATCGCAGGAGCTGCAGTCATGACCGCCTGGGTGCTGGCGATCTACGGCTTCAATCTCTCCAATCTGCTCGGTTCCGCGGCCGAGGCCGCCAACAACCCGGCCGTTCTCAACCCAGGCCTGCAGTACGGGAAGACGGAGACGTCCAAGCTGGATTTCATGTCCCTGGGCTTGGCGCTGGTCCTCGGCACAGCTGCCCTCCCACACGTTTTGATGCGTTTCTACACGGTTCCCACAGCCAAGGAAGCACGCAAATCCGTGGTCTGGTCGATCTGGCTGATCGGCCTGTTCTACCTGTTCACGCTGGTACTGGGTTACGGCGCAGCGGCTTTGGTTGGAGCAGACACGATCAAGTCCGCACCCGGCGGCGTCAACTCTGCCGCACCCCTGCTGGCCTTCCACCTCGGTGGGCCGCTGCTGCTCGGATTCATATCCGCCGTCGCTTTCGCCACCATCCTGGCAGTGGTAGCGGGACTGACCATCACGGCTGCGGCGTCCTTTGCCCATGACATCTACGCCAATGTCATCTCTAAGGGCAAGGCCGACGCCACCACAGAGGTCAAGGTGGCCCGGCGCACCGTAGTGGTCATCGGTATTCTCGCCATCCTCGGTGGAATCTTCGCCAACGGCCAGAACGTCGCCTTCCTGGTGGCTCTTGCCTTCGCAGTGGCAGCTTCGGCCAACCTGCCAACAATCGTCTACTCGTTGTTCTGGCGGAAGTTCACCACACAGGGTGCCGTATGGAGCATGTATGGCGGCCTGGCCTCGGCCATCCTGCTCATTGCGTTCTCGCCCGTGGTCTCGGGTGCAAAGACGTCCATGATCCAGGGAGCCAACTTCGCGTTCTTCCCGCTGAGCAACCCGGGCATCGTATCCATCCCCCTCGCATTCCTGCTGGGCTGGCTGGGGACCGTCCTGGATAAGCGCCGTGAGGATCCGGCCAAGCAAGCGGAGATGGAAGTCCGCTCACTGACAGGTATCGGTGCAGAGAAAGCAGTGGATCACTGAGGTCAACAAGAATCGAGGCCAAACACGGGGGGCTCCTTCTGCCAAACGGCGGGGGAGCCCTCGGGCATGCCAGGACTAATCACCTCTTGAGGCTGAGCCATTCCGTCAACTGTTCCAAAGGCCATGTGGTGACAATCCGTTCCTTGGGCACCCCAAGTGCCTCGGCACGTTCGGCGCCATACTGAAGGAAATCGAGTTGGCCAGGGGCATGGGCATCACTGTCAATGCTGAAGAGGCAGCCGGCGTCCAGCGCCATCTTGATCAACGCGTCCGGAGGGTCCTGCCGCTCCGGCCGTGAATTGATTTCGACGGCGACGCCCCACTCGGCACATTCGGTGAAGACCTTCATGGCATCGAATTCGGACTCAGGACGGGTGCCGCGCGATCCTTGAACCAGGCGGCCCGTGCAATGCCCCAGGACGTTCGTGTGTGAATCGCTGATTCCGGCAAGCATCCGCTTGGTCATGGTCTTCTTGTCCGAGCGCAGCTTCGAGTGGACACTGGCCACCACCACGTCCAGCCGGTCCAGCATTTCCGGCGTCTGGTCCAGGGTCCCGTCCTCCAGGATGTCCACTTCGATGCCTTTGAGCAGGCGGAAGCCGTCCTGATTAGCATTGATCCCTTCCACCACACCGAGCTGTTTCTCCAGCCGTTCAACGCTGAGGCCATTGGCGATGGTCAGGTTGGGGGAGTGGTCAGTGAGGGCAAGGTATTCACGGCCCAGGGTTTTGGCGGCAGCCACCATGGTTTCAATCGGTGAGCCGCCGTCGGACCAATTGCTGTGGCTGTGCAGGTCACCGCGTAACGCTGCCTTGAGGGTGTCGCCGCCGGACGCCAAGGATTCCGCGCCACGCTCGCGAAGGTCGGCCAGATAATCGGGCACCCTGTCTTCCAGAGCCTGGGTAATGACTTCACGGCTTCGGTCCCCAACACCTTTCAGGCTCGTGACTCTTCCGTTCCGGACGAGCCTGGCCAACTCGTCGGGCGGAAGCTGCCGAACGGCGTCGGCCGCTTTCCTGAAGGCCTGGACCTTGAAGGTGGGGGCTTGGCCACGTTCCAACCAAAAGGAGATTTCTTCGAGCGCCTCAACGGGATCCATGGCTCCATGATCCACGAACCGGGCGCACCATCAACAGTGGGCAATGTTGATGGTGCGCGGGTTCGGGAGATTGCCACTAGTGGTGGTGGCTTGGAA
The DNA here is from genome assembly GCF_056394745.1 of Paenarthrobacter sp. 10N417. Taxonomy (NCBI): domain Bacteria; kingdom Bacillati; phylum Actinomycetota; class Actinomycetes; order Micrococcales; family Micrococcaceae; genus Paenarthrobacter; species Paenarthrobacter sp. 10N417. The sequence goes on from NZ_JBFTIL010000011.1 coordinate 134,870, forward strand.
TCTGTGCTGGAGGTGTGCCTTCGGAGGGGACTTGGCCGTGTTCGCCGTGGGGGACGGCGTGCTGGCCTGCCATGGATGCTGCCAGTCCCGGCGTGGCAACTGACGCAACAACGACGGCGGCCCCGAACGCGGCTGCCAGAAGCCGCCCGGTCCTTGGCAGGCCGTGGGCGCCGCCGTCGTTGGTCTTTTGCTGCCGACCCAGCCAACCGCCTCCGCCAAGTGCCATGAGCGATAGGCCCAAGGCGGCAAGATGGCTCACGTCAAGCGACGGTTCACTAGCCGCCAAACCGCCTGTAAGGACGGCGATGTGGGTAGCGGCCGCAACCGCCAGAGCGGGAAAGGCAAGCCGGCGGAAGACAAGGGTGTTGCGGTGGAGCCCCCATAAAGACCACGCCAGGAAAGCGAGTCCAGCTGCCAGGGCAACCATTCCAGCAACCACCAAGCCAAGCGCAGCAGCTTCTGTCAGGCAGCCAGCCGCAATGGACAGTTCCACCATCCCGGCGGCCATGGCCGCGAAGTAGACGAACAACAACGCGGCCGCGTTCAGTGTGGGGTGATATTTGACTGCCATGGCGCTGTCCTCGGTCTCGATGGTTCCGCGATCAGGGATTCCGTGGGTGAGGTTCCGCGATCAGGCGCGGGCCGAGACGACGACGGCCTTGTCCTGGGACAGGGCGACACCCAGAAGCACAACAGCGCTGGCCAGGTGCAGGACGTTGTCTGCCCCGTTCAGGGCGATGATGTTCAGCGAAGTACCCACGAGGAAAAGGCCGAGGATACCCACCAGCAGATAGACGCCGCCCACCGCGCTGTTAACGGATTTGGAAAGCGTGACGCTGTTCATGCCCGCGTAAAGAAGGGCTGCACCTATGGCCAAGTGAATGACGTTGTGCAGGGGGTTCACCGCGAAGATGATCAGGTTGGCGCCTTCGGTGGCGAAGAACCCGATTCCCGAAGTGACGAAGAATCCGAGCACGCCTACCAAGAGGTATACGGCTCCGAAGATGGTGGCGATCAAGCGATTGGGCGAAGTACGCATTGGTCCGAACCTTCCGGTGATGGCAGGGACTTTCCCGGCCGTCCTGTGGAACCCCGGACGGGGCTCTCAAACAGTGATTCGGACCATGAATGGATGCGGATGGGTGGAAACTGGATTATTTTTCCGCCGTTATGGACGGAGGCGGATGCTGCTCATTTTGAGATCGTCGGTCCCTTCGAAAACGTACTTGAGATCGATGGTCTTGCCACTGCACTGCAAGGTTCCCGCGATGTCCGCTTTATTATTGCCGTTGTTCGAGTTCACGCTCACCGAGCTGTAATTGGGTTTGCATGAGTCGTCAAGTTCCAGGCTGGCAATGCCGTCGATGAAGGACTGCTTATCCAGTTCGTCCTTCAAGGCCTGGTGCAGATAGTTGTCATAAGCCTGCTCTGTTTGCCCTGAAACAACCAGGTTGGTGAACTCGTCAGCCAACGATCTCGCCTTCGACGTCGCGCTGCCCACGACATTCACCAGCACCAGGATGCCCACCACGGCCAGGACGATGACTCCTGCCACAATACTCAGGACAATCCAGAGCACCTTCCTGCTCTTGGCCGGCGGTGGAAACTGCTGGCCGTACTGGCCGGGCGCGTACTGGCTCTGCGGGTACTGACCGGGCGGGTACTGGCCTTGCGGGTACGGGTTTTGGTCCGGTGGGTACTGTCCAGGGGCGTTCTGACCTTGGGAGCCCGGGGACGACGGCGGCTGTTGCCACTGCGGTGGAGTTTCGTTCGGTTGGGAGTACCCGGGGCCGGGCGGGACGGGTGGTGGGTTCTGGCCGTATTCGCTTCCACCGTATTGATTTCCGCTGCGCTGTCCGTCGCGACCATTCGGTTCCTGCGGGTTGCTCACTGTAGTGCCCCTTTCGGCAGCCTGCGGCAGCGCCACCACGTAGCCGGAAACCGCTGGCCGGCCCCCGATGCGTCCATCTGAATCAAATCGCATTCACGGTTCCACAGGCAAGGGCCAAAAGGTACTAAACGGCAGGTGAAAGCCGGGGGTTTAGCCTTCAGAGCGCCGACCCAGCAGGGGTTGCACCCGGTACGGAATCATTTCCCGCATCGCCAAGGCAGTGTCGGTGCGGTCAACGCCGTCGCACGCAAGGATCTTGCCGTTGATCCGGTAAAGGTCCTCGGCATCCAGCGCCACCACCCGCAAGAGCAAGTCGGCTGATCCGGTGAGGCCAAAACCTTCCAGGATCTCCGGGATGTCCGCAAGATCCTTCGCGAGGGAGGCGAGTTTCTGTTGCTGGACATGCACGGTGATGAATGCCGTGAGGGGGTAGCCGAGGGCGACCGGATTGATGCGCCGCTCAAAGGAGAGAAAAGCATGCTTCTTCTCAAGCTGGGCCATGCGTGCCTGGACGGTATTGCGGGACAGGCCAAGTCTCTGGGCGAGGGCCACAACGGTCCCTCTGGGATCCTTTGCCATCGCTGAAAGGAGCCGGGTGTCAGTGCCATCCAAAGGTTGCATAATGCGCAAGATTAGCACGGCCTGGCCCCTGTCAACATGGCAGAATGCTCAAGTTTTTCATCGGTAGTTGTACCCCATGCGTCTTGTGAGTAGGGTCACAATTAACGCTGGCGAAGGAGCCAGGGGGTCGGTCTGTGCTTGGATCACAAGTCCAGCAGGGCCGACAAAACCTAGCCGGAAGGTTGCGATCACCTGTGTTGACGGATAAGGCGGGCAAGGGAGTGCAAAATGACGCTCCGCGCCCCGGACAAAGTGCACATAATCCTTTGCGGACGGGGGGCAACCTCCTGCAGTTGGTGTCGCCGGAAGGCGAACGGATCAGCCACCCGGAATTTGATCTCTGGATCAAGGACATCGGCGATGAGCAATTGGGCTCCTTGTTGGAGGACATGACAGTCATCCGCCGCATCGATACCGAAGCCACAGCCCTCCAGCGGCAGGGAGAACTGGCCCTATGGCCGCCGCTGCTGGGACAGGAAGCAGCCCAGATCGGTTCAAGCCGTTCCTTGCGCGACGACGACTTTGTTTTCCCCAGCTACCGTGAAAGCGGCGTCGCGTACATCCGTGGAGCCCATGTCTCGGAGATCGCCCAGGTTTGGCGGGGAAATGCCCTGTACTCCTGGGATCCAAAGCGAATCAACATGGCGACGCCCCAAATCATCATTGGTTCCCAGAGCCTCCACGCCACCGGTTACGCCATGGGCGTCCAACTGGACGGCGCCAGCACGGCAGTACTTGCCTACTTTGGGGATGGCGCCACGAGCGAAGGTGACGTGAGCGAGGCCATGGTGTTTGCCGCCAGTTTCCAGGCTCCAGTGGTCTTTTTCTGCCAGAACAACCACTGGGCTATTTCCGAACCCGTGCGGGTTCAGTCCCACGTTCAATTGGCCGACAGGCCTACAGGGTTCGGCATCCCGAGCCTGCGCGTTGATGGAAACGATGTCCTCGCCGTCATGGCCGCTACCCGCTGGGCTTTGGATCGCGCCCGCAGCGGTGGCGGGCCAACGTTTATCGAAGCGGTCACCTACCGCATGGGTCCGCACACTACGGCCGATGATCCCACGCGGTACCGGGACCCGAACGAGCTGGAGGACTGGGCTGCCAAGGATCCTATTCTCCGCCTGCGGAGGCTCCTTGACGCCAAGGGCCTGCTCACCGAAGACCTTGAGAGCAGAGTCAAAGCCAAGGCCGACGCCGTTGCAGCCGAACTCCGTACCAGCTGCGTTAACATGCCTGATCCGCAGCCGTTGGACGTCTTTAACCACGTTTACAGCACGCCCAATTCCTGGATTGAACGCCAGAAGGATCAGTATTCGCGCTACCTGAACAGTTTCAACCARCCGGTCGAGGAAGGTGCACTCTGATGTCCCAGCTCACTTTTGCCCGGGCTATCAACGCCGGCCTTCGCAAGTCACTGGAAAACGATCCCAAGGTCATCCTCATGGGTGAGGATATTGGTTCCCTCGGTGGTGTCTTCCGTGTCACCGACGGACTCCAGAAGGATTTTGGAAAGCACCGTGTGATTGATACGCCGCTGGCCGAGTCCGGCATCATCGGAACCGCAGTGGGCCTGGCCTACCGGGGCTACCGCCCAGTGTGCGAGATCCAGTTCGATGGCTTCATTTATCCTGCTTTCGATCAGATCGTCAGCCAGGTGGCCAAGATGCACTACCGGACCCAGGGGCGGGTCAAGATGCCCATCACCATCCGCGTTCCTTTCGGTGGAGGCATTGGCTCGCCGGAGCACCACTCGGAATCGCCCGAAGCATACTTCACTCACACCTCAGGACTTCGGGTAGTGGCGGTGTCCAACCCCCAGGACGCCTACACCATGATCCAGCAGGCCATTGCATCCGATGATCCTGTTCTCTATTTCGAACCCAAGCGCCGCTACCACGACAAGGGTGACGTCGATGAGTCGATCGACCTCTCCAACGTCATGCCGTTGGACAAGGCAGCTGTGGTCAACGCCGGTTCGGACGTCACCCTGGTGGCTTACGGCCCTCTGGTAAAGACCGCCAAGGATGCGGCACAGGCTGCGGCAGATGAAGGAGTCTCCGTGGAAGTCATCGACCTCCGCTCGTTGGCTCCCGTTGACTACCCGGTGGTGGAAGCATCCGTGCGCAAGACGGGCCGGCTGGTCATCACGCACGAGGCCGGACAATCCGGTGGCCTCGGAGCGGAGATTGCGGCCAGCATTACTGAACGCTGCTTCAACTACCTGGAGTCCGCCCCCGTCCGGATTACCGGCTTCGATGTTCCCTATCCCTACTCGAAGCTTGAAATGCACCATCTCCCGGATCTGGACAGGATTCTGGATGGCGTGGACCGCACCTTGGGCCGCCCCAACTCCCTGAGTGGACTGGAAGGATGACCGCCACCATGATCAAGGAATTCAGGCTGCCGGACCTTGGCGAAGGCCTGACCGAGTCGGAAATCCTGAGCTGGAAGGTCGCCGTGGGGGACACTGTCACCCTCAATCAGGTCATTGCGGAGGTGGAGACGGCCAAGGCCGTCGTCGAGCTGCCGTCGCCTTTCGCCGGCGTCGTAGCGGCCCTGCATGAGCAGCCCGGTTCCGTGGTGGAGGTCGGCAAACCGATCGTCTCCTTCGAAGTGGACGACGCCGGGGCCTCCAACGGGGGCAACGGACCTGTCGCTGGACATCAGGCTGCCGGCGAACCGGAGTCCACCAGCGAAACTGCATCAGACGGGGGATCTGGATCGAACAGCGGATCTGGACCGAACAGCGGGTCGCAACCAGTCGAGGCGAGCGGGGCGACCGCAAATCCCGCCAAACGTGAGCCGAACCTGGTGGGGTATGGCGCCGTCGTCGAGCACACCGGACGGCCCACGCGCCGGGTCCGTGCCAACGTCCAAGCCGTCCAAACAGAAACTGTCCAAACAGAAACCACCCAAGCCGAAACGCCGCAGGCTCGCCCCGCGGAAGTGGCGCGGGAGTCAACCCCTCACCCTGACGCAGCCACGGCTGAGCGTCCACGTTCCACACCGCCTGTCCGTAAGCTGGCGCGCGATCTGGGGATCGACCTGCAGCTGGTTCCCGGCACTGGCCCAGGTGGACTCATCACGCGGGAAGACGTCCAGAACTTCACGGGTGAAGCGGAAGCCACAAGCGCAGCACCAGCGGAGCCGGCAGCGACCGGCGAACGTGAAACGCGTATGCCTATCAAGGGTGTCCGGAAGTTCACTGCGGCCGCCATGGTGCAGAGCGCATTCACTGCTCCGCACGTGACGGAGTTCCTGACGATCGACGTCACTGCGACCATGGAATTGCTCGCGCGGCTTCGGGCCAGCAAAGCGTTTGAGGGCTATAAGCTCACTCCGCTCACCATTGCGGCCAAGGCGGTCCTGATAGCGCTACGGAACAACCCAACGTTGAACTCGCGGTGGGACGGGGCGCGCCAGGAGATCATCCAGTACAACTACGTCAACCTTGGCATCGCGGCTGCTACGCCCCGGGGCCTGACGGTACCGAACATCAAGGATGCCGATCGCCTGACCCTGCGGGAACTTGCCACAGCATTGTCGGAACTCACAGACACCGCACGTGCCGGCAAGACGTCTCCGTCAGATCTCTCGGGCGGCACCATCTCTATCACCAACATCGGAGTATTTGGGATCGACGCTGGAACGCCCATCCTGAATCCGGGCGAGGCTGCCATCGTGGCCTTGGGTGCAGTGCGGAAGGCGCCGTGGGTGGTGGATGATCAGATCGCCGTACGCCAGGTGATGTCTCTGAGCCTGTCCTTCGACCACCGCTTGGTGGATGGCGAACAGGGCTCACGCTTCCTGGCGGACCTTGGCGCTATCCTGTCCGATCCCGCCATGGTGTTGACTATGGTCTAGCTTCACGAATGTAGGAAGCTGCGCCGACCCACCCCTTTACGAGTGCTTGCAGGAAACTGCGGCTAAGGGGTGGGTCGTCGCGCGTTCAGTCTTCTGTGGGGGTGGTCCGATTGGAGTGGACATCGCGCCAGCTGTGTTCGGGCTCGAAACCAAGGAGCTGGCGGGCTTTGTCGATGGACAGCATCGTTTCGTGCTGGCCCAGTTCCTTGACAACCTCCACGCCGGGAAAGACTTCCGCGGCAAGCTCGGCGCTGCTTCGGCTCATCACGGTGTCAGAAGCGGCGATGATGAAGGCCTCGAAACCGGGTGCACCTTTCTCCAGGGCGCGGACAACCGCTTGGGCCCCGTCGCGGGCATCGATGTAGCCCCACAGATTCCACTTGCGCAGCGTGGCGTCCCCGTCAAAGGACGGGAAGGCGTCGTAGTCTTCGGGGTCCATCACGTTGGAGAACCTTAGTGCGGTGATGCTCAACGCCGGGTCCCAGCGCGTGAGCTGGATGGCCATCTGCTCCTCGAGGTGTTTCACGAGCGAGTACGTGCTCTCAGGCCGGGCCGCGTACTCCTCATCCACGGGAATGTAGGGAGGGTCGATGTCGAAGGGGAGTCCCAGGACCGTCTCGCTGGAGGCATAAACCACCTTCTTGATGCCCGCTCGCCGCGCTGCCTGAAAGACGTTGTAGGTGGAGAGCATGTTGTTTTCAAAAATTGCGGCGTCCGGAGCCAATCCCGGTGCGGGGATGGCAGCCAAATGGACGATGGCGTCCAAACCGCTGTGTTGGTCGTCCAAGCCGAGGACGACGTCGAGGACCTGTCCATAATTGCGAAGGTCCACATTTACGTAGCCGCGGCCCCTCTTGCCTGCGCGGTCAATGTTGAGCACGTGGTACCCATCCTGCGTCAGCCGGCGGACCACGCTCCTGCCCAGTTTTCCGCTTCCGCCGGTTACGGCAATCCTCATGGTGCGCTCCTCGATAGTGGCTAGTATCAACCATGTTGCTTTAGGGATTCAGTATGGGTTCGAGCTTCAGCCTAGGCTCCACTTCCGCCCAGCACAGCCCCTGAAACTGGCCCTGTGAGTCCTAGGAACACTGGAACGGCCCAAGAGCATACGGGTTGCCTGTGCAGGTTGCAGGTCGCAGGCAGGGGCAATCAGGCAACTGGAGGAGGTCGCAGGCAGGGGCCTGGCTCGCGTGTGCATCGCCTCGCGCGCAGGCACGCGGCACCCATCTGTGCATCGCATCCGGCACCCATGAGCATCCGGCACACTTCCGCATACCCGCGGCACCGCGCTGGCCGCACCCGGCATCATTGTCGGGCAGGTTTATGTTCTCTGGGGTGTGTGGTGGTGGTTGCGTCGGGGTGTTTGTTTGGGGTCGATGTGTGGTGGTGGGGTGAACCAGGGCACGCCGGTGTTCATGTCGATCCGCCATTGTTCTTTGTGGATGACGTGGTGGTGGTGGCTGCAGAGCAGGGTGCCGTTCTCGGTTCCTGTGGTGCCGCCGTGTGACCAGTAGGTGATGTGGTGGGCTTCGCACCAGGGGGCGGGCATGGTGCAGTCGGGGAATGCGCAGCCGCCGTCGCGCGCGGTGATGGCTTTGCGGATGTGCGGTGGGAAGATCCTGCTGGTGCGGCCGATGTCCAGGACGCGGGAGTCGGTTCCGAGCAGGACGGGGAGGATGTCCGCGTCGCAGGCGATTTTGCGGATGGTGTTGGGGTGCATCGGGCCGACGAAGGTCG